>DNPP01000389.1 GCA_003501365.1 Bacillota bacterium
CTATGAGCTGTTGCTGTCATGGATTCTCACAAAATCAGATTACTACATTGACGACTGAACGTCTAAAAGTTCTAAAAGTAATTGGTGAGGTCGTCGGTCAAGTAGTCGTTGAAAATTGTATTCCACTTAATGCGGTAAAAATCGACCACATTGATGCCAGTATTAAAGATACCACCGATCATGTGTTTGACGATAAAATCGTAAAACAGGGAATTATTCATAAACAAGTTTTTTATGTTGATCCGGCGGGAATCGTTCATGAGATTGGTGAAAACATACCGTTTATGCTGGTGGTTGATATTCCAGGGGTAAAGCGTGAAAATCCATTCCTAGAGATTGAAAATATTCCATTATGTATTGAAACAGATCATGTGCTAGTTCCCGCAACCTGTCATGAACCGGGGGAATTAAAGCAAAAAGTTGTAGCCAAAATCCTGGTAAAGGTTTCGGAATGGGTCCAACTGGAAGTAGTAGTAAAACCGAATTTTGGATGCAAAATCAATTCGATGAATACCATCATTATTCGAAGTTAAGAATAAAAAAGAGCAGGTAATGTGTTGATTATATAAAAAAGGACCGCCGTGAGCTTTTTAACGGCGGCCTTTTTCTTTGGGCCCTTTTACTAGCACAAATTGAATATAACTGATATAATTTTATTAAATGCATAAGGGAGTGATTGCGACGGGGAATGAAATTATACCGGTTGAAATCATTGAAGAACCTTTTGAAGATGAAAGCCTGGAGCTGGAATTATATAAATCTTTGTATTTTATGAAAGACCGTTTTGAGTTCATAGAGCGAGATGAAGCAGGCCTAAAAGTGCGAGTCCGGGGCAAATTGATGCGGGACGAGTTCCCTTATGAAGTCGGCTATGTGGTGGTTAGTGATTATGATGAGCGGAAGTATCTGGTAACTCGAATCGACCCGGAAAATTCATTTATTTGGTTTGGCAGCTGGGAGTAGAGTCCGGATATGATTGGTGAACCCGCCATGTAGGCGGGCTTTTTTAAAAATTGGTTTTAATAAAAAGTGTGCTGGAGTTTAAAATATGGCTTTAGGAAAAACTGATTTCAATAGGGATAAAATTATCATTAGTCTCACGAAGAAAGGTTCTATCCTTGCAAAAAAGCTATCCGCATATCTAAAGGCCGATCTGAGGGTGCCGCGACGGTATGCAACTGAAGAAGAACAAGGAGCGGTTTATATTGGCCCGGTAACTGAGGAGATTCAGGAAGCTTTTATGAAATATTCAACTTTGATATTAATCATGGCGGCAGGAATTGCGGTTCGCAGTATGGTTCCGGTTATCCGGAATAAGCAAGTCGATCCGGCGGTATTGATTATTGATGAAGACGGACGTTTTGTAATTAGTTTACTGTCCGGGCATTGGGGAGGAGCCAATCAGTTGGCGGGTTCCTTAGCCAAATATTTGAAAGCCACCGCAGTAATTACCACGGCATCGGATATTAACGAGTTGCCAAGCTTGGATTTACTTGCCGAAGAGCATAAATTGGGAATTGATCATCCCGAGCTGGTACCCAAATTCACCGGGGCGATTGTTAATGGTGAGCCGGTTGTGATTTGGGATCATTGGGGAATCGATTTGGCTTGGCCGGAGAATGTGCGGTTGGTACAGGATAGACAACCTCAGTTTACTCCGGAAGAGAAGATGTTGCTAATCATCGGCTACCGGGAAGTCTCGGCGTTGACTTCAGGTGTATTAACGTTAGCGCTCCGCCCGGTTTGTCTTACGGTGGGAATCGATTGCTCTCAAGGTATCTCGGGCGCTCGAATAGCAGGAGCAATCCGTCGTTATTTTCGGGAACATTATTGGTCGGTCCGGAGTATTCGTGCGATTCATGTTATTGATTTAAGGCAGCAGGAACCGGGCATCACTGAAGCTTGTAAGGAATTGGGCGTACCGTTGGTTACTTTCACCAAGCAGCAATTGCAAAAAATGACCCCGGAGTTGAAAAATGGACAAAATGTTTTCGATGCGCCTGAGTTAGGCGAAGTAAGTGAACCGGCAGCATTATATGGAACTAAAAATGGCAAATTAATCGGGCCAAAGCAAAATATGGGCCAGATAACAGTAGCAGTGGCTTTAGACCACTCTCAATAGTCAAAGATTAGCTTGCAATACAATGGGGTGGCGGTTTTCGGCATTTGCAATACAATTAAAGGAGCGATTTGATGAAACAAGGCATAATTCAAGTTTATACGGGTGACGGAAAAGGGAAGACCACAGCTGCAATTGGATTAGCAGCCCGAGCCTGGGGCAGAGGCATGCGGGTGAAAGTTTATCAATTATTGAAAGCGGCAGGGACTTCAGGTGAGCATTGGGCATTTATGGTGTTTGACCCACCGCTTCCGATTTATGCCTTGGGTACGGGTGAGTTTATTTTTACTCGGAAACCAACTCCTCTTGAAATTGAGCATGCGGTCAAGGGTTGGGAACTAATTGAAGAGTCTATCCTTTCCAATGGGAATGATCTGATTGTGATTGACGAGTTGAGCCATGCGCTGAACATAGGGCTGTTAGATGTCAACACGGTAGTATCAACTCTAATGAAAAAACCGGCCGGTCTTGAATTGGTTTTGACAGGCAGGGATATGCCGCCTTCAATTTTAGAATTGGCGGATTTGATCACTGAGATGAGGATGGTAAAACATCCTTATCAACAGGAGTTTCAAGCTAGAGAAGGGATTGAGTTTTAAAATTGACAGCTAAAATTGGAGCGGACCCGATGTTGGAAGGTAAGGCCGGAATTTTATATTTGGTAGCTACACCGCTTGGCAATCTCGAAGATATAACCCATCGGGCATTGAGGATCTTGAGTGAGGTAGATTTGATCGCTGCCGAAGATACTCGCCATACCTTAAAACTATTGAATCATTTTCAGATCAAGAAAAGTTTAATCAGCTACTATCAGCATAATGAAAGGGAACGAGCTGACCAGATTGTTGAAAAGATTTTAGCCGGCGCAAACGTAGCTTTGGTGTCCGATGCCGGAATGCCCGGCATCTCCGATCCGGGTAATCTTTTAGTAGCTGCGGCAATTGAACGGGCAATCTCGGTAGTGCCGATTCCAGGAGCTTCAGCTGTGATTACCGCACTGGCAGCCTCGGGGTTAGATACGGCATCCTTCTGGTTTGTTGGTTTTTTGCCCCGTAAAAAGAAGGATCAGAGTATGAAGTTGGGTGAGATGGTAAAATTCCAAGGCACCTTGGTTTTTTATGAGGCGCCGCACCGCTTACTGGCGACCCTGCAAAACATCTACCAGGTGTTAGGGGAGCGCCGGATAGTGGTGGCACGTGAGTTAACCAAAATCCATGAAGAGTTTTTGAGGGGCAGTTTGTCTCAAACGCTTGAAAAGCTCTCGGCAAGAGAGCTGAAGGGTGAATTTACAGTGCTGGTTGAAGGAATGAGTCAGAATGTTAAAAATTGTCAAAATTCGACAAATATCGACATTCAAAACTTATTTCAAATGAAGATTACCAACCAATCCTCATTAAGAGACCAATTGAAAGAGATTGCCGCTTTAACAGGGAAAAGCACTAAAGAATTGTATCAATTATATTTGGAAACTCAAAAAAAAAGAGGAGGGAGTTCCTCCTCTTAGCAAGCGCCTTTCATTGATTCCAAACAGGACTTACAGATATTTTTCTCCTTGAAATTTTTGATGCCGTCCGCGTTTCCACAGAAGATGCATGCTGGCTCGTACTTCTTTAAAATGATCTTCTCGCCATCAACATAAATTTCCAGGGCGTCTTTTTCATCAATCTGAAGCGTACGTCGTAATTCAATGGGAATTACAACGCGTCCAAGCTCATCAACTTTACGTACAATCCCGGTGGATTTCATCATTTTGATTGGTCGCTCCTTTCGTTAAAATTCGACATAGCAAACAAACTCATTATACCTATATTTGCATGCAAAGTCAAATTGATCCAAAAAAATTTACTTTCAATTAACAAAAGGGGATTCACTTGACAAACAACGGGTAAACCTTTATATTTAGAGAAATAATATAATTATAATTGGTTAAAAGACGATGAAGGGAAAAGTAACCGTTAACTTAGTACTAGAGAATCGGGGAGGGTGGAAACCTGATCGCGTTAACGTTGAAAATGATCCCGGAGTTTCCGTTTTGAAGTATGAGTAAAAACGGACGCATGGTTCCCGTTACGAACTCAGGAGTCTTCCCTCGCGCGCATTAAGGGAAGTGAACTGGGGTGGTACCACGAAGGATAACCTCTCGTCCCCTACGGGATGAGGGGTTTTATTTTTGGGCAATTATGCGAAAATTAAGAATTGAGTAATAAAACAAGTTAATTTGCAATAGCCATTTTAGCTTACAGCGTCCATTGAATAAAGGAGGAGATTGACGATGGGGAAATATTACATTACCACACCGATTTATTATCCCAGTGATAACTTGCATATCGGGCATGCCTATACGACCATTGCTGCAGATGCATTGGCTCGCTATCACCGCCAAATTGGCGATCAAGTCTGGTTCTTAACCGGCACTGATGAACATGGTCAGAAGATTCAAAGAAAAGCAGGGGCTGCCGGAGTGAGTCCTCAGGCTTATGTCGACGGAATAGTAGCCAATATTAAAGATTTATGGCAAAGACTACAAATATCCAATGATGATTTTATCCGCACTACCGAGAAACGACATGAAAAAGCCGTCCAGGCTATCTTCGAACAGTTATATCGACAAGGCGATATTTATAAGAGTGAGTATGAAGGATGGTATTGTACGCCCTGCGAAGCTTTTTGGACGGAGCGTCAACTCAAAGAGGGAAAATGTCCGGATTGTGGCCGCGATGTGGAGTTGGTCAAAGAGGAAAGTTATTTTCTCCGGGTATCCAAATATGCGGATCGTCTGATCAAACATATCGAAGAAAACCCCGAATTTATCCAGCCCGTTTCCCGTAAAAATGAAATGGTGAATAACTTTTTAAAACCCGGCTTGGAGGATCTATGCGTCTCCAGAACCACGTTTGATTGGGGTATCAAGGTTCCTTTTGACAGTAAACATGTGGTATACGTATGGCTTGACGCTCTTTCCAATTATATCACCGCATTAGGCTATCCGGAAAAGACCGACTTATATTGTAAATATTGGCCGGCCGATCTGCATTTGGTGGGTAAGGAGATTGTTAGATTTCATACCATTACCTGGCCGATTATTTTGATGGCATTGGGACTGCCGTTACCGAAACGGGTTTTTGGCCATGGCTGGTTGGTGCTGGATGGCGGGAAAATGTCCAAATCTAAAGGGAATGTGATTGACCCGGTATTGTTAATTGATAAGTATGGTTTAGACGCCATTCGTTATTATTTATTGCGGGAGATTCCGTTCGGTTCCGACGGTTATTATACTGAAGATGCCCTAATTCTGCGGATTAACACCGATCTGGCCAATGATCTGGGGAATCTGCTGCATCGAACCCTTTCGATGATTGAAAAATTTAACCAGGGAGTTGTACCAAGCCCCGGCACTTATCAGGATTTGGATCAACAAGTGATTAAACAATCCCAGGAGAGTTTGATCGAGCTCAAAGCGGCAATGGAGAAATTAGAGATCAATACCGCCCTGGCAGCTATTTTTAAATTAGTCAGCCGAGCCAATAAATACATTGATGAAGCTGCACCGTGGGCTTTGGCAAAAAACCCTGATTTGCAGGAGCGTTTACATACCGTGCTTTATACCATGAGTGAAACTTTACGGTTGGTCGCGGTGTATTTAGTCCCGTTTTTAGTAGAGACTCCGGCCAAAATATGGGAACAATTGGGACTTAGCGGTTCGCCGAGTAGCTTGGAGTATAACGATGCTATTAAATGGGGTTGGTTGAAACCGGGGGTCCAAACCCGGAAGGGAAATCCGATTTTTCCTCGGATTGAAGTGGAAAAACCAAAGGAGGAACAACCTGTGGAACAGAAAATCGCAGTACCGGAAAAATCTCCGGCGACCCAGGAAACCGGGCAAATTACGATTGATGAATTCTCACGTATTGATTTGCGAATTGCCAAGGTAATTGAGGCCGAAAAGGTAGAAGGGTCCGACAAATTACTTAAATTGAAAGTCAAGGTTTTGGGTGCGGAACGTCAGATAGTGGCCGGGATTGCCCAGCATTATCAAGCCAGCGATATGGTTGGCAAAGAAATTGTAGTGGTGGCTAATTTGAAGCCTGCCAAGTTACGGGGATTACTTTCCGAAGGTATGTTATTAGCCGCTTCCAACGATCAGGGGCAATTGGCCTTGGTTACTCCTGAATCCATGATTGGCGAAGGCGCTAAGGTAAGATAATGTGGATTGACAGCCATAGTCATTTAAATGATCAAGCATACCAGGATGATTATCCGGCGGTTATTAAAGCGGCGGTTGATAATGGGATTACAGCCATGTTGGTCGTGGGCTACGATCTGGATTCATCCAGGCGGGCCATTGCGTTAGCTAAGGAGTATCCAATGATTTGGGCTACTGTGGGAGTTCATCCTCAGGATGCCAAGTCATGGAATACCGATGCTGCCGCAGAATTGACCGGGTTGCTCGCTGAGCCCAAAGTGGTGGCGGTAGGAGAGATTGGACTGGATTATCATTATCTTGATTCATCAAGGGATGAACAGCTTAAAGCCTTTCTGGAACAAATACAACTCGCCAAGGAGTATAATAAACCAATTATTATTCATGACCGGGAAGCTCATCAAGATACCTATACCGTATTGAATGAGGGAAAATTAGGCCCGGCAGGCGGCGTAATGCATTGTTTCAGTGGAAGTCGTGAGTTGGCGTCGGGATTCTTAAAATTGGGTTTACATATTTCTTTTGCAGGACCTTTGACATTCACAAATGCCGAGAAATTACGAAGTGTGGCTGCTGAAATACCGCTTAACCGGCTCCTTGTGGAGACTGACTGTCCGTATTTGACGCCTCATCCTTTTCGGGGCCGCCGTAATGAGCCGTTACGGGTGGCATTAGTGGGGGAAAAACTGGCTGAGGTCAAGCAATTACCGGTTGACCGGGTAATGGAGGCCACCATCGCTAATACTAAAGCTTTGTTTAGGATTTAGGAAACTATTTGGAAATTCGATAATATTTATGTAAATATAAGGAAGTCTGGTCATGACAAAGAAAGATCAACAAGATAAAGAACGGGCTATGATAATTGCTTATCCGCTCAACGACGCCCTCTATTTAAATATCACCAATCGCTGTACCAATAATTGCCGTTTTTGTATTCGGGAAACAGCCGGCGGCGTGGGCTACAATCTCTGGCTCAAACAAGAGCCGACTGCAGAGGAGATTATTGCGTTCATTGGTGAACCTACCCGTTACCGGGAGATTGTTTTTTGTGGTTATGGTGAGCCATTGATGCGGCCGGAGGTAGTGGTCGAAGTATCCCGTTATTTAAAAAATTATCCGGTGCGGGTTCGGTTGAATACCAACGGATTGGCGGATCTGTTTTTAGGTTATGATATCCTACCCCAACTGGAGGGGTTGATCGATGTGATATCGATAAGCTTAAATGCCGGGGACGCCCAATCATATCAAGAACTCACCGGGACCGGATTTGGAACAGCCGCTTTTGATGGCGTTTTGAATTTTATTCGCCGCAGCAAACAAGTTTTCCCCAAAGTAATTGCCTCGGTAGTCCGTTACCCGGGGGTAGATATTGAGAAAGCTGCTTCCCTGGCCAATGCCTTGGGGGTTGAATTTCGAGTACGGGAATTTTCGGAATGAATAATTTACAGCAGGATTTTATTGGGAGTTAACGAATTCATCTATAGCTTGGTATTTATCTCAAGAGGGGGGTCAGAATGAAGGTAAAGATAATCAATGGCCGATGGAAAAAGAGATTCCACGATTATATGTACATAGGAATTGGGTCGGTATTGGGCGTCGCTTTATTTGGCTTTGTTTCATATGTTGTCGCTCTTGATCGGGTGGTGCTGCACGTAGATGGGGAGACCTTACAGTACCACACCCTGAGTACCGATGTGGCTGATGTATTACATGAGAAAGAAATTATCCTACGATCAGGCGATATAGTAAAGCCCCAACTGAAAACTCCGGTAACCGAGAATATGCAAATCCAAGTCATCCGTGCTTTTTTAGTCAAAATTAAGATTAATGGTCAAACCACCGAGTTTAACACCGTTGCCAAACCGGTTAAATCGGTTTTAACTACAGCCGGAATAAAGTGCGGTAAGGATGATAAAATTTCACCGGCGCCGGATGTGATGGTCAAACCGGGTGATAAGATTAAAGTTGTAAAGGTTAATACCGCAATCATTACCAAACAAATTACGATCAATCCAGCCACGGAGTATCGTAAAGATAAAGATTTGGAGCGCGGTGAAGAAAAGATCCTAAGCCAAGGTAAACCGGGCCTGGCTGAGCGACAAGTAAAAGTAGTTTATGAGGACGGCAGGGAAGTGAACCGTTACCGGCTGGCGGAAAAATTAATCCGGCCGATGGAAAATAAGGTAATTGCCAGAGGTATTCGTACAGTAATACGAACTTTAGAGACATCAAGAGGTTCTTTCCGTTATATGGAAGTTAAAAATATGCTTGCTACCGCTTACTACCCCGGACCGGAAAGTTGCGGCATATATGCGAAATACGGCCAGACGTATACCGGCAAAAAAGCCGGCTTCGGACTGGTTGCGGTCGATCCCCGGGTGATTAAATTAGGAACTATGTTGTATATCGAGGGATACGGCAGGGCTGAGGCCGCCGATATCGGAGGGGCCATTAAAGGCAACCGTATTGACCTATGTTATGAAACCTATCGCGAAGCAGCAATGTATGGCTCAAAACGAATCAAGGTCTATATTTTAACCGACCAATAAAATAGTTAATCAAGTACCCCGGTGAGTTTGCCGGGGTTTTTAATTTAGAAGTTTAAATAAAATCGAAACCAAATACTAGCCGGCAGGGAAAACATGCTGAAAAAAGAATTACATAAAAAGAATTTTAATTCAATTTAATCGAGGTAGAATCAGCTTTGCGTAAAACTATTCTCTTGGCGGTTTTAACCTTAGTTCTGCCGTTTTCCTTGGCATATTCAGTTTATCCGGATACCATTTGCTGGGAAAACAACCCGGATTATCCC
Source organism: Bacillota bacterium (assembly GCA_003501365.1). Lineage (GTDB taxonomy): Bacteria > Bacillota > UBA4882 > UBA8346 > UBA8346 > UBA8346. The sequence goes on from DNPP01000389.1 coordinate 9,133, forward strand.
CATGAGCATTCGGCAGTCGATATGAGTTATCTCAACAATTACGACATTAATAAGAACGGCATTGTTTACGTCCAAGACGGCCACTTCCGGACCAAACAGGGCCGGATGAATTTTTTTGGGACCAATCTGACTTTTGAGG
>DNPP01000337.1 GCA_003501365.1 Bacillota bacterium
TATGGTGAACAACGAAGGTTGGAAATCGCCAGGGCACTCGCGACACAACCAAAAGTATTATTACTGGATGAACCGGCGGCAGGGATGAATCCAACTGAAGTGAGCGAATTGATCAATTTGATTCATCGGATTCATCAGGATTTTAATTTGTCAATATTATTGATTGAGCATCAAATGCCGGTGGTTATGGAGCTTTGTCAATATGTCCAGGTGATGGATTTCGGACGGACGATTGCAGCCGGTAAACCGGATGAAGTTACCAATAATCCGCTGGTGATCAAGGCTTATTTAGGAGAAGAGGAGGCTGCGGGATGAGTATAACAGCGCCAAGCCTCTTAGAAATCAGGCAGTTGTCGGTAGCTTATGGGGCCATTAAGGCATTGCACGGCATTAATCTTCAAATCAATGAAGGGGAAATCGTTTCTTTGCTTGGGGCCAATGGGGCTGGAAAAACTACGACTCTACGAGCAATTTCCCGAATGTTACCGATGTCCGAAGGAGAAATCCTATATCAAGGCAATAGCTTAAACAACCGCCTGGCTCATCAGGTCGTCGGACTAGGAATCGCTCATGTTCCTGAGGGTCGAGGGATTTTTCCAAGTCTAACTGTAGGTGAAAACTTAAAATTAGCGACCTGGACTATTAGAAAAAAGGCATCGGATGGCCGCTCCATCAGTGAATTATATCGAGGAGTCTTTGAATTATTTCCCCGGCTTGAAGAAAGGCAATCCCAAATTGCCGGGACCTTAAGCGGCGGTGAACAACAAATGCTGGCGCTGGGTCGGGCCATGATGACCAACTGCCGGGTAATGTTACTCGATGAACCGTCCATGGGACTGTCACCTATTTTGGTAAAAGAAGTATTTAAGGCTATTCAAGCGATTAATGTCAAAGGAACGACTGTGCTTTTAGTAGAGCAAAATGCCAATATGGCATTAAAAATAGCGCACCGGGGTTATGTATTGGAGAACGGCCGGGTGGCTTTGGCGGGCTCGGCAAGTGAGTTAGCTCTGGATTCCCGGGTCAAGGAAGCTTATTTGGGTAACAAAAAGCAGTCGAATCAGATTTCGGTTGGGTAAATTTAATTATCCCCATTGATTAACATTTTAAGAAACAATAGAAAAGTAAGTTTATTTTGGAACTTGCTTTTTTGTTATGCATTTGAACCTCCAAAGCTATCCGTGGGAGTTTAAAAAAGGCGAAGTCGTTGTAATAACGGAATTGTGTATCATCAGACAGATTTCCAGTATAAATAGATCGTTATGATTTTTAAGTGACATCTGGCACAAATTTTCTATTTTCTCCAGCCTGTATAAAAGCGACTGACGATGCAGATGCAGACACCTTGCTGCTTCGCTGATATTATAATTTGATTTGAAAAAGCAATCGAGCGTATACATTAAATCGGCATTTTTGCTTTTGTCATATTCGACGATTCTTTCAATCGTGCTGTAGGAGAGGGCAACGGTTTCTTTATCATAGCATAGTGAGAACAGTATTTTTTGCATAATGGAATACTGAAAGCAGATTCTAGCCTGACCGGTGTTTGAACGTATGCTGATATTCAAAGCGGTTTTTGCATTCAGATAGCTTAACGGTAGATTGATAATCGGCTGGCTTTGATTGTCATATCCCCAGACGATACCGAGATCGGGCAATGCCCTGCTCAAATAGATCTCCAGCAAATCCAGATATGTGCTTGCATGGTCAAGATTTGAAGAGATGCTATCTTTCTGCAGGCAAATAATCAAGGAAGTCTTATGCAATGTTGTCATCACGGATAAGTTTAATTCCTGAGCGGCAAGTATTACCTGCTCCTGAATAATATTGCTGACAGAATGGATGGGGCTATCCGGGTATATGTCTGTTCCTCTTCTTTTGAAGCCTATTTCCCCCAGAAAACAGATATACAGGCAATGGGTATTGAATCTTAAAACTTCCGCGTTTGAAAGGATCTCATGATTACTTGTAAATTCATGATGGACAAGCTTCCAAACAAAATCTTCCATAGGCTTCATTTTGGAAGCGGTCAGAGCCCATTCCTTATCAAACCATAAAGTCAGTGGAGTAATGACGCTTTGCTCAATTGTCAAGGGACTGAATTGGGAACCGACCTTATCCGACAAGAACAGAACATAACCGTAAAGCTTATTGCCCGCATTAATCGCAAATTTACAGGGAGACCGCGTAATGTCTTCGGCTATACTGCTCATATCCCCGCCATTACCACTTGAACCCTTAATTTTCTTATTGGTATCAACGATAATAATATCGCATTGTATATATTTGCTGATGCTTTCGGCGGCGTTATCTAAAGTTTTACCTGATAAATATTGGTTTAATAGTTCCTTTTGCAGGCACTCCAAATAGGAAGCGTTACCATTGTCCTGAATCCAGATTTCTTTAATGGTATGTTCCACAATATCAGAAAATAAATGATCCCAAGGTAGTGTAAGAATCGGAAAGTTCCTTTCTTGAAAATAATGCTTTACGCGATGGAGCTGCTGAAAGGAATTATTTGGGAAGGCAAAAATAAGGGCGGAGGCGTGCGATTCATATACATCATTGATGAATTTAAATAAGGATTTCGGATTGTCGCGTACCGAAAGAGCGCTTGAAAAAATGATTTCATTTTCACGCACGAATTTTTCAACCGGAGGCTCTAGACTGGAAATATACTGCACGCGGATGTTTTCAGCCCCTATGATTGGGTATAACTCCTTGATGCTGTTTGTAAAAGAGAAATTCAAAAAATCCTGTAATGTCATAATTATCCCACCTTTTAGGCTAGGTTGTTGTTAAACACAGCAATTAGCGCATAGGCTAAAAACCTCTTTTCCTATCACAAAGTTGCTATTACAGTAAAATATTGGAATAAATTTTGATAATTGTTTCAATGCTCCGCCGGTTTTATCCGGCGGTAGTTGAGTTTGGGAGTCGATAGATTTAATTATAGTACATTATGTACTATATAACAATACATCATCATACAACATGTAAGTTGAATAGCAAATAATGTTATGTTAATGTAATAAGTGTGTTATATATAACATAATATTTTTATTTTTGGCCGGCAAGTGAAAGAAGCGAAAATAGCGGTACAAGCTTGAAAATGAAATATAGGAAGACGTGGAAGATTAAAATTTTTTAATTCATAAAACAATGGTATAGTATATAAGTTGAATAACAAGTTATGTTAATGTAATAAATATGTAATATATAATGTGACATTTATTTCTTACCGGCAAGTGGAAGGAGTGAAAATAACCGCAGAAACTGAAAAATTAACTGTAAATAAAGCGCGTACGCGCGATAAGAGATTTTAATTTTAAACAAGGAAATGATAACAATTGAACTGTAAGGTCATAACGAATGTAATAATCTTCACTGTGAATGCGACTGATCGGATTATAAAAAACGGCACTGTGGTTATAGAAAACGGTATCATAAAGAGTGTAGGCCATAAAGAAGAGGTTTCGATACCCCTTTATGCGGATGAGATTATCGACGGGAAAAACAAGATGGCGCTGCTTCCGGGGTTTGTCGATACGCATAATCATTCCAGTCTGATTAAAGGTGTCGCCGAAAATAAAAAGTTGATAGAATGGCTTCCGGAGTATGACTTGGAGCACAGAACATGTACAGAGGAGGACACTTATCACGCATCGAGGCTTTGTTATCTGGAATGTCTGAAGAATGGAACCACCACGATTATGGATATGTATCGGTTTATGCATCGCAGCGCAGAGGCTGCCGGTGAGCTTGGAATAAGGCTCCATCTAGCGCCTTATGCGGCCGATGTATTGCCCTATACGTTTTTTGAATCGACAGGGTCTAATGAAGAAGCCATCAAAACGCTTCACATGAGCCAAAATGGACGGATACGCGTTTGGGCGGGTCTGGAAGATCTTTTTTACTGCAGTCAGCCGATGTATGAAAACGCGGTCAGAATGCAGAAGGAATATGGCGTGGGAATTCATACCCATGGTTGTGAGCAGATGGAAGAGGAACAGACGGTTATACGGAAATTTGGCAAATCAACTATTGATGTTCTGGGACAAAGGGGGCTGCTCGGAAAAAAGACTCTACTAGCCCATTGTGTATGGATTAATGAAGGTGACATGAAAAAAATGGCGGATACGGGAACGAGCCTTGCACATTGTCCGGTTTCCGCGGCCAAGCTTGGGTGTGGCATTGCTAGGACCCCACTGATGAAATCAATGGGCGTTAACGTTTCATTAGGAACCGATGGACCGATCGACAATAACAGCATGGATTTATTCCAGGAGATGAAATTTGCCTCGTTGATTCAAAAGGCAACCCACTGCGACGCATTGGTTTTCGGCGCAAAAGAAATGCTCCGTATGGCGACGATCAACGGGGCTAGATCCCTCAACATGGAAGATGAGATTGGTTCTATCGAGACGGGGAAAAGCGCCGATTTGATACTGGTCGACTGTTTCCGTCCGAATCTTCAGCCCATCTATTGGGAAGGCGATGAGACAAACCTGTTGTGGAATATGGTTTTTTCAGCCCACGGTAGCAACGTTGATACAGTCCTTGTGCAGGGCGAAATACTGCTGAGAAACGGGAAATCAACCAAAGTGGATGAAGCAAAAGTCATAACGGAAGCACAGAAACAAGGCATTGATTGGATGAAAAGGCGAAAATTGCATGAGCAAGAGATTTTAAGACCAATAGAATAAAAAAGTAGAGGTGTACAACATGAAAAAAATAAGCGCATTAAAAAAGTCAATTGTAGCATCGGTACTTATGGGTATCCTGTTTTGCGGGTTGGCGGGGACTGGAATTTCTGCCGGTAACGGCGTTTTTAAGGTTGCCTATGTTTCGGTAGCGCCGTTTGAAGACGGTGGATGGGGTAGCAATTGTTATAAAGGTTTTAAGGATTCTGCAGCAAAATTCAATACTATTAAAACCTTTACGATTGAAAATGTTGCCACAGGCAATATTGTATCAACTATCAAAAAATATTGCGACGCGGGCGTAAACCTGGTAATTTCACCGGATACCAATGTTTCCGACGCTTATGCGCAGCTTTCCAAACAATATCCTAAAATAAACTTTGCCGCAATTGACGGCAGTTATGTAAGCCGTAATGTAATGTCAATGTCTCAGAACAATGCGGAAATCGGATTTATCGCAGGCGTGATTGCGGCGCTTCAAACCAAGACCAAGTCCATCGGTTTTGTTGGCGGCGAGGAATCGGCTGAGATTATTAAAGCAAGCAAAACAATGGAAGCAGGCGCGAAATATATCAATAAGGATATACGGTACATCTCGGTCATGTCCGGTTCCTGGACCGACGTCGCTAAGGGAAAAGAAATCGGTCTTTCCATGATCAACGCCAAAAATGTGGATGTTATTTTTAGCTTTGCCAGCGGTGTCGATTCCGGGGTAAGACAAGCATGCGAAAGCTTAAAGAATGTCTATTTTATCGCACAGCCCTCGGAAGCGCTCAACGTTTCCCCAAAAACAACCATTACAAGTATTATCCAGAGCAACGAAATGCTAATCTATGCTGCCATGAAAGCGGCCCATGACGGAACCTTTAGAGGCGGATATGTCATCAAGGGATTTGAAAGCGGCGGTTCCTGCAGTATAGGCAATTATAACAGTATTTTCAGTTCCAAGGATCGAGCGATTGTCAGTGATGTAATTAAAAAAATCACCAGCGGTAAAATTGATTGCCAAAGTTACGCAAAATAACGAATGACTTAAACCACTGAGGGGACGGAAAACACAGAGAACATTATAATTTTTACTCTGTGACATCTATGCTCTTTGTGGTAAAAAAAGTTAGCTACCGAATATACGGCCGTATAGGCCGTTTATTTGGGGTAAATGAGTAAGAAAACAAAGGATGCAGAGCAATGCTTATATTGGAAAATATTACAAAGAAGTTTAAGGATTTTTATGCGTTAAATAAGGTTTGCCTTAAAGTGGAAGACGGCCATGTGCATACCCTTTTGGGGGAAAACGGGGCCGGTAAGAGTACGTTGATGAATATACTATGTGGACTGTATCAACCGGCATCCGGAGAAATCATTTACAACCATGAAAGACGGAAAATTGATTCACCGCAAAAGGCTAGGGAATTAGGTATCGCCATGGTGCACCAGCATTTTATGCTGATTGAAGCCATGACGGTGCTTGAAAATATCATGCTTTGCAGTCTTGAACAAAAGGGGATTCTACTAGACAAGGAGTCGGTATTGGAAAAGGTGCTGAAGATTCAGGAAGCTTATGACCTGAGTGTGGATGTGGGTGAGAAGGTCAACATGCTTTCCGTCGGTCAACAGCAGAAGGTTGAAATCATAAAAGCCTTGTTTAATGAAGCGCAATTGTTGATTTTGGACGAACCCACTTCGGTGTTGACGGACGAGGAAGCCCAGGGACTTTTTAAAATCATCAAAAAATTAAAGGAAAAGAACAAATCGGTGATATTTATTTCTCATAAGCTTAAGGAAGTCATGCAAATATCGGATAAAGTAACCGTTTTAAGGCGCGGAGAAACCATCACGACAGTTGACCCAGGGGGTTACTCTGGCGAAGAGCTGGCCGGTCTGATGGTAGGAGAAAAGGTTATTGAAAAAACTTATGATAAATTACAAGAAAGCGGAGAAATCATATACGAGCTTAAGAATGTTTCCTTCCATAAAAACAGCAAACACAGCGGTCTTTCGGATATAAACCTTCAAATCAAAGGCGGCGAAATTCTCGGTGTCGCCGGAATTGATGGAAATGGGCAAAGCCAGCTTGCGGAAATATTGACAGGATTAAAAAAGCCTGAGCAGGGCGAGAGAATTTATCAAGATAAAAAAGCCAATGGTTTCAGCGTATCCGATTTTGTTAAAAACGGTGTCGCCCATATTCCGGAAGACCGGAATAAAATGGGACTGATCGGCGATATGGAAATCAAGGAAAATTTGCTGTTAAAAGATTTGGATGAAAATCGATTCTCAATGGCGCGCGGTTGGTTCTTGAGAAAAAAAGCAATTCAAAGATACGCTGTAAGCATGAAAGAAAAATATGACATCCGGTGCTCCGGAGTCAAGGATGAAGTTAGGGTGCTTTCAGGCGGAAATCAGCAGAAAATTATATTGGCAAGGGAATTGGAGAGATCTCCGCGGTTTGTTGTGGCCATGAATCCCACCAGAGGCCTTGATATCGGAGCAACCAAATTTGTTTACGACTGCCTGATTGCAGCAAGAGACAGAGGTTGTTCCATATTGATCGTTTCTGCGGATATTGATGAGATCGTGAAGCTCTCGGATCGAATTGTCGTTATGTATGAAGGCCGGATCATGGGCGAGGTTTCCGGAGCAAAGCCCGATATGTTAAAAATATCCTCCATGATGGGAGGAAAAAGTTTTGCGACAATCCATTCATAAAGCCTATCAAAAGGCCATGGTTCCAATTGTTTCCGCGTTGCTTGCCCTTGCTCTGGGAATTTTTATCATTATGTTGACCGGGAACGATCCTTTGGAAGCTTACCAATATATGTTCGGCGGCATGTTTGGTTCCTTCAACAATTTTAGTGAGCTGCTTGTTTCGGCAATTCCCTTTATTTTTACAGGGTTGGCTATCGCATTTGCCTATAAGAGCGGCGTCTATACCATCGGAGTTGATGGGCAGCTCATTATGGGGGCCATGGCCGCCTCATTGTTTGCCGATACCTTTTCCACTTTAAACGGATATGTGATTATGGTGGGTGCTATTGCTTGCGGAATGGCTGCCGGGGCGCTCTGGGGCGCGATAGCCGGAGCGTTGAAGGCTTATCGAAAGGTCAATGAAATTGTTTCAACCCTGATCATGAATTACATCGCGCTCTTTTTTGCTCAGTACCTGTATTCGGGTCCGCTGGAAGCAAAATCAAGCAGGATACCGCAAACCGAGAAAATTATCGAAAAGGCGCATCTTCCAATCCTATTTGATGGTACCCGTTTACATAGCGGCCTGTTCATCGCGATTCTAAGCGTTATCCTGGTGTATTATATCCTGTATCATACTTCTCTTGGCGTAAAGTTCCGGGCGGTTGGAATCAATGGAGTCGCGTCACAATACAACGGTATCGGTGTAAAACAGTATACCACAGTCGCAATGGCAATATCAGGAGCGATCGGGGGGCTTGCCGGAACAGTTGAGCTATTGGGAACCCAATTTAAAATCATGGATGGCTTTTGTGCCAATTTTGGCTTTGACGGTATCGCGATTGCGCTTATTGGTCAGCTACACCCAATCGGGGTGGCTTTTGCGGCGTTGTTTTTTGCCGGACTTGATGTCGGTTCAAATTCCATGGAACTCATGACCAATGTACCTTCCTCTATCGCCGACATTCTACAAGGTATTATCATTATTTTTGTGGTTTCCGGCAGCGTGCTGGTGAGAGAACAGAATTGGAAGCGGTTAAGCAAGTTCAGAATCAAGAAAATGCCTGGAAATCTGAAAGGAGAAAAGACGGGGGTATAAGATGGAGGATACTATATTATCAATTGGATTTGTTGCAGGCATACTTATGATGATGTTCCGCGTTTTGCCCATTATTCTTATGGGCGCAACCGGTGAAATGATATCGGAAATGGCCGGAATGACCAATATTGGCCTGGAAGGCATTATGTCCGTGGGATCGATTATCGGGTTTCTCACTTCTTGTTATACGAAAAACCCTTATTTCGGAATGTTGGCAGGTATTCTGGCAGGTCTTGTTACAAATTATATCTATGCCTATTTAACGATTCATCTTAACGCGGACCAAATTATCGTCGGCAATACGATAAATATCTTGGGGCTTGCGGTTGCCTCACTTTTGTATACTACAGCAACCAAACAGCACTCCGGGATGCTTACATCGGTTACGGCGGGTCCGCTAAAGATACCGCTATTAGGAGATATTCCAATTATAGGGAATGTATTTTTTAATAATTCAATTGTGGTAGACATTTCACTGATTTTAGTAGTTGTCGCTTGGTTTTACTTATATAAGACAAAAACAGGTCTTGCACTCAGGGCTGTCGGCGAATATCCAAGGGCAGCCGAAACACTTGGGATTCGAATAATCCGGAAGAAATATTTCGCCTGCAGTGTGTGCGGCATGCTATGCGGCTTTGCAGGCGCCTATCTCACCACGGTTTATATCAGTTCCTATGTATCCGGCGTTGTATCCGGGCGTGGTTATGTGGCGCTTGCGGCGGTTATCTTCGGCAAATGGAAACCCAAAGGGGTATTGGCAGCCTGCCTATTCTTTTCAATCATTGATGCGCTTCAGCTTCGATTGCAAATAATCGACAAAGCCATTCCGTATCAACTTTTACAAATGATGCCCTATTTGTGCACTTTGATTGCGCTTGCATTTTTTATGAAACCGGGCTGTGAACCCAAAGCAAACGGAAAACCGTATATCAGGGAAGCAAGATAGGAAATGATTATTCCTTTTTAGGTTAGGGGCTGTCTCATAAGAGATAGTCTTTTTTTAGGCATTTTCCCATCGGTTGATTCTTGCATACGACTAGTAAAACGTTCGCAAAATAACTACCTAAAATTGTGAACATTTTTCCCAAGTATAGCGTTTTTCATTGATGACTTATTTAGAAAACGCTACAGTATTTTACTGTTATATGATGGAATACTCCGGAGATTGGAAACTGCCAATTGTTATATTCATCTTTAGATGGTCAACGTCTGAATATGATATAATTTTACTACATTATATTTAGAAAAGGAAATACTCAATGAAAAACATTGTCATTCTAGCAACCGGTGGAACGATTGCCGGTGTTTCCACCTCAATCACTGATACTGCCAACTATCAGGCGGCTATTTTGCCTATTGAAGCCATTACAAAAGATATTACCGGGCCGCTACGGGAAATCGCTCATATCTCCAGCGAGCAGATTGCCCAGATTGACAGCGCCGAAATGACTCATCAAATTTGGCTTACTCTTGCTGAACGTATCAATGTCCTGCTCTCCTCTTCGGAGGTTGATGGGGTAGTTGTTACGCACGGGACCGACACTTTGGAAGAAACCGCTTATTTTCTTAATTTAGTCGTGAAAAGTAATAAGCCGGTTGTGGTGGTGGGGGCGATGCGCCCGGCTTCCGCACTTAGTTCCGATGGACCCATGAACCTTTATAATGCCATTATTCTCGCGGCAAGTAGAGAAGCCTCCGGTAAAGGAGTTTTAGTAACACTGAATAATACCATCAATTCCAGCCGCGAGGTTACTAAAACCAACACTTCCCTTCAAGATAGTTTTAAAGCTCCGGAACTTGGATATATCGGCTACCTCATCGAAGGGGAGCCCCACTTTTACCGGCAGCCCACGCGTAAACATACCTTTATGAGCGAGTTTGAAATT
>DNPP01000300.1:0-987 GCA_003501365.1 Bacillota bacterium
TCGAAAGTGATTTAGCGTCAAACACCCCATTTTGCTCCGCTTTTAGACAATTTTTCTCCGCCAGCTCCACTAATTCTTGCTCCGGTTTTAACCACCCCTTGCCATACCGCAAGGACACCTCAAAATAAAATTCACCCAGCGCTTTATACAACTGCCCATTCTTTGGAAATCTAATAATCAGTTTGTTCAGGATCTTATCGATTTCAAATTGATAATAAGAATAGACTCCGCCTCCGCTCTCGCTTTCGCTCTCTTCATTTCCCCGGATATCCTCGATGGTTTCACCGGGCTGTAAGTCCTTAAAGGCGAACATTTGATGCATGGTGCTGACTGCGAAGTAATTTAAAGCGATATCTACTTGCTTTAATACAATCTCCGGATTTTCACTTTTTTTATCGGCCTCGCTAAGCAATTTAAATGCCGTATCGTATTGCCCGGCTTTAATCAATTGATCGGCCTCTTCCAGAATCTTTTGGGTATCGGCCGCCAAAACCAGTCCTGTTGCGAAGATTAAGAGAAAAGTCGCGATGAATAATGTTCTTTTCAACATTAATAACCTCCAACCAAGCATCAATCCTATCCATTTATTATATCGGTTTTCATATTCAAATCATAAATACTTTTGCAGCGGACGATATCCATCGCTTTAACCTCTCGCCTCATCTTTCCTGTCTTCTATATGTCGCGCTATATTTTTGTCGGCAATTTTCTCACCGGTATGGAAGCTGTTTTTATGGTGCTATGGTTAGTATCCAGCTATCTGGGAATCCCGATTTTTTATTATCCCTTGGTTGTAGGGCTGGCCCAGTGGCTTAACTTAAAAGATTATCAGCCGCTAATCCTGCCGATGATGGTGGTTACGGTGGCTTTAACGATAGTGCCGTCCAATGTAATTGCAGTGATTACGCTCGATATTTTGAAAAACCCCGTCATTATATTACCCATGGGTTTATTAATCCCCTTCACCTGGTTCATCGCCTTGATCCG
>DNPP01000300.1:1366-3253 GCA_003501365.1 Bacillota bacterium
AGTCGAAAAGTTAGAATGGAACCAAAAAATGTCGGAACAACTCACCGCTGAAAAACGCAAGCTAATATTGGATGCCGCTCAAAGCCGCTTTGCACGTTACGGTCTCTCCAAAGTCACCATGGATGAAATTGCCCAGGATATCGGGATGGGCAAAGCTTCCCTCTATTATTATTTCCCTACCAAAGAGAGTATCTTTCAAGAGGTCATCGGCCGCGAACAAGACCATTTTTTAGAGCGCATACGAGCACTTTTCCAAAATCCAATGTCGTCTGATGCTAAACTTCACTTATACATGGAAAAAAGGGCCGTTTATTTAAAGGAGCTTCTTAATCTAAGCGCAATCAACAGCAACTCCTTTTGCCAACTCAAACCGCTTTATTCCGATTTATTTAAAGAATTTGCCCACCATGAATTGATCATGATTACTCAAATACTCAAGGAGGGGGAAGCAGCGGGCGAATTCCAAATTGCCGATATTTCCAAAACTGCAGAAGTCATATTGCATATGCTGCGGGGGCTGCGCTTTTACTATATGAAAACAAAGGATAATAACAGTTTAGAAGCGCAGGATTACGATCTTTTCGCCACCGAAATGGCCTTTTTAACTGACATTATCCTCTACGGCATCAAAAATCCCAATTTAAAATAATTTTTGCACGAAAGGACGATTTACCGAATGGAAACCTTTTCCTCATCATCCAAACGTATTATAATTCCTGTTTTAGTGTTGCTCCTTCTGATACTCCTGGGAGGATGGTATTGGAATGCCAATATTCGCGGTTTTATCTCCACCGATGACGCCATTGTCGACGGTTATCAATCAACCATCAGTTCCAAAATAATCGGCAAAATCCAAGGTTTACTGGTAAGCGAAAATACGAAGGTTCAAACCGGGCAACTCCTGGTTCAACTGGATAATTCCGACCTATTGGCGCAGGAGAAGCAGGCCAAGGCTGCCTTGGCTTCTGCGGAACAAAGTGTCAATTTAGCAAAGATCAATCTTGATAAGGCTCAAGATGATTTTATACGGGCCGACTCCCAATATAAAGGCAATTTTTTGTCAAAACAAGATTATGATCACAGTAAGAACAGTTTGGATGCTTCCCGGGCCCAATATTCGATTGCCTTGGCGGGGGTAAATACCGCTCATTCCCAATTAGGAGTCGTTGAAGCTCAATTACAAAATACCGTCATTCTGGCACCGATTAACGGGGTCATTTCCAAGCGGTGGGTAATGCCGGGTGATGTTGTCCAACCCAGTCAACCGATTTTCTCCATTTTCGATGTCCGTGATGTCTGGATTACCGCCAATTTTGAAGAAACAAAATTAGCTAAATTACATGTTAATGAGCCGGTTGTGATTAAGGTTGATGCTTATCCGGGTCGTCCCTTTGCGGGTCACGTCAGTGAAATAGGGAACAATACCGCTTCACAATTTGCATTAATCCCGGCCAACAATGCCTCGGGTAATTTTACCAAAGTAACCCAACGGATCCCGATTAAAATTGCCATCGGTTCCCATCCGGCATCCCTGCCTTTACTTCCGGGTATGTCAGTTGAGGTTAAAGTGAAGGTGAGATAATTGGCAGCTCTTCATCATCGTTTCCGGCAGAAATTTCTACACCGTTTTATCTTGCTCAATCCCGAGCATCCTTCTTATCGCTGGATCGTACTGGCCAATATTATGCTTGGCACTTTTATGGCGGTATTGGACGCTACCATTGTCGATGTCAGTTTAACCAAGATTATGGCCAGTTTCGGCGCCAGTCTTGATAAAACTCAATGGATCGTTACCGCTTATATGGTTATTTTCGCGGTCATGTTGCCCACCTCCGGTTGGGTTGCCGACCATTTCGGGTATAAAAAGACTTACTTTATGGCACTTTT
>DNPP01000300.1:3668-6979 GCA_003501365.1 Bacillota bacterium
GGCGTGGCTTTAGGTTTCTGGGGTATCGCCGCCGCGGCGTCGGTATCTTTCGGACCCCTTATCGGCGGTTATCTAATCGACAATATCAGTTGGCAGGCAATTTTTGATGTCAACGTTCCGGTTGGAATTTTTGCGATGCTGGCCACCTTTATTATCCAGCGGGAATATAAAACCGAAAACAGCCGGTCTTTCGATTTAACCGGTTTTCTCTCAATGGGAGTATTCCTTTGCAGCTTGTTAATAGCATTGGCGGATGCCAATGCCAGTTGGAATATTGGCGGCTGGACTTCGCCATTTATTCTGACTTGTTTTGGCGTATCCATAGTTGGCCTGATTGTTTTCCTCTTCACCGAATTTCGTACTGAACATCCCTTGATTGAATTACGATTATTCAAAAACTATAACTTCGGCATCGCGAGCGTAACCCTGTTTATTTTCGGCCTTGGTATGTTCGGCAGCACTTTCATACTTCCCTTATATTTGCAAAATTCATTAAGTTATACGGCGTTGCAAGCCGGAGCCGTTTTTCTGCCGGTTGGGATCATTCAGGCATTTATTTCGCCAATTGCCGGTATGACGGCCGATAAAATAAATCCCAAAATCCCGGCTATCATAGGGATTTCACTAATGGCCTTCAGTATGTACCTGAACAGTTTTCAATCACTCTTTTCGGAACATCTCCAAATTATGATACCCCTAATCATCCGGGGTATCGGGATGGGATTAATGTTCACCCCGCTCAGCACCATATCACTGGCTGAGATTCCCCGTGAAAAAATGGCTCAAGCATCGGGACTCTTTAATGTCGTCCGCCAGATCGGCGGCAGTTTCGGGGTGGCGATTTTGTCCACTATTCTTACGCAGCGTACCACTTTCCATTCAACCATTTACAGCCAATCGATACCGAAAACTTCGCTGCTTTTCCAACGAACCGTGCAAGGATTTCAAAGTTTCATCCAGCACGCCGGCGGAGGACCGATATTCAATCTGGCCCTCCAGATGGATAATGTAACCTTAAAAGCCGAAACAATGATTGGACAATATTTAGCTAAACAGGCTTTTGTACACGCAGTTAACGATGTGTTTCTGGTAACCACCTGCATCACAATTGCGGGCTTGATTCCCATTTTCTTCTTAAAAAACTCGAAAAAAACTAAGACTGCAAAAGCAACTCGACTAGGCTAATTGGTATAAAAAAATCTCCGTTCATAAAAAGGAAAAACGCAAACTTCCACGAATAAATATTTTAATATTTAACTAACCTAAAGTAGATTTAAACATTCTCAACAAATTACTTATTTAATTTATTATTGAATAGCTAAAAAAGCAATAAGCGAGGTGAATCAAATGGAGTTACTCGGCGTATTGGCAGTTGTCTTTTTAGTATGGTACTTTGTAAAACATGAGTTTTAGTTGCTATTTGTTGTATATATTCTTTCAATACAGGTTCTTTCGAGCCTGTTTTTTCTTATCATTAATCCCACGACTATGAAAAACCATTTAAAACATTGTTGAGGTTTACTATGGGCGGTTATCGAAAATTACTGACTTTGATAGAGAAAGATTTCTTTGAATTTTTTTCCAGCAAATCCTGGATTGTGATCTTGGTTTTGCCGTTATTTATTACCTTTCTTTATAGTGTCATCTACCGTCAAGCGGAGACTAAGATATTTACAGTCGCCTGTAGCTCTAATGTCAATCCGGTAATCCATGAGATTTTTAAAGCGCCTCAACTTAAATTGAAGATATATCAAGATTTAAATCAAGCCAAAATAGATCTAGCGGCAGCCAAAATTGACGGTGTAATTTTAGAGAGTTCCAACAATTCCGGCCCCATCAAATTACTGGTTGATAAAGCCCATGCCGCGGAAGCTGCATTTGTGGCAAATGCCATTAATTTAAGCATAATTCAGGCGTTTTCCCGAAAGAATATGCCCATTATTAAACTGATTTACTTAAACCGGACAGTCCCTACCCGGTGGATATCCCTGCCCATCTGGTTAATCCAGATTATACTGACGGTCTGTCTTTTACAAGCCGCGGCAGCCGTCTCCGATGAAAAAGAACGCCAAACCATCCATTCTCTACTGGTATCCCCGATGACGTTTCATGATTACATTGCTTCGAAGATGATTTGGAATGCTCTAATCGGCACCGGCTCCGTTTTATTGACCTTAATCCTAACTGGGGCCGTTGTCAATTATGGGGCAATATTAACCTATAGTTTCCTTGGGTGCCTGGTTTATGCAGCAGTATCGATTCTAATCGGTTTATTAAGTCCCAGCGCTCTATTTGCCAGAACCATCGCCACATTGACCTATATCGTTTCGGCGCTGCCAATGATGGTCAAAGACTTGTCTTTCCATTGGAAAGGAATTTTAAACCTATTACCATCCAATTTAATAATGTATGGCCTAGAGCGGGCACTATTGCCAAACCCATTTAATGGAATATTCCTTTTAAACATCGCTGTGATTTTGACCGAGACTCTTTTCCTGATCGCTATCACTTATATGGCTCTCAAGCATAAGGCTGACTTTTGAGGTTACTATGGCGAATATGATGAATGCGCTTTCCGAAACGATTACAGTTACCCATTTATCCAAACAATATGACAAACGCACCGTGGTGGATGACCTTTCGTTTACTGTAAAATCCGGTCAAACTCTCGGCCTGCTTGGGCCCAATGGTGCCGGAAAATCCACCACCATCCGTATACTCATGGGTTTATCCCATCCCACGGCAGGTGCAGTCAATATTTTAGGATTTGATCTGCATAAAGATACTAAAAAAATTCACCAGCAAATCGGGGTCGTATTTGAAAAACCGAATTTATTTGAAAATCTTTCCGGTTATCAAAATTTGGCTATCTTTTGTAAGTTGTACGACAAGCCTTTAAGCACCATTCAGCCCTTGCTTAAACGGATGGATTTATGGGAACGCGCTCATGATCCGGTGAAAGTTTATTCCAAAGGCATGAAACAACGGATTTTGATTTTACGGGCCCTCATTCACGAACCCCGGCTATTATTCTTGGATGAACCCTGTTCAGGCCTGGACCCGGTCTCCTCGCGGGTTATCCGCGATTACCTGCTGGAGTTGAAGGCCCAGGGTATGACGATCCTTTTAACCAGTCACGATATGGAAGAGGTTGATGAACTTTGCGATATGATCGGTTTCATCAACTGCGGCCGTCTTATTGTATTGGAGGAAACTCACCGTCTAAAAGAAAAATACGGCAGTTCCATGCTCAAGGTGGAATATTATGAAACCGGTGAGCTTCGGAAAGAGTTACTCGCTCCAAACACCGA
>DNPP01000061.1 GCA_003501365.1 Bacillota bacterium
AGATGAGGGGGGAATTAGAATCGCGATATTTGAAATGATTTGCAGTACTTGCGGCCATCCTGCCATAAACGGCAACACAGATTATGTTGACAAAAGATACACAGTAGAATTGAAGCGATCTGCTCTTTATATTGATCCTGACTTTGCTTGGATTGATCTGCCATTTCCGTCACCTCCCTACCAGATATAGGCAATAGTAAACCGCCCTCCTTGGCGGAATCTAAGCATCCTTGCTTACCTTATTTATCGGTAAGTGACCCAAAAATTTAATGAGGCCAAAGTCCTGTTTTTATTCTCGTAAAACAAATTTGCTGTTATAAAGTGTTATAGAGTATCTCAAAATAATTCTCACCATGAAAGATTCGCTCCATAATCCGGGTATAAGTGCCGTCAGTCGCGTATATCGTAATCGGCGGTAAAACGCTGAGCCCCTTTTTAGCGCCCGGCTTTGCTTCCATGAGTACCAAATTGCTTTTGGCATTATTTTTAGAATGAATAAAACAGATTCTTTTAGGGGTTAGGTGATATTTTTGAAAGGTTACCATGAGCTCATCCAAGCGCTCGGTCGGATAGATGATTGCCACTTTACCATCGGCCTTGACGCACCGCGCAGCGGACTTGGCTACATCTTCCAAGGTGCAATTAATTTCAAACTTAGCCGACGCCAAACCGCTATTCTCGGAAATCACGCCCCGGTTCAACTCGAAAAAAGGCGGATTGGTGATGACATAATCAAAGGAATTAGCCATAAAAGAGCTGGATAAATTCCGTAGATCAACCATTTCAAAAGTGATTATATCTGCCAGTCCATTCAATGTCGCACTGCGGCGGGACATTTCCACCAGTTCCGGTTGGATCTCAATCCCCAATACCGCTGCAATTTCTCTTTGACCGGCGATTAATAAAGGCAACACGCCGCCGCCGCTACCCAGGTCAATGATTTTATGAGTAGGTTTGGGTTCAATGAAACCGGCCAGCAAAAAAGCATCCATAGTAAATTTAAATTTGGCAGGATTTTGGATGATCCGTAAACCATGGTATCCCAACCTGTCGATACTCTCGCCTGTTTTTAACTCCGGTATTTGAAGTCCCAAATAATCCACTCCTATTTTTACTGAATCGCGCTCCGCAATACCGAATCCCTACTGATCATCCCTTTAAAAATTCCCTCTTCATCAACCACCGGTAAGCGTTTTAATTCTTTTTCGACCATTAATTGGATTGCCGTATCAACCGGTGCATTCTCCCGAATCGTAATAATATTTTGCTTCATGATTTCGCCTGCAGTCTTAGCCTGGATATGTTGGCTCAATTCTTTGTTTTTACGCCCTGTCTCCAAAAAAGTCAATTTGCTAACAAATAAATCCCAAATGCTCAAGGGGTATTGGGAAATCAGCGGCAATAAATCAAAGTCCGAAATAAGGCCCAACAATTTACCCTGACCATCCACTACCACTACTCTTTGGATCGCGTCGGCGCAGATCATTTCAATAACCTCTGCAATTGGAGTCTCCGGACCGACTGTATGCCTTTCCCGCTGCATAATATCATGCAAAGAAGTTATCTCGGTAATTTCAATATTATGTTCTTCAAGAACCGACCATTTAGGCGCCTGCTGAGTAATGGTATGGAAAATATCCACCCTGGAAAGCATCCCTACCAATACGCCTTGGGCGTTGACGACCGGAAGCCTTTTTAAGTGGTGTTTCAACATTAATTGAACAGCCTGTGGCAAGTGTTGTTCTTCGGTGATGGTAGTTACCGGATATGTCATAATCTCTTGTGCATACGCCACGTGTGCAGCTGTTTTTGAAGCCTCGTCATTTAAAAGCCGTTCCCGCTGGTCCGCTTCCATTCTGGAAAGTAGGCCCAATCGCAGCGGCAAATTCGCTTTTTGAATCAGATCATTTTGAGTGATGATCCCCACTACATGGTGATTGGGATCAATTACCGGCAACCCTTTGAATGGGGAGGACAACAATAATTCGATCACCTCTTTGACCGGAGTATGCTCCAAAGCTGTTTTCGGTGAAGCTGTCATCACATCTTTCACCTTACGATGAGGGACCAACCGTTTAGAAGATTTAAATGAGCAAATTTTCACATCGGCTATTGACACTACCCCATCGGTTACCATTGCTTCCAAAACAGCTACGGCCGAATCAGTTTCGGCTTCCGGCATAATTATTTCCACTTTTAACGGCATATTGTAAGAAAGC
Source organism: Bacillota bacterium (assembly GCA_003501365.1). Classification (GTDB taxonomy): domain Bacteria; phylum Bacillota; class UBA4882; order UBA8346; family UBA8346; genus UBA8346. Next base: position 2,220 of record DNPP01000061.1, read on the forward strand.
TCCAAGATTCTTTGGGTGGCAATCTCCCCGCTTTCATAACAACCGGCGATACCGCGGCTAACCATACACCTGGCTCCGGTTCTTAATTCCTTAACATACCTTACAATGTCTTCATAAAGAGGTTTACCATTGGAACGACTCTCTTCGCTGATAAAAATGGTAATCAATTTATAATTTAAAAACGGCACTGTCTACTCCTCCTTTACATCGAACGGCCGGCCCAAATTCCCACAAAAACAAAGCATAAGCCGCCCAGGTTATTTACGGCAATATTCGCTAAAGCACTAGTTATTTCAAAATTTCTGAAAAAATTCATACTCTCCAGCGCATAGGTGGAAAAAGTAGTCAATCCTCCCAAAAAACCGGTCATAAAGAGTAAACGGGTCGATGGAGCAATTAAGCCTTTATCGGCCAGGGCAAAACCCAAACCAATCAAAAAACAACCGCCGAGATTGACCCCCAAGGTTCCTAATGGGAAGTTGCTGCCAAATAACCGGGTTGCCAGGATTGTGAGCAAATACCGGCCGGCGGAGCCGATACCGCCGCCGATGATTACCAGAAAAATGTTCAA
>DNPP01000088.1 GCA_003501365.1 Bacillota bacterium
TTATTAATTTTACTTACTTTACTTTGAAGACCATCTGGGTCGGGCTGACAAACTTTAATGCGACAATCAAGGCCACCATAGCAGTCAGAAAGTAAATAACCGCCATAGCATCAATTGCTTGAATAGGCCGGTATCCGGCCGCATAGGCATCGGAATATAATGCCACGATGATGGTTTGGGTTTTGCCGCCGGACACCAGATAGGTTAATTCGAACATGGACAGGGTTTTAACAATCGAAAGAATACCCGCAGTCAAAATACCCGGCATCGTTAAAGGAACTAAAATTTTAGAAAAGGTGGTGAAACGGCCGGCTCCTAGCATTTTAGCGGCCGACTCCAGATTGGTGCTGATTTGTTCAATAAAAGGCTGGAGCACCAGGATCATAAACGGCACAATCGGTACCAGATTAACCAGGATGACGCCAATAACTTTCAAAGCCAAATGAGCTTTATACATTACCATTGCCAGCGGAATCCCGTATGCCATCGGCGGAATGATCATCGGCAATAAAAAAAGCGATAAAATTACGCCTTTAAACTTGAATTCGCGTCTGGCCAGCGCATAGGCTGCGGGAAAGGCAATTAATAAGGAGATGAAAACAACTGAAATTGCAACGATAAAAGTAACCCACAGTAAAGTAAAGATGTCATGATCAGTTGCTAAGTAACGATACCAGTCGGTAGTATATGCTTTGGGGATTAATCCCGAAAACCAGCTTTTGCTGAAAGAATTCATAACAACCGTCAATAAAATTCCGAGTACATTACATAAGTAAATAAAAATCGCAAGGTAAAATAAAATTCCAGAGAGTTTGAGTTTTTTCTGCACGGCGCTTGCCTCCTTGTTTTTAACCTTTTCCGACAATGGAAGCGCCTTTATAAATCCGCTGCCTCCATACGAATACCAGAATAATCACTACCAGCTCTATTGCCGCCATAATCATGGATACAGTCGAGCCCATGTTAAAATCAAATTTTTCAAAAGCCCACTGGTAGGCGGAAATTGAGATTACCCGAGTCGGGCCGGATGGTTGCCCCAGTAAGACTGCAGACGGATATACCGAAAAAGCCATCACGAAATTGAGACAAAAAGCAATGGCAATACCGGGTACCATTAAAGGGAATAATATTTTCCAAAAGGTTTCCGCTTTGGAAGCGCCCAACATTTGGGCGGCTTTTTCCAGATCCGGATTGATTCCGGAGACATATCCCAGCAACATTAAGAAGGCGAACGGGAACCCTTGCAGGACAAGTGAGATCATCACGCCAAGGTAGTTATGAGTGAAGCGGAACGGCTTATCAATTATTCTACTTGCCATTAGAAACTGATTAAGCCATCCATGCGGCCCCATGAAAGTCAACATGCCCTCGGCAACCAATACCGTGCCTAAGGTAATCGGGACAATCAAGAAAAAGGTGATTAATTTTTCACCCTTCATGCCGTGTCTCATATAGTAGGCAAAAGGTATCGCCAGTAAAACATTAATCAGGGTAGCCGGCAGGGCCAGCCCCAGAGTGACCCCAATCGTGCGGAATTCCCAGTTGTCTGTAAAAAACCGGGCATAATTAGCCAGGGTAAAATTACCATCGGCATTGGTAAAACTTAAAAATAAACCGTATAAAAACGGATAAATAAAAAGAAAACTGATAAACAAAAGCGCCGGAAGGAGAGTGAGTACTAAACTAAAGTCCCACCGTTTTTCTTCAGACATGAGGATTACCCTCCTTCGGGAAAATCAGGAGTTTCTCCGGTGGGATAAATAAATCCAAATTCACTCCGGAGGTAATCTTCTCAGAGGTTCTAAAGTCGGCTTGATTGTTATTATCCAACACACCGGTAACATGGCTGATTTGTCCGAGATATTCAACAATATCCGCTCTACATTTCAGATTGTTGATTGCTCCTTTGCCGATTAAGAAATCCTCGGGTCTGATCGCGGTGCAAATAGCTTGTTTGCTTTTAAACGTCTCTTCCAGAGCTGACTTCAAGCTGCGGCTGTTACCGTTAAACCGGGTGTGGGAAGTAAGCTTACTACCGCCTATATTGACAACGATTTTGGTTTCAGCGCCGTTTTCCGTGAACTCTTCGATTTTGCCCTCCCAAATATTGCGGAAACCCATAAAATCAGCCACAAAGAGATTGGCGGGATGGGAATAAATTTCTTCGGGAGTCCCGACTTGTTGGATATGTCCTTTTTTCATCACCACAATCCGGTCGGAGAGCGCTAAGGCTTCTTGCTGATCGTGAGTCACATAGATGCTGGTGACTTGTAATCGCTCATGTAAGGTTTTTAATTCATAGCGCATATCATTACGCAATTTGGCATCAAGATTGGAGAGCGGTTCATCCAGCATTAACAAAGTGGGTTCCAAAACAATGCAACGGGCAATTGCCACTCTTTGCTGTTCGCCGCCGGACATTTGGCTGGGAAACTTGTTTTCATAACCTTCCAAATGGACCATTTTCAATACATTGTTGACTTTTTCCTGGATTTCATTTTTGGGGGTTTTTTTTAATTCCAAACCGAATGCTACATTTTTAAATACTGTTAAGTGAGGGAATAAGGCATAATTTTGAAAAACCATTCCGAAACCTCTTTTTTCGGGCGGAGTGGAGATGATCCCATTGTCTATGCATTCCTCATTAACGCATATTTCACCGCTGGTAATCGGCAATAGACCGGCTATGCAATTGAGGGCGGTTGATTTTCCACAGCCGGAGGGCCCCAGGAAAGTAACAAACTCTCCTTTTTCAACCGTCAGGTTAAAATTATTTAGGGCTTCTTTTTCCGAAAATCGCTTAATCAAATTTTTAATGGTTAACTGTTTTAACTCTCTCATCGTCATCACCAATCATGATTTTTTTTTGAAGAAGGGACGATTGAATATCGTCCCTTCCTGTTACGCGATTCTGCGATATTTAAATTATTTTTTAATTTTTGCGCCAACAAGTTTATCCCACATGTCGCAAGCTGTTGTAAGAGCTTCGGCGTCCAGCTGGGTGGTTGACGGATACTTGGTGATCGCATCATCAAGGTATTTACGCATAGCCGCTTTAATCTTGGTTTGCTTATCTGCCGGAGCCATCGTAATCGGCACATTTTTGATAGCGGGACCGGGATAGAAATACCCGTTATCATAATTGTATGCCTGCATTTTCGGTTTTAGCAGCCAGCCAATTAATTTCAAAGCCTGTTCTTTGTGCTCTTTATCTAGACCCTTGGGCATACAGGCAAAATGTGAATCATTGACCCATGTCGTTTTGTCAAGGAAGAACGCCTGGGAGCTGGCAGGAATGGTTCCTAAAATCCGCTGGTTCATATCCCAGCCTAAGTGACTAGCGAGCATATAACGGGTACCTTCGCCCATTTCCCGGAATGTGATGCCGGTTCCCGAGGGATAATAATCAATATATTGATCCAGCTCTTTCAAGTAAGCCCAGGTTTTATCCCAGGTTTTCGGGTCTTTGGGATTCTTATCGCCCAGAATGTAGGGCAGGCCTTGTAGAAATGCCCTTCCAGGCCCAGAGTTGGCCGGTCTGGCATACATAAATTTGCCGGGGTTGGCTTTGCACCATTCCAATAATTCAGCTGCTGTCTTAGGAACGGTTTTCACTTTATCCGGGTTATAGGTAAACATCGGGCCGCCGGGGCACCACGCAAACACTACACCGTAACCTTCAAAAAGATCAAAGGCTGCTTTGGCAGCGGGCAGATAATCTTTATCAAGGTTCCCGAAATATTTCTTTCGTTCAGGTAAAATTCGTTCCCAAATGCGCTGAACAAAACCCGATCCCATTGCGTCATAGCCGGTGAATACTACGCAAGTTTCAACATTACCGGCCATTTGCTGTGCTTTGATCTTCGCGGGTAGTTCCGGTGCTGTCCCAATAACATAATCAATTTTTACATTGGGATTTTGGGCTGCAAAGGCATCGACTGCTTCTCCGACCATTTGTTTACTGCCGGCAACGTCAATGATTTGCAAAGCGATTGGTTTGGAAGCACCTTGACAAACTGCAAAGAGACTGAATACTACTACTAATACCAGTAATACGCTTAGCCATGTAAATCTTTTCACTCTGAGATACCTCCCCTTTTTTTCTTTAATTCAATTCGTGGCTTTATCAAAGTTGAACATTTTATTAATTTTCGGTAAATAAAAATTAAAGCCTCTGTAGAAAATTGGCAATCATAGCATATTCTTGTATTTACTTGGATTGAATTGAAAGGTAATGTCGGAAGGTTGAAAGTCAAAAAAGCTAAGGACTTTGGTGTTTTACGCTAGATATTTTTGGTCTGGTATTCGGTGGGGGTTATCCCGCAAGTTTTCTTAAAAACCCGCGCGAAATAATTGGGATCTTTGTAACCAACTTGGTAACAAACATCTTTGATGGTGAGGAGCGGATTGGTTAGAAAATCTTTCGCCTTCCGGATCCGGATAGCGGTTAAAAAATCGATAAAGTTTTCCCCGCTTTCTTTTTTGAAAATTTTGCTTAGGTAAAAAGGACTGATTTGAATGAACTTAGCCACATCTTCCAGGGAAAGGTCCTTTTGAAAGTTATGCTCCATATAGTCAATCGCTATAGCCAATAAGGCATTGGCCCGCGATGCTTTTATGGTGTTGATTTCCGTTACCTTCTTTAGCAGATAATCCTTGGCGAAAAGATAGATATCCTCTTTTTTATTGATTAAGCTGATATTTTGGCGAAGCTCCTCCGTGTTAATATCAAACTCGGTCAGGTGGGTATTGGTGTAGGTCTCACAAAGCAGCGCCAACAACAATTCATATACCTTTTGCCGGTAAACTTCAAGTTGGGAGAAGTTATCCAAGGTCCATTCCAACAACTCTTCCAACAGTTGTGCGGCGCCAAGGAGATCCCCGCGATAAATACATTGGGAAAGCTGTTTTTCTTTATTTTGGGGATAGACGGTTTGCCG
>DNPP01000379.1 GCA_003501365.1 Bacillota bacterium
TGGCCCGAAATTTAATCTGCCCGCCCAAGGCCCGGATGGCCAGATTATGATACCCCGAACCCGGCCAAACGATATCTGAGCGAATCTCTTCACTGGCATTAATAATAATCTCCGCCGCCAATTCCGGCTTTGTCAAAATATCCTGCAATGAATATCCTCTACGATTCATGGTCCAGACGCCGCCCGATAAAAGGGCCACCGGTAATCGAGGCGTTTTTTCAAGTTTCAACGCCTTGAGCATAATTTCTTTAGCGTTCATAAACAACCCACCTTTAAATGTTCGCCGCCTATTTTTGATCCGCTTTGTCAGCTGCATTTTCTCCGGAAATTTGAATCGCTTGAACCAAGATGATTAACAGAACGACTGTTACCAGCATGACATCCGTCTGATAACGGTAGTAACCAAACCGGATGGCTAAATCGCCAACCCCTCCGCCGCCTACAATTCCAGCCATGGCCGAATAGCCGATTAAGCTGATTGCGGTTACGGTCAACCCGCGTAGAATACCCGGCAAGGCTTCCGAAAGGAGTACGGAATAGATAATATGCAATGGAGTTGCCCCTATTGCCAGTGCCGCTTCGATGACCCCAGGCTCAACTTCGCAAAGGGCCGCTTCAACCAACCGCGCAAAGAAGGCGATCGCAGTCACAGACAATGAAACCGAGGCCGCGATAGGTCCAATCGTCGTCCCCGTTAAAAATTGGGTCAACGGTAAGAGCAATACCAATAAAATGACGAACGGAACGGAGCGGATAATATTGATCACAATCCCGGCCAACAAATTTAAAGCCGCATTTTCTAGAAACAACCCTTTACGGGTGATGTAGAGAAAAAGACCCAAGAGTATGCCGAAAATAATCGCCAAACTCAATGAGATTCCTACCATTTCAAATGTTTCCAAAAAAGCTTTACCGAGATCGGGAAACATTTTGAATAGAATATTAATCGGATTCATGTAGCACCTCCACGGAATAGGTACTTTCCTGCAGATACTTAAAAAGGGCGGCGATCGTGTCCGCAGGAGCGGCGACACCAATAATTAACAATCCCAATGGTTTTCCCCCGATATATTCGATCTTCCCATGCAAAATATTTAGCTTCAGATTAAACAACGCCACTGCCTCCGAAAGAATCGGCGACTCCGCCTGCGACCCCCGGTAGATGATTTTAAAGATTATGCCTTTAAACTCTGCAATTAAACGGTCGGGCAGTTCCAATGTAAGTGAATGCCGGACCAGTTGCTTGGTCAGATTATGATTGGGGTTGGCAAAAACATCATAAACCGTTCCGCTTTCCACAATTTCTCCTTCACCCATCACTGCGACTCGGTCACAAATGCTTTTTACCACATCCATTTCATGGGTAATAATCACAATGGTTATCCCGAATCTCCGGTTAATATCTTTTAGTAATTCCAGGATGGATTTGGTGGTATCAAGATCAAGTGCTGAAGTCGGCTCATCGCATAATAAAATATCCGGTTGGTTCGCCAAAGCCCGCGCGATAGCCACCCGTTGTTTTTGGCCCCCGCTTAATTTCGCCGGAGATGTATGGGCTTTCTCTAAAAGTCCAACCAACGACAGCAATTCCGGTATTCGTTGCTCAATCTCATTATCCGGTTTACCGGCCGCTTTCATGGCAAATCTGATGTTACTGGCGACACTTTTGGTATGAATTAAGTTGAAGTGTTGAAAAATCATACCGATTTTAAGGCGGATATCCCGCAAGGATTTGCCCTTGAAATCCGTGATATCAACCTTGCCGATAATGACCCTCCCTGAGGTGGGCCGTTCTAACAGGTTAATGGTTCGCACCAAGGTACTTTTACCCGCTCCGCTGGTACCGACGATTCCAAAAATCTCCCCGGTATTTATTGATATTGAAGCTTGCTTAACCGCTTCAACATCCCGCCGCTGTTTACTCGTAAAAGTTACCGATACATTTCTTAATTCAATCATAATAGCTTATCCTCTCTGCCCAGCCCAACTTATGGGCTAAAACGCCCGGAACCGGAGAGGCTCCGAGTGTCGCAGCCCTCGTTATTTATTAGGCCATTTCTTGACATACCAATCCGGCTTTTGAAAATTTTCAAAACCATACTTGGGATCTTCGACAACCTGATGAAAATAGGCCGATCGAACCGCGTCCTGAATATCTTTTACAAATTGTTTATGAAGATCTTCGGTGCGAACTGCGATTACGTTTTTAAGTTCTTCCGTTAATTCTTCCTTAATCAATGCCGAACTTATGGAAATTCCCGCCGCAATCGCATAATTCCCATTGATAACTGAAATTGCTACACTATCCAGTGAACGTGGGGTTTGGGCTGCTTCAATCGGCGTAAAAATAAGATTTTTGGGATTTTCCACGATATCTTTTTCCGATACGGTTGCCGGATCTAGATTAGGATTGAGTTTTAAAATACCATGTTTTTGTAAAAGTCTAAGGGCACGGGCCAAATTGGTTGGATCATTGGCAAATGTAACTTTGTCGCCAGACTTCAACTCATCCAACGATTTAATCTTTCGTGAATAAATACCGGCTCCGGCGGTAGGAACGTTAATGATTGGTGAGAGTTTAAGCCCTTTATCATCGGAAAACTTTTTAAGATACACCGAGTGTTGAAAAACATTAACATCAATCGCTTTATTCGCCAGGGCTAAATTGGGCTGGACATAATCACTGAATTCATAAAAACTAATTTTATACCCTTCCTTTTCCAATGAGGGAGCAATTGCGTATTTAAACAGATCTGCGTAAGGGCCGGGCGCAACACCGACGACCAATTGCTTTGCATTTTTGGCATAGAGAGTGCTCATACCGGAAGTTAAAAGCATTAAAGCCATGGAGATTAATATAATTATTTTTTTCATCGATTTCACCACTTTCTTTTTATCAAACATCTGTCAAAACTAAGATTCATATGAGACAAGGCCCAGGCAAAAGCTATTGGATGCCTTTGCGAATGTAGCCATTTGCCTACGTTTTAGCCCGGCTAGATTGTATACGATCATCAAAACACACCTCCTTTCTTGAACAAACCATTGGTTATTAAGTTAAAAGACCATGCACAATCCATTTCGGACAATTACATGGCCTCCAGTCTGTCTGGTCAACACATTGCATTTTTTATTTCAACCTTACTTTTTCATTTTTCTCAATTTGAATCACGCGCCTGTCTTGAATCAACAAGGTAATCGATCCATAACTAATACTATTGACCATCTCCAAAAGTTGTTTGAGCTCCTCCATGGCAATGGGAATTTTCTTATCATTCAATTCCTTTTCTTGACCCATTTCCATAACCTCCATAATTTGTTGCCAAACCCTAAACCGCGATTGATTAACTCAAGGCAACTTAAAATCCCAAACATTTCATAAATACCTTGTCAAAATCCTGGAAATTCGCGAGTTCAATTACTTCAACATTTTTAACCACTTGCAACATTTTCTTCCGATAGGATTTATTCAGTAATAATGACTGTCCGCCCGATTTAGAAGTATTTCCGACCATTTCCACCTTATCCGAAAACTCCTCCGGCAAAAGGCCCAGATGGATCAGGCTCTTGACCCGCAAATGATAACCGAATGAACCGGCGATCAATACGTGATCAACCTCACTGGCACTGATACCCACATTACTAAGTAAAAATTCAATTCCTGAGCGGAGCGCTCCTTTGGCTAATTGGACTTGGCGGATGTCTTTCTGCGAAATCCATACCTTATCCGATAATTTGAAAACTTGCTTCTCATCTTGCCGGACCAATCGCTCTTTTAAGAATTGGGGTAAGTCGGTTGCGTTTGAACTTTTTAACCGGCCTTTTTTGTCAATCACGCCATGCAAGACCAACTCTCCAACTATATCAAGTAGACCGCTACCGCAAATGCCGACTGCTTCGCTGTTGCCGATCGTCACGATAGTAAACCCATCCAGCTTGATTTCAAATGATTCAATGGCTCCCAATCCGGCACGCATGCCGTGTGTAATATTCATCCCTTCAAAAGCGGGGCCCGCAGCTGTAGAAGTCGCGGTGAGCTTACCATCGGCCGCCAGCACCATCTCGCCGTTGGTGCCGATATCTACAAATAAGGTAACTCCTTTTTTGACGCTTAACTTGCTTGCCAATATTCCGGAAGTAATATCAGCTCCCACATAGGATGAAATAATCGGCGGCAGATAGATCAAACCAAATTCGGAGATACCCAGGTTGTGTTCCAACGATTTAACCGACTGACCACCGTATATAACCGGTGTATAGGGGTGTTTTCCCAAAGTAACCGGGTTGATATTCATCGCCAAGTGCAACATACAAGTATTACCGCTGAATACCACTTCATAAATATGATTCTTCTTGATGGCGGCTCTTTTGGCAATCTCGGTGATCATCCGATTAATCTCCTGTATCAGTCCGGTATACATTAGCGCCAATCCAGTCCTATCACTGGCAAAATGAATACGGGACAATACATCTTGAGCATGGACGGCTTGAGGATTAAGCGCCGAACTCGATGCAAGTTCCTTGCCGCTGTTTACATCCACCAACGAGACTACTAATGTTGTAGTCCCGATATCCACCACAATTCCATAATTAAGGCGTTCAGTATTGCCGCGCTCGGTGCCGAGTAATTCCCCATCCGCATAAACGGCTGTCGATTCAGGGGCTTCGTTATATCTTTTGGTAATAAAACTGTTTTTTTCATGGGCCAAACTTTGCCCATGGTCCAGTATTTTTAAATTTCTCCGGCCGGACATTGGAATATCCTCAACCGTTATATCCCCGTCAAACTCCGATTGACAAGCTAAAACAAATCCCTGACCAACTTCTGTTACATGTTCAGCATGGGCTTTTTGAATCACATTGACAAGCGACCGGTCGCTTAGCTTCACCAAACATTTACCACAAGTGCCGCTACCGTTGCATGGTGATTCAATGATTACTCCGGCCCTGCGGGCAGCATCCAAAATTGTAGTCCCTTTTGGAACTTCAATTGAAATGTTGGTTTGTTTAAAGATAACTTGAACCATTGCCGGACTCCTTCACGGTATTGGTTAGCGCCTGGATATTGGAAAGCGCCGATGAAGTACTCAAACCGCAGGCAGGTGAGATGATATCAATCCCGTCGGCCAATAACTTTGCAGCCTGATCG
>DNPP01000095.1 GCA_003501365.1 Bacillota bacterium
TGGAAAGGGTGATCAACCAATGTCTATCAATATTGCTTTAAATAAAAATGCCAAGGCCAGCCGTTACATCGAACCGTATGTACCATCTAAAGCGGTTGACGGAGTTTTGGCGCCAATCAGCCGCTGGGTGGGCTCATCACCCGTCCCGTCATATGGCGTGCCTTCGCCCGTTTGGCTCGTGGTGGATTTGGGGGCCGAATTTTGGGTTAACCGCTGGGTGGTCAAGCAGATGGGTTCGGTGGGCTGGACGGCCGACTATAACCTGTGTGATTACAAATTACAGGGCTGCAATTATTATGAATGGGAAGATGATGATTTTTTGCATCGGGAAGATCATTGGTGGGATATGGATTCGGTGGCAGACAATTCGGTAAACCATACCGATCGGACGCTTCAGAAACCTTGCAAAACTAGGTTTGTCAGGATCTATGTGACAAAAGGCATACGGTGCAACCCCCTTTTAGCGTCCATTGTCGATCTTGAGGTTTATGCAGCCGACCCAACCAGCGCTAGATTAACCAGTCTTTCATTAAGCGCCGGAACACTGGATCAGGCTTTTGGAAGCACGAATTACAATTATACGGCGAATGTGGAATATGCTTCATCGTCTATTACAGTAACGGCTACCGCCGAGGACAGCCGGGCCACAATTAAGGTTAACGGCACCCCCGCAACTAGCGGATATCCATCGGGACAGATAAGTCTAGAACCGGGAAGCGATAATCTGGTTACCGTGGAAGTCACTCCATATGTTGGTGATCCCCAGAATTATGTGATTAGGGTGAATCGGGACGGCAGTCCGTATTTGAGTAATCTTACCGGCTTTGAAGAACTCAATCCGAAGTTCCAAAAAGACGTTTTCATTTATGTTGTATACGTGCCACGTGATATCAGTACTGTACGAGTAACCCCGGTTGCCGAAGATCCAAAGGCAAAGATAACGGTAAAAACATTAAATAATGAGGAAGTCGTCCCATCAGGCGCAAAATCGTCACCGATAGAAATAACGACCGGCAATAATAAAATACATATCAAAGTTAACTCGGCATTTGGGCCGGAGTCTAAGAATTATACGATTGACGTTTATCGAGAAAACTAAAGATAAATATGTAATTGTCTTTAAAAAGTTTGTTTTTTTTTAGCAAACTTTTGGGACAATTTTCAATTCTAGCTTGCTGCAATATGTAATATTCGCAATAAGGTCTAGAGAGATACAAAGCGCAGAGTTGTTACCTAATAAATGGAGTTCGTAGGCCACCTATTAATGAGACCAAAGCGCAGTTTTTTTAGTTTTGGTTTGATGGAGTTTTAGGGGGGATATTCGTGCGGAAGGGTTTTATTATCGGTTGGGTTTTTATCAGTTTTGTCCTCGCTTTTTTAGCATCCGGGAGTGTTTGCCGGGCGGCTGTAACCGGCGGCACGTCTACCGCCAATGCACCGCAAATTACCAGCTCAGGAACGGAGATTGCGGTATCCGTAACTCCACTGTATTTTAAAATTATTCCTTCAACAAGCGGTACCTATACTATAACGACTTCCCCGCCCAGTGTGGATACAGAAGCAATAATTCGTTATTATGATGGTAATGATTTGAAGGGTCAACAAGCTCAAGTTGATGACTATGACACCAAAAATGGTCAATATCAATTTGTTCTGACTTTTGATCTTGCTGAAGGTAAAGCTTATTATCTCTATATACGTAAATATGATGGTGATCCAGCTACATGTACTCTTATCATAACCGGCGGAGGCTTGCAGGGAACGGATCACGCTCCAACCATTTCCATTACCAATCCCGCCGCTAACCTGCGATACAAAGATGCACAGACATTAAGCATTTCCGGGACTGTAAATGATTCCGACAGGGACAATGTCACGGTTTCGGCCGTAATCAATGAGCAAACAGCTTCGACAACTGTCACCGGCGGCAGTGGAACCTGGACCTTAACCTGGGATACTACAAGTATTATCGAAAATAGCTATAATAATATCCTAATTACAGCAGATGACGGTCTGGGGGCAACTGGTACAGCTACATATTCGGGAAATATTGTAATTGATAAGACTCTTCCCAGGATATATACCTTGAGTCCGGCGGATAATGCCGGAAATGTAGCGGCAACCGCTAACCTGGTGATCGCATTCAGTGAAAACATAGCGATTGGGACCGGCAATATCACCCTAAAAAACTCAGGCGGCACTACGGTTGAGACCATTTCCGTTACTGATTCCAGCACAGTAACCGGTGGCGGGACCGATACGATAACTATCAATCCGTCGACTACATTGGCCGGAGATTACTATGTGTTAATCGATGCTACTGCCTTTAAAGATCTGGCCGGGAATAGCTATCCCGGCATCAACGATAGCGCCGTCTGGAATTTCACTACTGCCATGGTTTCCGGGCCGACAATAACCAATTTAAGCCCGGCGAATAATGCTGTCAAAGTGGGAGTAAATGATAATCTGGTGCTGAACTTTAGTAAAAACGTAGTGGTCGGAACCGGATACATTACCATCAAGAAAACTTCCGACAATACTACAGTGGAGGCTATTGACGTTGCTGATTCTACAAAAGTAACCGGAGGCGGCACCGATATAATAACTATCAATCCGGTAGCTGCTTTAGCCGGAGAGACCGGATACTACGTACTGATTGACGCCACCGCATTTAAAGACACCCTAGGGAACAGCTATACCGGAATCACAAGCAACACTGACTGGAATTTTATGACCATCGAGATGACCGCGCCGACGGTAAACAGTTTTAGCCCGGCGGATAATGCCACTGATGCAAAATGGTCTGACAATCTGGTGATTAACTTCAGTGAGGTCGTAAGGGTTGGCAAAGGCAACATTATCATCAAGAAAACCGTGGGTGATTCTGTAGTGGAGGCAATCTCCGTAACTGACAGTATTAAAGTAACTGGTGACGGAACCAGTACCATAACCATTGATCCGGCTGCTTATTTACTTAGTGAGACTGAATACTATGTAGAGATTGAAAGGGGCGCTTTTAAAGATATCGCAGGGAACGAGTATAACGGAATTAGTGGCGGCACCGGGTGGAACTTCACAACCGCTGATACAAGCAGCCCTATGGTATTAGATTTTAGTCCTATGAATAAAGCTGAAAATGTGGAGGTAAACACGAATCTGATAATTCACTTCGCCGAGAATGTAGTGGTAGGAGCAGGAAACATCACTATCAAGAAAACTTCCGACAATACTACAGTGGAGGCCATAGCCGCTGATTCCTACAAAGTAAAGGGGGGCGGGACCGACACAATAACCATTGATCCGGCAACGATCTTGGAAGAAAATACCCAATATTATGTATTGATTGACGCAACCGCCTTTGCAGATCAAGCAGGCAATAAATTCCCCGGAATCACTACCACTAGCAATTGGAACTTTACCACCTCGGCAGTTCCGGCGATAAGCGGCCTAACTCCGGCGGATGGAGCTGTTGATGTGGGCGTAAACAGCAAGTTAGTCATCGCCTTCAGCGAGAAAGTCGTTGTGGAGTCCGGAAATATAACTATTAAGAACTCCGCCGGGGATACAATAGCAACGATAAATGTCACCGATGCCACTAAAGTTACTGGAAGCGGGACCGATAGGATAACCATTAATCCGGCCACTACCTTGGACGGAGGGACCGAATATTATGTGCTAATTGATGTGGGGGCCTTTAAAGACACCGCCGGGAATAGTTTTCCCGGAATCAGCAGCCCATTTACCTGGAATTTTACCACCGCAGCTTCTTCATCTCCAACCATTAACTTTATCAGACCTTGGAATGGCGCTCAACTTAATATTAATACCGGCTCAATGATAATTGCTGAGTTGACATGCAAAGAGGCCACTATTGAAAAAGATAGTATCACCATCCAAATTGACGACGGTACTCCGGTAAAACCTACCCAATTGGTGGATATCGATAAAGGTTATAAATTGTACTATGTGATAACCAATATTAACTACGGTACCACCGATAATTCTCATAGGATCACCATTTCGTTCAAAGATTCCTCGATGACGGAGTATAGTAGATCAGTGGACTTTACCATGATACCGAAACGGAAAGGCTTTGGGTTCGGGAGGCTGAGGTTTGAATAAAAAGAAAAGGGAAAAGTGAAAGGGTAAAGGGAGAAAAGTAAACCAATCCTGTAAGGAGTGGCTGTAATGATTAATAAAATAAGCATTTTTGTTGTTTTTATCATATTGATTACTTTGGTTTTAGGTTGCGGCGGTGGTAGCGGCTCCTCCGGCGGCAGCGACGATAAAGTCGTTACGAATCCGGAGATTAATAACTTGCTCAAGGATTTTACAGATTCAGTAGATGCATATATTGTGGACGATATGCTGGAACATCTGGATGACAGCGCTAGTTTTACGCTAACCATTCATGAAGGCAGTTACACCGACACGAAGAAATATATACGATTGAAAATGGAGTTGACTGAGAATGACGAGGAAAACGTACAACAAACATGGCGGGAGTCACCTCCTGACGGCAACGGTTATGTTTTAGAGTTGATACTCGGCACTGCCACTTCCGGTAATGAGAGTCCCAGTGGGGCTGTTGTTAAACAAACCTTTGAAGTTTATGAAAGAGCTGTTAGCCCCGAGATTCCCCGTACAAAGACCGACAGCGGCAGTATTGTCTGGACTTTGGCCCAGACCACCGGAGAATGGAAAGCTACGGCGATGGTGATAAACTATAACACAAGCAGCATGAATTCATCCAGTATGGCGGTAAAATCAGATGG
>DNPP01000249.1 GCA_003501365.1 Bacillota bacterium
TTGCTTTACTTAGTTCATCTAAATCTCAAATTATCTGTCTTTTAGGTCTTGACTATATCGTAGTTTATCGATATAATAAATCGTATAAATACGATATGAAGGTGAAGAGTTGTGGATGTAGTAGCTATTTGCAATGCGCTTGGTAATAAAACCCGTTATCAGCTTATCAAGTCACTTAAGTGTAAAACGATAGGTACCTGTTGTGATAAGATTGAGTATTATGAAAACGGAGTAAGTGTCGGTGATGTCGTCAAATTGACCGGTCTAGCCCAGTCTACAGTTTCACAACATTTAACCGTCCTTGAACAAGCCGGCCTCATTTCCAAAGAAAAGCGGGAACAGTGGAGCTGCTATTTTTTAAATACCGAAATAATTGACGAGTTTATGAAGAAATTGGGCCAGGATTTATGTTCAATCAAGCCAGGATGAAAAGCAAAAAATTTTGGATTATATATCGTAAAATTACGATAAGAAAGGGGGGAGAAAATGAAAAAGTTATTTTCGCTGTATACGGAAATCTTACCGAATTTAATGGTGGCAGTTGCTCAAAACTATGCCTTATATCGGGCCAAGTGCTGCAAGTAAAAAAAAATAATCTTTTATATCGTTAAAATACGATACACATAAGGGGGATAAAAAATGGAACAATTTCTCACAGATTTAATCACAAAAATGGTTATGGCGGTGATAATCAGTTATCAGCATAACTGGCTACCGCTTGGATTGGCTATAATTACGGCTGCCGTTATGAAAGTGTATGTTGACCCGGAAAAACTCAAACAAGGACTATTACGAAGGCCTAATGTATCGATTTGGGCCAGTGTAGCTGTGGGAGCGCTAACGCCGCTGTGCGCCTGTGGAACTATGGCGGTAATTATTGGAATGCTCACTACTACTTTGCCTTGGGGACCGATTATGGCTTTTCTGACTTCTTCCCCTCTGATGAGCCCTAATGGCTTTATATTGGATGCTGGTCTGATTAGCCTTGAGTTTGCGATAGCCCTGACAATATCTTCGATTATTATCGGGTTGGGTTCCGGATATTTGACCCATTTTATTGAAAGAAAGACGGATTTTCTAAAGGAACAAACACGTTTTACCGGAAATTCGCCGGCTCCAACTTGTGGTTGTAGCCCTTCAACACCAGTTCCAGTTCAAAACTGTGGTTGCGCTATAGCGCCTAATCCTCAGCAGAGCTGTTGCAGTAATTCATCGGTTGCAGTCGGCCAAACATGTTGCGGTGGTTTACAAGTTGCGCCAATAAAACATCTGAGCACCAACAATCCCTTGGGGTTTTTAAAACGGCTCAAATGGCGGGAAATAGCGGATAACATATGGAATGTCGGTATAAAACAGATATTGCTTTATTTTACAATCTTCGTGGCGTTGGGTTCATTGATTACTTACTTGGTACCAAATTCAATGATTGTAAGTCTTTTTGGCGCTAAAAAGTTATATGGAGTGCCACTTGCAGCGTTGATTGGATTACCGCTCTATATTACGACTGAAGCAGCGCTACCGCTTGTAAAAGCTCTATTAATTGGGGGCGCTAGTGGTGGGGCGATGCTGGCCTTTTTAATTACCGGACCAGGGACTAGCGCTTATGTAATTGCCGGTATGGCGACATTTATGAAAAGAAAAGCATTGATGCTTTATGTTCTTTACATATTAGCGGGTGGGATTCTCTGCGGTTATCTTTACGATCTGTTTATAGCTTTAAGACTATTAAAATGAAATTGAAAATTTCGGGGTGATCATGGATGGCGAATCTTTATACGATTGGTCAGATATCGACAAGATGAAAGAATATCCCGAGTCCTTTGAATTAAAAAATTGTGATTACTGGAAAGAGTTGGCGGAACTCGTGCAATCCTATTCAGGGCATTGACTTTCCGGTTCCATCATTTTGACCGTCGACAAAATGGTTAACGAAAAAGAGATGAAAAAGAGTTGTCAGGAAAAACTTGACAACTCTTTTTCGTATTTATATATTATAAGTAAATATTTATATAAACAATAATTCATATAAAGGATAGTTTATATGGACAATGCCCAAAAACTGCAACTCATTTTTCAGACTCTTGGCGATGCGAACCGGATTCGGATCATTCAATTTATTGGTGAAAAAGAATCCACGGTTTCGGAGATTGTCCAGGCTTCAAATTTGTCTCAGCCGTTAGTTTCTCATCATTTACGGGTATTAAGGGAAAACCAAGTTCTAGATTCTGAAAGAAAAGGTCCGTTTGTAATTTACAGTTTAAGAGATAAAAAGTTATTAGAAGCCCTAGACTTATTTTTAACAATTTTTAAAGATTCGGATATCGCCAATGGCAATGATACAATGTTTACTTGCGTTCCCGGGTGGAGACGGGACAGATAAATGTAGAGGAGGGTTTTAAATCGATGGGTTTTAAAGAAAAAATGACGGAATCAATGATGGGAAAAAAGATGGGAGAAGGTTCATCAATGATGGACATGATGAATTCAATGTGTTGCGGTGGTGAAGATTCCTCCGATGGTTTTAACCCGATGGATATGTGTAAGAAAATGATGTCTTCAATAAACCAAAGCAGTGAATTGGCAACTTTCGCTACGCCGGAGATACGGGGTTTGTTTGAAGAATGGGTCGGACAATTGGATAATGAAGTTTTAGATTTTGTCAAAAAGACGAAATTGACCAATCCCGATCAAGTGGCTGCTCATTTAAAGATTTCCAAGGATAGTGCCGTATATCTATTGTCGCGACTGGCGCAAAAGGGGAAAATATCTTTCTCTGTTAAATATCCGGGTACTGTTTAAATTAAACTGTGAGGAGGATTTAAATGTCTGATAATAATATTGAATATGAAATTGCTCAAATTCCGAAAACCAAAAATGTTTGTCCGATGTGTGAAACTTATGCCAATCACCAAGCTGATAAACCGGTGGTTGTCATGTGTTGTGAAGGCGCCTGTTTGCGGGGCGAAATTGCAAGACAAGCGGCAAATTTAGTTTGTCATCGATTGGCCCCTGAGAAAACAGTCCGAATTTGCCTGGGTGGAGCATTTACAAAAAGTACCGGTCAGAGAAACTTGGTGAAGGACGGTAAAAGGGTCATAGCGCTTGAGGGTTGTTTCATTGAATGTGCTTCAAGAACAATGAAAGCTGTAATCCCTGATCTTAATCCGGAGCTAATTATCGCCGATGAACTTTATGATTTTGATACCAATTTATTTGGAATCAATGAAATGCCGGAGGAAGAAATTAAGCAACATGCTTTAGAGGTCGCGAAGAAAGTAGTAGAGATATTATAAAGTCACTGTTATAGGAACTAAAAGATTACCTATGGTTTGTCTTTATCGGTGGATGTAAAAAATACTCTTAAGAGTTTAGCAGCTTTGACTTTGACTATGTTCAAAAATAATTCATAGTAAGCATATATGAAATATAATATAATTTTGGTAAAACTATTGACAGACTAAAGGAAAAAACTTATACTCAAATCATATTAAACCTATAGGAATTATAAACGATATTCTGCAGAAGAAGTTTACCATGAAATTAAAATTAGAAGGAGAATTTGAATGAAAAAATCAAGAATTTTATCTCTTATCTTTACGATTGCTGCGCTTATAAGTATTGTTTACGGTTATACGGCATTCGCTGCAAGACCGATAAGGGTCGGTAATGAAGCGGCACCACTTACTGCTATTGAAGGGAAAGAACTTCCGGGAGATAAAGAACGTTTTGCCAGTTATGTCTGGTCTGTTGATGAATTAAAGAAACGGTATAAGGAAGTAGTCATACTTGATGCTCGCACCAGGGATGAATATAAAAAAGGTCATTTAGCCGGCGCTGTTCAAGCGCACTGGACTGATTGGTCCAATGTTAAAGTAAAACAGGGAGAAAAAGGTTGGGCTCAAATTCTTCCCAATAATGAACTAAAAAAGAAGTTCGGAGCATTAGGTATAGACGGTAAAAAGCCAATAGTGATTTATAACGATACTTTGGCCGGATGGGGCGAAGAAGGACGGCAATTATGGACGTTCAGAGTTTTCGGGTTTAAAAATACATATATACTCAATGGCGGGATTAAGGCGTGGACTGAATCGGACGGTAAATTAACCAAAGATGTGCCGACTATTAAAGCTGTTACCGGACCAAACCCAGTACCGGACCTCAGCCTCTTTGCAAGTACTGATTATTTGGTTAAAAAGCTTGGTTCCGCAAACATTCTGGATACCCGAGAAGATGAGGAATTTACAGGAACAAAGGTATATGGTGAAAAACAAAAAGGCAGAATCCCCGGGGCCAAACATATTTGGTTCAAGGATTTTTATAATGCGGATGGAACACTCCAAACTCCCGCTCAAATCCGAGCTCGTGTAGAAGCGCTGGGATTTAAGCCAACTGATGAAGTAATTCTTCATTGCACCGGCGGAATTCGTTCCGGGTTTGCAACAATTGCCTTACGCATTGCCGGATATGATAAGGCCCGCAATTACAATGTTAGTTTTAGTGAATGGGTAGGGACCGGTCAAAAAATCGATACTGAAGTATATAAAGAATTAAATTAGAACTTTGATGGTAAAGCTCTAGAACGATAATGCGCTGATAGCTGATAGCTGATAATGAATAAGCAAAACGCGTCAGCGCATTTTTTTTGAATCAAAGAAAAGTTACTTTCAGGAAAAATGATAAGAAGGGTTGCGAGATGGTAGCTAATAAAAAACGTAAATTGTATACTTTTTTACGTATATCCGTGTCATTAATGCTGCTCGGTGTCTTAATTTATTTTGCCGATCTCGATAAAATATATCGACTGTTACATACTTTTCAGCTCATTTGGCTACCTTCTGTTTTTGCTTTCATAATCTTATCCGTAGTGGTTAGTGCATTAAAATGGGGGGTACTTCTTAAGGCCCAAACTAATAAGATTAATTTTTACTCACTGTTTCGAATCTATCTGATAGCATTATTTTTTAATAACTTTTTACCCTCCAGCATTGGCGGGGATGGGGTTCGAATTATGCTGGCAGGAAAACATTGCGATCGTACCGCTACAGCAGCTGCTTCGGTCGTAATGGACCGTGTAATTGCAACCATTTCACTTGCACTACTTGGACTTATCGGTGCTATTTTTGCCAGAAAGCCCTATCCACTTGCTGTATGGCTGCTTGGCATGCTATTTGTTATAGGAATTATCATCGCCTGGATTTTAATTACCGGCTGGGTTCCTAATTTTATCAAGAGACAAGACAATAAACTAGGAAATGCATGGGTATCTTTTTCAAAATCCGCCAATGAATTCAAGAAGCACCCGTTAAGTTTATTCATTAATTTATTTTTATCATTGTTATTTCAAATCGACGTTGCTTTGGTAGTAGCTTCAATCATCGGTGGACTTGGCTTTGCTATTCCCGGTATATTTGACTTGTTTTTTATTACGGCGGCAGCATCAGTCATGGCCATGGTGCCTATTGGGCTCAATGGATATGGATTGCGTGAAGGAGCTTATATTTTACTTCTGAAGCCTTTTGGTTTTTCAGCTGCTTTTGCTATTACCGTGTCAATTCTTTTTGGGATTTTTGTTTCGCTTTTCAGTTTATTGGGCGGGATCAATTGGATGCTATTTCGTTCAACATCCAAAACTGTCCAAATGAAGGAGGCTTCTTATGAATAAAAAGTTAAAGTTCAGTTTGATGATTGGGTTACCACTAACGGGTATTATCATTTTTCTTTTTCCGGAGGGAAGAGCTTGGATTTTTAAGGTCACTACCATACTTAGCTCTTTCAATACAGAACCGGTTAAAGCTTATATCCGTTCATTTGGTCCATGGGCAGTCGTTGTATCTTTTCTGCTGATGGTTTTTCAATCGATTGCCGCGCCACTGCCTGCTTTTTTGATTACTTTTTCAAATGCGGCTATTTTCGGTTGGATATGGGGAGCATTGATATCATGGTCCAGCGCTATGGCCGGAGCTACTGCATGTTATGGTATTGCAAGGCTTTACGGACGCGATGTGGTATCAAAATTAACAGGTAAAACAGCTTTAAAATCGATCGATGACTTTTTTGAAAAATATGGAGCCAATGCAATTCTTATCGCGCGGCTCCTTCCCTTTATGCCTTTTGATATTGTCAGTTATGCAGCAGGGCTTACTTCCACGCGGTTTTGGCCGTTCTTTATTGCGACCGGGCTGGGGCAGTTACCGGCGACTATCATTTATTCTTATGCCGGCGATATGCTTGGCAGCGGTGCTAGGACCTTTGTCTTTGGCCTGTTAATCATTTTTGCAGCCGTTGCTTTGACTTTTCTGTTACGTTCGATATTTGGTGCACGATTTAAAAAGAAAGAGGCTGAAGAATAAGCAATGTATGCTTTGGATGAAGAGACAAATAGTTTTGAGGAAATGCTTATTAACAACAATCTTTCGGTTCTCCGTGAAGAAGTTCATATTTTACAACTGAATATCGGAAAAAAATGTAATCAGCATTGTGCTCATTGCCATGTGGATGCAGGTCCCGAACGTTTTGAGAGCATGAACCGTTCTACGATGGAGCGGGTGCTTGTGTTACTCGCGCGATCTCCAAATATCCATACCGTCGATATAACGGGAGGAGCCCCCGAATTAAACCCCAACTTTAAATATTTAGTTAAGGAAATCACCGCATTAAAACGTCAAGTGATTGATCGTTGCAATTTAACCGTATTATATGAACTAGGGCAAGAATATACCGCATCTTTTCTAGCCCAAAATAAAGTGCAGATTATGACATCATTACCCTGTTATCTCAAGGAAAATGTAAATCAGCAACGTGGTGAGGGTACTTTTAATAAAAGCATCACTGCTTTACAAATGCTAAATCGATTGGGTTATGGATGTAAAGATCCGGATTTGGTGTTAAATTTGGTTTATAATCCGCTCGGAGCTGAGTTGCCGCCGGATCAAACCATTTTGGAATTGGAATACAAAAACAAGTTGAAAGAAACATATGGTATTGAATTCAATCGTTTGTTTACTATCACCAATATACCGATAAAACGGTTTGCGACTTCACTTCAGCGTGAAGGCAAACTGAGAAAGTATATCCAGATGTTGAGAGAACATTTTAATCCAGAGACTATCCATAAATTGATGTGCCGAGATACACTGTCTGTTAGTTGGGATGGAAGGCTTTATGACTGTGATTTTAATCAGGCACTCGAAATTCCACTACGAGACGATAATAATAATGTCTGGAAAATCGAGGATTTTCGGCTCAAAGATACTGAAGTTATAGTGGGGGAACATTGTTTTGGGTGCACTGCCGGAGTAGGTAGTTCCTGTGGAGGTGTTTTGATATGAAAATAGCTGACGATATTACCGAGTTAATTGGCAATACACCTTTGGTACGGATTAACAAGCTTCATGACGGGGAAGCCGAAATTGTTGCCAAACTTGAATATTTTAATCCCTTGTCCAGTGTAAAAGATAGGGTTGGTTATGCAATGATTGATGAGGCTGAACGTTCGGGCGTTATTAAGCCTGGCGGAGTTTTGATAGAACCAACTAGTGGAAATACAGGTATTGGTTTGGCTTTTGTGGCTGCAGTCCGTGGGTATCGGTTAATTCTCACCATGCCCGAGACTATGAGCATTGAAAGACGCAAATTATTAAGAATTTTGGGGGCTGAAGTAGTTTTAACCGAAGCTTATGATGGTATGGAAGGCGCTGTAAAGAAAGCAAAGCAGTTACAAGCTGAGATACCCGGTTCTTTCATTCCACAGCAATTTGAAAACTATGCCAATCCTGAAATCCACCGTAAGACGACCGCTGAGGAGATTTGGCGGGATACTGACGGCAAAGTGGATGTGTTAGTCGCCGGAGTCGGAACCGGTGGTACTTTAACAGGGATCGGGAAGGTTTTAAAAGAACGGAATCCTAACATTAAAATCGTTGCCGTTGAACCCTATAAATCGGCTGTTTTATCCGGAGGTATTGCTGCTCCTCATCGTTTACAGGGAATTGGCGCCGGTTTTATCCCCAAAATTCTTGACCAGAGTTTGATTGATGAAATTATCAAGGTGCAGGATGAGGAAGCCAGTGAAGCCGCCAGAAATCTAGCGCGCAGAGAAGGAATATTAATCGGTATTTCATCTGGAGCTGCGCTTTGGGCAGCGTTACAACTAGCTAAACGTCCGGAACACCGCGGCCAAAGAATTTTGATTATATTTCCCGATAGTGGCGAACGGTATCTCAGTACATGGCTTTTCGAGGATTTTGCAACGGAGGAATCACTTCCGGAAAACAATGAAAAAGGTTCTGAATCCAAATACGGCTATTCACCTGCTGTTGAACTGTCGCTAAAATATTTTAGAAATGGCCTCTATTGTAGTGAGGCAATTGTAAAGGCATTTAATAAAGTTTACCAACTTGGATTACCGGAAAGCGTCCATAAAGTGGCTACCGGTTTTGGATTGGGCATAGGAGAAGCGGGATGCGCCTGCGGGGCCGTAACTGGTTCCGTGGCTATACTAAGTGCTGTTGCCGGTAGAACAAAAGCTTACCAGTCCGAAAGAATTGCCCATCTTGCAGTTAAACAGCTGCATGATCGTTTTAAGGCTAAACATAAGGCGATTTGTTGCCGGGTTTTAACCCATACAGTTGATTGGGGCTCTGCTGAACATAAAATCCTTTGTGAGCAGTATGTAATTGATGCAGCAGTCATTATTGATGATATTTTAAAAAATCACCTACAGGAATTTTTAGCGCAAGGCGGCGGAAAAACCATACCCAAAAAGAATTATATAAAAGAATTTTGGGGTAAATTACGCCGGAAAAACTCATCCAAAAAGCCGAACAAACAAAGTGCATAAACATATTGATAGTATAAACACTTAAATTGTTATATGAGGTGTTTTGATGATTGACTTATGTATCATTTCAGGAAGTGGATTTTATGACTTCCCGGATGTTTCAGACACGACGGACGGAGTAATTGAAACTCCATACGGCAAGGTTAATTTGGTAACCGGGGTTTACCGGGGCAAGAATATTGCCTTTTTAGCCAGGCATCAACAAAGGCATAAACTTTTGCCGAACATGATCAACTTTAAGGCAAATATTGCAGCGCTTAAATATTTAAATCCCAAAGCGATCGTCGCTACGACGATTTGCGGAATTGTTAACCCAGACTTGCCTTTGGGGAAGTTATTGATATTTAATGATCTTTTTTATATTGACAACCGACTTCCTTCGGGTGAAATATGCAGCTTTTATACGGAAAAGGGGCAGGAAAACCGGGGCCATTTAATGTTTGGCAACCCTTTTTTTGATGTTACCGCTATTATCAAGCCTAAAGATTATATTGCAGATATAACCTACGGCTATGTAAACGGACCAAGATTTAATTCCAAAAAAGAAATCAGCTTTCTAAAGAACTATTGTGATGCTATCAGCCAGACCTGTGGGCCGGAAACAATTTTGGCCGGCGAGATGGAATTGCCGTACATCCTTTTGGGGTTTGGGGTTGATTATGCCAATGGAGTTATGGAAACCAATACACCGCTCGAGAGACTAAACAGCAATATGGCACAAAGCAAAGCAATATTCATTGAAGTTATCAACTTAATTATCGAGAAAGTTGATAATATTTCATTCACCAATTTCGTATATCGTTTTCAGGATAAACAATGAAACGCAAACGTATCATCATGTTTACCCGTTTTCCGGAAGCCGGAAAATGTAAAACACGACTAATACCTATTTTGGGCGCGGAAGGCGCCGCCGATCTACAGCGGCGTATGACAGCTAGGACAATTGGCATAGCCAAGGAGTATACTAAAATAGAGTCTGACTGTGACTTTGAGATAAGGTTTCATGGAGGTTCAGAACAATTGATGGCAGAAGCCTTCGGTGAAGCCTATTATCAACCCCAACCCGAAGGGAACCTCGGGCGGAGGATGTTGCAAGCACTGGATAATGCTTTTTTGGAAGGTTTTCATTCGGTGATGATTATCGGAAGCGACTGTCCGGATATAGCTGCGGAAATTCTTGGAAAGGCATTTAATTATTTAGAACAACATGATTTGGTAATTGGACCGGCACTGGATGGCGGTTATTATTTAATTGGCATGAAACAGCCTGTTTGTGGCATATTTCCCGAAAATATGCCCTGGGGTACCGCTTTAGTATGTAAAAAAACTCTTCAAATTGCAAAAAAACTAAATCTCTCGGTCTCCCTCCTTCCAAAACTGGCTGATGTGGATTTACCCCAAGATATAATCAGGTATACGCCGCTATTGCGGGAGATAAAACAGCCACCGATTTCCATCGTGATACCAACGTTAAATGAAGCTTCATTGCTCCTCCCGACAATCGAAGCTTCTCAAACAAATAATATTGAAATCATTGTAGCGGATGGGGGGAGTACGGATGGAACCCGGGAACTGGCGTCTAAAGCCGGAGCAAAAGTTATCCAATGTCCCCGCGGGCGCGGTAAGCAACTAAATGCGGGAGCTCGACATGCTTCAGGTAAATTCATCATTTTTCTGCATGCTGATACCCTCCTTCCGGAAGGATTTGTTTCGGAAGTGATAACCACATTGGCAAAACCGGGTACCGTTGCCGGGGCTTTCCGGCTGAGTATTACCGGAAAAAATTGGGCATTAGGGATAGTATCCTTCTTTGCCAATTTGCGAAGTGTTTTATTTCAGCTTCCCTATGGTGATCAGGCCATATTTATTCAAAAAGACCAATTTGGGCGCGTCGGCGGTTTTCCCGATATTCCCATCATGGAGGATTATGCCTTGATTCTATGCCTGAAAAAATTGGGCCGGATCGCCCTATCACCGAAAGCTGTAAAAACATCCGGACGAAGATGGGATAAATTGGGGTATCTAAGAACCTTACTGATTAATCAGGCGATGATTATCGGTTATCATGTCGGAGTGCCCATTGAAAAGCTGGCAAGATTTTATTTGCAGCATAGATATCACCCAAAGGGAAAAATAATTGCATAAATATACTAATATAATGTATAATCATAAGGATAAATATTTTAAGGAGCAAAATATATGAATAATTATCCGCTTGATCATACATCACAACTTCTCGCGGAGGCCAAAAGGTCGATTTTATTCACAGCAATCCGGCCCGAGGTGGTTATGGAACGTGGCCAAGGAATGTACTTATGGGATACAAGCGGGAAAAGATACCTGGACTTTATTGGCGGCTGGGCTGTGACATCCCTGGGACATTGCCCGGCTGTTATCTCAGAAGCACTTGCCCGTCAAAGTAGTCAATTAGTCAATGCCAGTCCTACTTTTTATAATAAACCGATGATTGAATTTGCAAAGCTGCTCACCGATTACTCTTGCTTTGACAGAGTGTTTTTCGCCAGCAGCGGTGCCGAAGCGAATGAAGGAGCTATTAAATTAGCAAGGAAATATGGCTCGTTATACTTGAATGGTGCTTACGAAATTATTACGACAATCAATAGTTTTCATGGGCGTACACTGGCCACCATGGCGGCAACCGGCAAGAAGAAATGGAAAGATTTATTTGAACCGAAAGTACCTGGATTTAAACATGTTCCTTTAAATGATATTGATGCGATTCTTGCTTGTATTGGCCCTAAAACCTGTGCTGTTATGCTGGAACCCATTCAGGGAGAGGGTGGTGTTTTTGAAATTAATGAGAATTATATTAAAATATTACGGCAAATCTGTAATGAAAAAAATATTTTACTGATTTTTGACGAGGTTCAGACCGGAATCGGTAGAACCGGTACATTATTTGCTTATGAACATTATGGGATTGAACCCGATGTCATGACTCTTGCAAAGGGGATTGGCGGTGGATTTCCGCTGGCGGCTTTATTAACGAAAGAAAAGTTCAACATATTTGAAGCGGGAGACCAAGGGGGAACCTATTCAGGTCAGCCTCTGGCCATGGCGGTTGGATATGCTGTGGTTAAGGAGATAATTGATAAAAATATTGTTGTACACGTAAGTAAACAAGGAGAGTACCTGTTAAAAACGATAAACGACATTGCCAAAGATTTTGAACTGACCAATATCAGAGGAAGGGGCTTGCTCATCGCATTTGATTTACCGCTGGAGAAAGGATGCGAAGTTGTTTCCGCTTGCTTTCAAAATGGCTTGATTATTAATTCACCAAGGCCGGGGATGATACGATTAATGCCGCCGTTAATTGTAGAAAGAAAAGACATTGACGACATGATTGAGGTTCTTTCGAACGCTCTAGCAAAAGTAGTGGTAACTTCTTCAACAACTTTATAAATTGTGATCTTATTTTTTAATATACCATCTCAAGTTACGATTTATTTCTATTAAAATTGTATGAAACCATACAGAAGTTTTATTACGCCAGACAATCGTCTGGCTTTTTTTTGCTGCCAAATTTCAAGAATAGGGCTTATTTAATTAGTTATCCCCCTAAGCATCTCACCAAAATCCAACTCAGGCTCACTGAAAATATCAGAATCTATTTCGAAAAGTTACGTAATGCAATCAAATAGTTTTGGAAATGAAATTATAAACTTGACATATGAAACAAAACAATATAATATATGGTTATAAATGAAATATATGAATGGGGTGTCAAAAATTCTTACTGAAGAAAGAAAGCGAGCTATTCTTGATATTCTTCAAGAAAAAACTTCTGTTTCAGTAGGGGAACTCCGCGATTTGTTTAGTGTATCGGACGTAACAATTCGAAAGATCTTAAATGAATTAGATGACTATGGATATCTGAAAAGAACCCGGGGTGGAGCAATTAGTCTCACTACTTCCATCCGTGAGTTTGAGGAGAAAGAGAAAGAAAAGACAAATACCGCTGAAAAAAAAGCAATTGCCAAAGCGGCTTATGAAATAATAAAAGATGGCGAAACCGTATTTATAGATGCCGGTTCCACCACGCTTGAACTGACAAGACTTATTAAGAACGGTTCCAAACGCAATATTGTACTTGTCACGAATGCGATCAATCTGGCAGTCGAGATGGTAGACGCCGAAGATATCGATTTGATTTTAATCGGCGGCAATGTCCGTCACCGGATCTTATCCTGCGTCGGCGGATTGGCGGAGAAAGCGATTGAAAGTTTGTTTTTCGATAAAGTGTTTTTGGGAGCCAATAGTATCGATATTGAACACGGCATTACCACTCCCAATACATATGAAGCTCAAGTTAAACAATGCATGCTCAAATCGGCTAAAGAGAAAATCGTGCTGGCTGATTATAGTAAATTTAATGAGGTTTCTTTGGCAAAAGTGTGTCCAATTAATGGAGTGGATCGGATTATCACGGATTGGAACGCAGCAGAACCCGGTATTAAAAAACTTCGTGAACTTGGGGTCGATGTTATTGTTGCTCAGAGTGGCGCATGAAAATTCCCTTTATTTTCGACGCCAAAATTATTTATGATAGTGGTGATATAGGATGAATAAGATTATTAACGCGCCGGAGGCCATGATCAGTGAAATGCTGGAAGGTTATTTATGCGCTAATCCGCAGCTGTTTGAGCGGGTTCCAAACACCAACGGATTGGTATTGAAAGAACGTAAGAACAAAGTAGCAATTGTTACGGGCGGTGGCGCCGGTAATGAACCCTGGAATATCGGTTATGTCGGTAACGGTTTAGCGGACGGAGTTGCTTTAGGCAATGTTTATGCCGCACCCCCGGCCAGGTCGATTATGAATGTCACCAAAGCGGTGAATCACCAAAACGGTGTCCTTTATTTGGCTACCAACCATGCCGGGGATGTTCTCAACTTTGAATTAGCGGGTGAACTGCTGCAATTGGAAGGAATCCGAACTCAATCGGTGTTCGTGAGTGATGATATAACCTCCGCTGCTATCAATAAACAGGAAGAACGCCGGGGCGTCGCGGGTGTCGCTATCGTGCTTAAGATTGCCGGCGCGGCTGCGGATGCCGGTCTCAATTTAGATGAATTGGTACGGGTGACCCGAAAAGCAAATCAGAATATCCGGACGCTCAGTGTTACAACTTCTCCGGGATATTTACCTTCTACCGGCGAGGCCATGTTTGATATGGAACCGGGGATGATTGAATTCGGCATGGGATTTAATGGAGAGCCGGGAATCTTAAAGACAAAGCTTATTTCGGCGGATAAGATTGTTGACATCATGATGGATTATTTACTGGCTGATTTGTTGCCCGCCGCCGGGGATGAAATAGCGGTATTCATTAATGGGTTCGGTTTTACCGGCCTACTTGAACTTTGCATTGTTAACCGCCGGGTAAAAATGGTGTTGGATCAAAAGTTGCTTAAAACTTATGACATGTTTATCGATACTTTATTAGCACCCCAAGGAACCGGTGGATTTTCAATTTCATTGCTTCCATTGGATCAGGAATTGAAATGTTATTATAATTATCCCGCTTATTCACCTTTTTTTAGAAAAAAAGCGCTTTAAGGGCTGGTGATTAAATTGAAAACTTCGATAACTGCTGGTGAGCTTCAAAAAATGTTTTATTATGTTGCCCAGCAAATGATTGACGCTGAGGATTATTTGACTGTAATTGACAAAAAAATCGGTGATGGTGACCATGGTACCAGTATGTCGCTGGGATTTAAGGAAGTCCAAAAAGAACTGAATGCCAAGCAGTTTGATTCTATTAATGAAGTATTTCATTGTGTCGGAATGACTCTTTTGGATACCATGGGAGGAGCTTCGGGAGTACTTTTTGGAACCGTATTTATCAGTGGCATCATTGGACTTGAGCCGCTAACGGAAATTGATCTTTCGGGTATGGCCGGTATTTTCCAACGATCGCTGACTGCTCTTAAAAAACGCGGTAAGGCGCAAATTGGCGATAAAACGATGGTTGATGCTTTTGAGCCGGCAGCTGTAGCCCTGCAACAAGCGGCAAATCAGGGATTAAGTCTTTCCGAAGGGCTAAAGCGGGCAGCCAAACAGGCGGAAACCGGAAAAGAATATACCAAACAATGTATGGCTAAATTCGGGCGGGCGAAATCATTCGGACAGAGTGTAATTGGTCTAGAAGATGCGGGAGCTGTCTCGGTATGGATTATCTTTCGATCCATGGCTGCGTGGATGAATGACGATACCGAGTAGTTGCTTTTTGCGACAAGGGGGAGATTTTATTTGATTACAACATTAACGTTAAATCCTTGCATTGATAGAACCATTACAATAGCGGGTTTTAAGTATGGCGGCTTAAATAGGGTGGTTCATACCCGTTCCGATTTTTCAGGCAAGGGCATTAATGTGAGTATTGCCGTTCGCCAACTGGGCGGACAGACCGAGGTTTTAGGCTTTAACTATCTTGGCAGCCAGGATTTTGTCCAGACAAGCCTCAAACAAAACGATATTAAATATCAGTTTATCAATATTGACGGAACGTTACGAACCAATATAAAAATCTTTGACGACGAAAGCCATGTAATGACCGAGTTTAATGAAAGCGGTTATCCGGTATGCTCTGAGGCCATTCCGGAACTTTGTAGATTAGTTTATGACCGGATAAAAGAATCATCGCTTATGGTTTTTAACGGCAGTGTTCCCAGCGGGGTTCCCAAAGAGATCTACCGGACTTTAATTGAAACCGTTAAAAAGAGTGGGGTTAAAACAGTTTTAGACGCTGATGGTGAGTTGTTCTTGGAGGGTTTAAAAGCCGGACCGTATTTTATCAAACCCAATCTGTACGAGTTCGAAACTGCCTTTAAAATGAAGGTGCAAAAAAAGCAAGATATCGTTGAGATTGCCAGAAAACTTATTGCGGCTCAGGGTGTCGGTATTGTCTGTGTCACCATGGGAAAAGATGGCGCGGTTATTGTAAATAAAGATCAAGCTTGGTTTGCATCGGGCTCCAACATCGAAGTACGGGGAGTCCAAGGCGCCGGTGATTCACTGGTGGCCGGAATATGTATGGCGATAGAACAAAGAATGGAAATTCCAGAAATGCTGCGTTATGGAGTAGCGGCTGCCAACGCTTCGTTGATTCGTGAAGGCACCTTGCTTTGTACGGCTGAAGATTTCCAAAAAATGCTGCCACAGGTCAGCATCGAAAAGATTGGTTCGTGAGATCTTGATTCAAATCGCGAAAACAATAAAAAAGGGATGTGTTGTCAATGCCCTTGGTTACAAGCAAGCAAATGTTGGAGGACGCCCAAAAGGGTAACTATGCGGTAGCAGCATTTAATATTGAAAATATGGAAATGGTTCAAACGGTTTTGGAAACAGCTACCGAACTTCAGGCGCCGGTTATGATTCAAACTACGCCCGGTACTGTGAAATATGCCGGATTCGAAATGCTGTCTGCCATGGTTCACACAGCGGCCAAGTCCTGTCCGGTTCCGGTAGCGCTTCATCTCGATCACGGCGAAAGTTACGATTTGGCGGTTCAGGCATTCCGTTCAGGATATACATCCATCATGATTGACGGTTCCAAGTTACCATTGGAAGAAAATATCGCCCTATCAAAGAGGGTTGTGGATATGTGCCATGCGGTGGGGATTCCCGTTGAAGCCGAACTCGGCAAGGTCGGCGGCAAAGAAGACGGTTTGGAGGTTGGCCAAAACTCGGCAACCTATACGGATCCCGCTGAAGCGAAGGAATTTGTGATACGAACCGGGATTGATTCATTGGCGGTAGCCATTGGGACAGCCCACGGTTTTTATAAAGGACAACCCAAACTGGACTTTGACAGGCTAACGGAAATTCGTAAAGTTGTCGAAGTGCTGTTGGTACTTCATGGGGCTTCCGGGGTTCCGGATGATATGGTCCGAAAAGCGATTACGCTTGGTGTCAGTAAGGTCAATTTTGCCACCGAGCTTCGGGCTGCCCTGACTCGAGGAGTGCGGGAAGCGCTGGTTGACCAAAGCATTATTGATCCCAAAAAGTTTATGGTTAGCGGCAAAAAAGCAGTCGGAGAAATTGTAAAGCAAAAAATCATTCTCTGCGGCAGTGTAAACAAAGCCTAACTTTCGGTAAAATGGGCAGCCAAAGCGCCCTTTTGCATAAAAAAATCAAAAAATGGGAGGAACAAACATGAAAAGGTTTACCAAGATTATCTGCGTCTCGCTTGTGGTTCTATTGATTTCAAGTCTTACTGTGGCTGCACTCGCGGCTCCCAAAAAAATCGTAGTCGGTGTCAGTTTGCTTACTCGTGAGCATGTTTTCTACAACAACATTGAGAAATCCTTAATCGCAAGAGCAAAAAAACTCGGAGTCAAATTGATTGTTCAAGATGCATCCAGAGATTCCAACAAGCAACTTAGTCAGGTTCAAGATTTTATCACCCAAAAGGTGAATGCTATAATCCTTTGCCCTACCAACTCCGCAGGAAGCAAATCCATGGTTGAGTTGGCAAACAAAGCGAATATTCCTGTATTCACAATGGATATTTCTTCGGATGGCCAAACGGTAGCTCATGTTGCCACTGATAATTACAAAGGCGGCGAATTGGCAGCCGATTATGTGGCCAAGAAAATGCTTCCCACACACAAAGGGGAAGTGGCTATTGTGACCTATTCCGAAGTTGAAAGCTGCGTCAACCGTGAAAAAGGTTTCAAGGAATTCTTGACCAAAAATTATCCGGATATCAAAGTGGTCGATGTTCAAAACTGCTCGGGCGACCAAGCGAAAGCAGCCGATGTCACCCAAAATATGCTGGTTAAATTCCCCAATCTTCAAGTAATTTTCGGTGTCGGCGATCCCTTTGCAATGGGTGCTTTATCGGCAATTAAAGCCGCCAACCGTAACGTCCAAGTCATCGGTTTCGACGGTAATCCCGAAGGTATTGCTGAAATCAAAAGCGGCGGACTCTGGAAAGCCGATATCGCCCAAGATCCTGCGGCTATCGGGGCCAAAACTTTGGATGCCGCCATGGATAAAATAAATGGCAAAACCGTTCCCAAATTAATTCCGATTGCGCCGAAAGTAATTGATAAAACCAATCTCTAATACTACGGTGCTTTCAATTTAGTAATAATTCAAGAAACAAATTGGCATACGAGTTATTTATTAGGAACCATTGATACAATAGAGGTTCGGTCTGTAATGGAAGGAGAGGGCTCCTTCCATTACCCCCGATCACCTGCGGGTAATCAAAACAATAGCGGCGAACGCGCCGAGTACTCGAAAGTCAGGAGGGAAGAACATGCATCAAACGCCATTGATAGAAATGGCCGGAGTCAGTAAATCTTTTCCCGGGGTCAAGGCCTTGTCGAATATTGATTTAAATATTTATCCCGGCCAGGTGCATGTATTGTTAGGCGAAAACGGCGCCGGAAAATCGACCTTAATCAAAATTATTTCCGGTGTGTATTCCCGTGATGCAGGAAGTATCCAATTAAGGGGTCAGGAAGTCAATTTTAAAAACACCCGCGAGTCACTGGCCGCAGGTATTAGTGTAATTCATCAGGAGTTAAGCGTTATTCCCGACCTTACGGTCGCTGAGAATATTTTTTTAGGCCGGGAACCAAAAATCGGCAAGTCCGGTTTTGTTGATCGTAAGAAGATGAATAATGATGCCGGCCGGCTATTGGAAAACATCGGAGTTAAGATCAGTCCTAAAGCAGTAATTCGTAGATTAAGCAATGCCGACAAACAGATGGTGGAGATTGCCCGGGCTGTTTCGCAAAACAGTTTCTTGGTCATTATGGATGAGCCGACTTCATCTTTATCTGAACATGAGGTGGAAGCGCTTTTTAAAGTTATCGAAAAGTTGAGGCAGGAAAATGTCGCCATTATATATATATCCCATCGCTTAAAAGAAATTGCCAGAATCGGAGATACGGTTACCATCCTGCGGGATGGACAACTTGTAAAGACGGTATCCCTGCGCGAGATCGATGAAAGTCATATGATTGCGTTAATGGTAGGTAGAGAAATTACCCAATTTTATTATAAATCGGAAATACCTCCCGCCGACGAACTGGTATTGGAGATCAAAAACTATACCCGCAAGGGCGTTTTCGAAAACGTTTCGTTCGCTTTACGACGGGGCGAGATCTTAGGAGTGGCGGGTTTGATCGGCGCCGGTAGAACCGAAGTAATGAGGGCGATTTTTGGCGCCGACCGCGTTGATAGTGGAGAATGCGTTTTAAATGGTCAGACGGTATGTTTTACAGAGCCACAGCAAGCAATTAATGCAGGAATCGGATTAATACCGGAAGATAGACGCAATCAAGGGCTGTTACTGTCTAAAAGCGTTAAGGAAAATACTTCTTTGGCCAGTTTATTTCAAAACTCCAATTTTGGTTTAATCAATTTCAAATGGGAATCAAAAATCGCTGAAGATTTTATTCAAATGTTGCGAACCAAAACGCCGAGTGCGTCTACACCCATTAAAAATCTTTCCGGCGGCAATCAGCAAAAGGTGGTTATCGCCAAATGGCTGGCTGCCAAATCCCGAATCCTGATTATGGATGAGCCCACCCGAGGTATTGATGTGAATGCCAAGGCCGAAATATACGGCTTAATGAAGAGATTTGTTGAAGAGGGCGGCAGTATTATCATGGTTTCCTCGGAACTTCCGGAAATTCTGGGGGTTTCGGACCGAATCTTGGTGATGCGCGAAGGAAAAGTTTCAGGGATTATTGACAATCAAGGCGCAACTGAAAAAGATATTTTGCAACTCGCCAGTATTAGTGGATGTTAAAGGAGGTAGTAAAGAAAATGAGCAACACTTTGGATTTGAAACGAATCACCAAATATGCAAAAGAAAACACGTTGGTGCTCTTTTTTGTAATCTTGATAATGATGTCGGCCCTCTTTGTACCGCGTTTTATTGATCCCAACAATCTGGTCAACGTCATGATGCAGATTGCCATCAATGCTCTATTAGCCACCGGAATGACTTTTGTTATTTTATCGAATGGGATTGACTTATCCGTAGGCTCAGTAGCTGCATTGGCCGGTATTGTAGCTACCGTTACCATAAAATTTTTCCCCAATGCCGGTATATTAACCGGAGTCTTGGTCATTTTGGCAACTGCGATTGTGATCGGCGGTATTTTTGGCGGGATAATGGCGGTGAATATTGCCAAGTTAAAAGTGCCTCCTTTCATTGCCACTTTGGCGATTATGAGTGTAGCCCGCGGTTTAGCTTATGTATATACCGAATCGAGACCGGTTTTTGGTTTGCCGGATTCCTTCAGTTGGATGGGGATCGGATATATTGGACCCATACCGGTAATGGTAATTGTGACAGCTATCATAATGATTATCGCTCATATTGTATTGACCAGAACTTGCTTTGGACGCTATGTTTTTGCCGTAGGCAGTAACGAAGAAGTTGCCAAACTTAGCGGGATTAATATTGTCAGAATCAAGTTTTATGTTTATATGATCTGTTCAGTTTTGGCTGCTCTGGGTGGAGCGGCGTTAGCCTCCCGGTTGCAGGCCGGACAACCCAATGCCGCTCAAGGTTATGAGTTAAATGCCATTGCTGCAGTGGCGATGGGTGGAACCAGTATGTCGGGCGGCCGCGGCGGCATTATTCAAACGACTCTCGGTTTGGTAATCATTGGAGTCATTAACAATGCCTTGAGTCTGCTGGGAGTATCCTCTTATTGGCAGACGATTGCAATGGGTGTTATCATCCTGGTGGCCGTGATTTTCGACCAAAACAAAGAGTCCTGATATCCACGATAAAACATTCCAAACACCCAATAATATCATTGGCAAATCAGCTAAAGAACCACGGTTTAGCTGATTTAGTTTTTTAATCATTTTTCCTTATCGTCAGCCTTCCTTATATTTTCCTTACGTTTAGGGAACATAATTAATTAATAAAATTATTTAATAACTGGTCATCAATTTGATAATATAGTTGAAAAATAGTTTTTAATAATTTATAATTGGGTTAATATTTTATATAGTTAATTACTCGAAAGTTTAGGAGCGGATGTATATGGCCCAAAAGGATTCGATTTCGATTGTGTTATGCTGCGAGGAAGCAAGGCGAGGCATTCAACCCGATGGATTATTAATTTATGGTTGGGGGCTCGGCAAAATATGAACAACCTAATCATCATCGGAGGCGGAATTGCTGCCGTTAGTGCCATTAAAGCAATCCGGGAGATTGATCCGGAAGTGACGATAGACCTGTTCGGCGAGGAAAGGTTCTATCCATACTATCGGCTCAAACTTTCCAAAAGCCTGTTTGATCAACTTGATGAAGCCGATATTTTACTGCAAAAAAGAGAATGGTATGAAAAGAACCGGATTACTCTTCATTTAAATGTCAGAGTGCAAGGTATCGATATTGAACGGCAAGCAATCATTTTGCCGCAAGAAAAAAGCATGAATTATAACAAATTATTATTGGCGAACGGCGCCGGAAACCGTTTCCCGGCTATTGCGGAAACCAATCGCGGGAAGCTGAACACCATCCGAAACCTGGAAGATGTACAACGGCTCCATGGGGTTTTGGAAGGAAAGAATGAAATTTTTTACATCGGCGGTGGAGTTCTAGGATTGGAGACCGCTTGGGCACTGCAGCAACATCATAAAAAGGTAACTGTTGCCGAAATTCAAAACCGGCTTTTCCCTAACCAATTGGATGAGAGGGCGGCAACGATTTTAAAGAATTTGGTCGAATCTTTCGGAATTAAGGTTCTTACTAACGCGGAAATTGTTAATATTATTGGCGACCAAGTGGTTTGTGGGGTTGAAATGAAGGACGGCAGCAGTTTCCATTGTGAAATGGTATTGTATTCGACCGGAATTAAACCAAATATTGATATTTTACGGGGAACGCCGCTCAAAACAAACCGGGGAGTAATTGTCGATCAAAAAATGGCAACCAATGTTCCTAATGTCTATGCCGCCGGCGATGTAGCGGAGTATGACGGTAAAGTATACGGTTTATGGAATGTTGCCATGGGGCAAGGCAAAACAGCGGGGTTTAATATAGCGGGTCAGGAAAC
>DNPP01000368.1:0-2397 GCA_003501365.1 Bacillota bacterium
AACTGACCGGCGGTCCCTGATAGCGAAATTCACTGTCATAATCATCCTCGATAATATAGCATCCCTTAGTACGGGCATACTGGATCAGCTCGATCCGCCGCTTAACCGGTAAAATCACTCCCAGTGGATATTGATGGGAGGGAGTTAACATAATCAATGCCGGTTTGATAGTTTGAGGCAACCTATCGGTCACCATTCCAGAGTCATCTACTGGGACCGGAAAAATATGACTGCAGTTGACCGCAAAGATATTGCGGATTTCGCGATGAATTGGATCTTCGATAATGTAAGAGCCGGCAGAGGTCAGTATTGCCTTGGCTAAAATGGACAGGCCTTGAACTGCGCCACAGGTTATGATAATTTGATCCGGCTCACAGACAACGCCGCGGGTTTTCTTGAGATAACGGCAGAGAGCACTCCGAAGCTCGATTCGACCTTCGGGATGATCATAGCCAAAGGTGGCAGCCGGTGAATCCAGGCAAACGGATTGTTCCAGCTGACTCCATTTTTTTCTCGGCAGAAGCTCAAGAGCGGGTATACCCGATTTAAAATCAACCCAGGCCGTCTTTTTAGAATCCGATTTGTCAATAGCGGCGGGTGGTTGATTAGCGCTGGGGGCTTCCTCCAGATATACTCCTTCCGTTACATAGGTTCCCGACCCCGGTGAACTATTCAAGTACCCTTCGGCAATCAGCAATTCATATGCTTCTAATACCACATTCCGCGATACCCCAATTTGGGTGGCCAATTCCCGGGTGGCCGGGAGTTTTTCACCCGATTTCAACTCACTGGATAGAATCAGGCTGCGGATTTGCTGGTAGATCTGTCTTATCAATGATGTATCGCTGAATTTGTCAATGGATAACCAGAGCATTGAAAATCTCCTTTTAAAAAGTGGTACTATAATTATTAAACATTATTGGCTCTACGAAAACCACTTCCGCCATGATAAATTATACTAAATAAATGGAGAACTTACCAAACATTTTTGGAGGAGAAGTAGAATGGCTTTTGAGGCAATCACGATTCGACGCGCCGAGCCTAAAGATAGGGACGGCATCTGGCATCTTTTACATGCGCAATGTAAAGGATGGAGTGAGGAACAGATTGATGAGAATCTACCCAATTTATTGCTTTTAATTAAGCAGGACAAAATTCTGGCAGTTTTATTTGGGAAATTAACGGCGGGAAAAACCGAGGTCATTTGGATAGTGATTCATCCGCTTTATCCGGAAGAAGAATTGAAACAAACACTGGTTCACGGTTTGTTGGGTTCGCAATATCCGGCCCGGAACGACCCAAAAGCCTCCGATATTGGCGGTTTATTAATTAATCCCGTGGTCTAGTATATAATCAAAATATAAAATCCGTCGACAAAAAGTTTGACTTCCGTTCCTTCACAATACCTGCCAGTACCTCTTTATTGATTTCATTTTCCTTAGCTGCCACCAGGGTGCGGATGGAAAAGACCCGCAACGCGTCGGAAACGGATAACGTCCCTTCGGCCGAATCTTTACGGCCGGTAAACGGAAAAATATCCGGTCCACGTTGACATTGGCTATTGATGTTAACCCGGGAGACCTGGTTAACTAAAGGATCCACCAGGGCGGCGATTTCATCAGGGTTATTGCTGAAGATACTTACTTGCTGGCCGTAATTGGATTCTTCGATATAACGGATGGGTATTTCAAGGTCGGTAAAGGGAATGACCGGAATCACCGGGCCAAACTGCTCTTCATGGTAAACCCGCATTTGTTCATTTACCGGATACAGCACTGCCGGATAAAAGAGGGATTTAGCCGTTTTTCCACCCGCTTCATTGATAACCCGGGCCCCCAATTTGACAGCATCAGCTACTAATTCAGTCAAATATCCGGTTTTATCTGCCTCGGGCATTGGCGTGATCTGAACACCGGGACTCCAGGGCATACCCATATTTAAATCGCGAATCGCTTGTGCAAATTTGCTCAAAAAGACATCAGCGATTTTTTGGTGGACAAACAACAATTTTAAAGCGGTGCAACGCTGTCCATTGTATGACAGAGTCCCCAACAGACATTCTTTTACCGCAAGGTCGAGGTCGGCATCAGGTAAAAGAATAGCCGGATTTTTAGCGTCTAATCCTAGGACGGAACGCAAGCGGTGGGGCTTGGGATGCTGTTTTTTGATGGTATCCGCAATCTTACTGGTGCCGATGAAGGCTAATACATCAATTTTCCCGGAAGTCATTAGAGGCGAAATGATATTGGCGCCCCGTCCGTATACGAAGTTTACTACTCCCGGCGGGAAACAATCCCGGAATATTTTGAGTAATGGTCGATAAAGAAGGGTGCCAAGTTTGGGCGGCTTGCAGATAACGGTATTACCCATAATTAGCGCCGGGATCAGCGTGGTAAA
>DNPP01000368.1:2572-7576 GCA_003501365.1 Bacillota bacterium
ATGGTGGCGCAGATATAATCCACCGTCCGGTCAAATTCCTTGGCCGAATCCTGATAGCTTTTCCCGATTTCCCACATCAACAGTTTTACAACTTCCGCTTTTTCGGCTTTCATCCGGTAAGCAAATTCTTGCATACTGTGAATACGCTCCGCCACCGGCATGGTGGGCCAGGTCCCTTTACCGTTGTTATAGGCTTTAACTGCTGCATTCAGAGCCTCCAGGACGATTTCGGTAGAGAGTAGCGGGTAGCTGCCCAGGTATTTTGGTGCTAAACCGGAAGCCGTTTGCAGATATACCGGGGAGAAGACTTCCTGAGCCGGGCCATCCCATTCACGCAGTTCCCCGTTTATCAGGAATTCGCTTTGACAAACCGGTGCTTTGATTTGAAACTCGGCCGGTATCTCATTTTCATTGAGGAAAAGCGCCTGTAAATCGGCAGGAATAGTCATTGGGATTCCTCCATTCAAATCTGTTATCTATTTATGGTTCAGTCTCGTTTACTATTAGAGACGGATTGAATAAACAAAATTAGGGAAACCAGGAATAAAATCTAATTTCTAAATTTTAAATTCTATTTATTAACAGTTTCTCCTTTTTATTAAAGAATGTTTAGTTCCAAAAAAGTCCAAAAGCAGGATAATAATTATTTAGTAGCGAAAGGGAGATATCGTGTATCGCAAAAAGATATTTTAACCAATAATAATTGAGACCCCAAATTCAATCTGATACTTCGGAGGTACTGATGACTCTTTCCTTAATCCAAAAGCGGCGTAGCATCCGCAAGTTTCTTAAGACTCCCGTCGAACCCGAAAAAATCGCGGTATTGATCGAAGCAGCCTTAAGGGCGCCTTCTTCCCGCGGGCTAAAGCCCTGGGAATTCGTAGTCATTGACAAAGCAGGAATATTGGAAAAACTGGCTAATTCCAAACCGTACGGTTCCGCTTTTCTGAAAAATGCAGTGCTGGGAATCGTGATCTGTGCTGATCCGAAACGTTGCGATGTTTGGATTGAGGATAGCTCGATTGCGGCTACCTATATCCAATTAACCGCCCAGTCATTAGGATTGGGCAGTTGTTGGGTCCAGATCCGGGAGCGAATGTGTGATTCTACCCGAACCGCAGAAGAGTCTGTCCGGGATGTTTTGGAGATTCCGGAGCATTTGAGAGTCGATTCGTTGATCGCCATCGGTTACCCGGCTGAAGATTTACCCGCTCATTCCCAAGATGAGTTGCAGTATGAAAAGGTGTATTACAATCGCTATGGTGAGAAGGCGAAGAATGCAAAGTGATTTGTAGAATTTCTTTCAATTGAAATCGGGTGACTTTATTAATTATGTATTTTGAAGTATTTCTGGTCGGTTTGTTGGCAGGGATCTCTCCCGGCCCCGACTTTGTTGTGGTATTAAAAAACAGTCTCGGTTTCGGCAGGCGGGCCGGTAAGGCAACCGCTTTTGGAATTGCTGCGGCATTAATATTTCACGTAAGTTATACGGTTTTGGGATTTGCCCTCATTCTACATAAGTTACCCGGATTGTTCCGTTTCATCCAGGTATTGGGGGCCACTTATCTTATTTGGTTGGGATGGAACGGCTTACGGTCTCGGGGCTCGGATCTCAAGGAAGATAATGGTGTAACCGGGGAGGCCTTTTCGGGGG
The DNA here is from genome assembly GCA_003501365.1 of Bacillota bacterium. Taxonomy (GTDB): domain Bacteria; phylum Bacillota; class UBA4882; order UBA8346; family UBA8346; genus UBA8346. The sequence continues at coordinate 4,227 of DNPP01000368.1, forward strand.
ATAAGAACTTTGGAGAAGGTTTTAGGGACGGCTTCCTATGCAATTTGCTAAATCCCAAAGCACCACTGTTCTTTCTAAGTATTTTTGCTCAATTTCTAACCGCCGGTACTCCGGGGTGGGTACGCTGGATCTATGGTTTGGAGACGATTATGGCGGTTGGCGGCTGGTTTATTTTGCTTTCTTTTATCATCACCTCATTACGCTTCCGCAGGGTTTATGGCCGCTACCGCCACTGGTTTGACCGAGTCCTTGGTGTGGGGCTGCTCTTTTTTGCCATCCGGATTTTGGGTTCGGTTTTCAAGGTATGGCCGGGGTGAGATATTGTTATATGGAGGTAAAAAATGTACGATATCGCAATCATTGGCGGAGGACCGGCGGGGGCGACTTTGGCAAGGTTAATCGGTCAAAAATATAAGGTTTTGCTTTTGGAAAGAAGAACATTTCAAGCACCGCTATATTCCGGATCTCAAAAATGTTGCGGCGGATTAATCGCTCCCGGTGCCCAAAAAATGTTGGCTTTATTTGGCTTAGGCGTTCCCAAATCAGTGATATCGAGTCCCCAAATGTTTGCAGTTAGGACCATTGATATCGATAACTCACTAGAAAGATACTATCAACGTCATTATATCAATATAGATAGGGAAGAGTTTGATAAATGGCTTGAAGCAATGATTCCATCCGGAGTAGAAGTAATTAACGGTAGTATTTACAGAGGACATGAAGAAACGACTGAATATGTAAATATTAAGTTTTCTAAAGCCGGAAAAGATTATGAAGCGAAAACCAAGTTGATTGTGGGAGCAGATGGAGCCTTTTCAAAAGTTCGCCTGCGTGCTTTCCCGGGGCAGATCCTACCCAAAAAGTATGTAGCGATTCAGGAATGGTTTGAAACTACTCAGAATGTTAATTATTATGGAGCCATATTTGATAAAACAATAACCGATTTTTATTCATGGACAATTCCTAAAGATAATTATCTGATCCTAGGATCGGCATTGTATCCTAATAGCAATGCGCACCAAAAATTCAATTTGTTAAAAGCAAAATTACAAAGGTATGGATTTGAGTTTAATCAGAGTATACGCAAGAATGGGACTTTTCTATTTCGTCCGGAGCATACCGGCCAAATTTTTATCGGTAAAGGCAGGGTTGCATTAATAGGAGAAGCAGCGGGATTTATCAGTCCAAGTTCCGCAGAGGGGTTAAGCTATGCTTTTCGAAGCGCTTTGGCGCTTTCCAAAGCTCTTTCTTATCGAATTGAATCATGGCATGGCGTATACAAAAGAAATACCCTCCAATTAATCGAAAATGTTTGGTTAAAGAATTTAAAATCACCTTTTATGTATCATCATACCTTACGGAGATGGGTGATGAAGGCGGGAATTAAAAGTATGAAATTGTATATAAATCAGTGAATCAACAAGAACAAAACCAAATGTCTTCGGATCAAAAAAATATTTCCCAACAAAGGAGAATTATGATTGAAAATACTTTTTGACGGGGTTAGAGAGTTTAGCAAAAATGATTTTGAAAAATATAAGGAACTTTTTAAGCAGCTCAGTACCTCACAACAACCCCATACATTATTTATCGGTTGTTCGGACTCCAGAGTGGTTCCTGATTTAATCACCAAAAGTCTTCCGGGAGATTTGTTTGTCATTCGGAATGTCGCCAATGTCGTGCCTTATTACCGGGCATCTTCGGAATATTTGGCTACCACCTCGGCAATTGAGTATGCAATTTTAATATTAAATGTAGAAAATATCGTCATTTGCGGACATTCCAATTGTGGAGGATGCAAGGCACTTTTTTTAGAGGAAACTGAATTGAAAAAGATTCCTCATACTAAGAAATGGCTTGATCTGGTCAAGAATGCCAAGGTCCAAGCGGAGATAATTGTTCGCAATATGGGGAATACCGAAGATTTGGAATGGCTGGTCGAACAGGAAAACATTATCGAACAAATGAATCATTTATTAAGCTATCCATTTGTGGAAGAACGGTATAATCAAGGTTTACTGCAAATATACGGCTGGTATTACGATATTGGAACGGGTTTGGTATACAATTACAACCAAAAAGAAAAAATATTTGAGAAGATTGAATGATAATAAAATGATTACCGTTCAGAATTAGGTTACCGTTTGATTCCTGTCCGTGGTAAAGAGATAAAATCCATCACTTTTCGAGATTCAACTTTCGCAATTTCGCCACAAAAAAACCCTCCATCAACTGCGACGGATAAATCCGTAAATATTTCCGGCAATGTTCATGTCCGGATTCTCCGATTGCCAATCCCGACTCGGAGCCGGATATCGTAAGGCCAATCGATTCGGCTGTTAATTCCGAAGCGTATTTTGAGAAAGCCCAATCCAGTACCAATTCATTTTCAGTGGTTGCCAGCGTACAAGTGGAATATACTAAACACCCGCCCGGTTTTAAAGCCCAAAGAGCGGTCCGTAACAGCTTCTTTTGTTCGGATGCTAACTCCCGGACTTTCTTGGGGTTCCAAAAACGATAGGTTTTGGGGTCGCAGGCTAGGAATAAACCTTCACCGCTACAAGGAGCATCTAATAATACCGCATCAAAATATTGGTGCCACGTTTCCTCTAAGTGTTTGCCGTCGCCATGCCGGACCTCAATGCTGGTAGCGCTTTGCTTCTCTATATTGTATTTGAGCCGTTCCACCCGCAAAGCATTAACTTCATTGGCTAGAATAAATCCTTGATTTTGCATCAAGGCGGCCAATTGAGTACTTTTACTGCCCGGCGCCGCGGTTAGATCCAGCACCCGTTGACCCGGTTTAGGATCGAGCACTAGGGGCGGGATCATACTGGAAAGGCTTTGCAAGTAGATGTGGCCTTTCTGATATAAAGGATGACGCTCAATCTCATTTTCTCGGGCGGTTTTAAGCACTAGAGCATCATTATACCAAAGTACTCTCTCAAATTTGAGATTATCAGCCTGTAAAGTTTTCATCACGGTCCGGACATCGGTTTTTAGGGTGTTTACCCGCAACGTTACCGGTCGTTCAGTCATCATACCGCTCATAATTTTTTCAGCCTTGCCGGGCTCATACTCTGCCTGCAAGCGCCCGATAAATTCGGAAGGTAATTTTTGCAGTAATTGCCGAAATGATTTCATCGAGTCCTCTTTGTATTACAATTTGTATCACACAAACAACACCAAAAAATCCATTAGTATTATACACTATTATAGCATACAGGAATCATTAACTGATTAAATATGAACCGTTGTTTCTCCGGTTAAATTTTTTCCTAAATGTTGTATAATAGATCGAACAATAATTAAAAAAGGGGAAATATATGATTTTATCGGGTCTGGAGATT
>DNPP01000020.1 GCA_003501365.1 Bacillota bacterium
TCCACAATAAAAAAGGTAGCTCTGAACTACTAAAGCTACCTCCAAGCTTACGAATTCATTTTTAGGACAGAGCGACTGCCTTAAAATTGTTTTGGATCATTCTCCAGCGGTATCACTTCATCCGGCGAAACCGTTTTCGTTCTTTTATCGGTCAGTAGCGGTGAATCACTCGCCCTACGGCCATTCCCAGTTTGCTCCGTCAAACGATGCATCGTACCGGAAGAATTGGTCTTAACCTGCAAAACTTTACTCTGACCATTGGCCAGCTCCGACAGTTCTTGCACTATTCTATGCATGCTCTCGGCCTGAGCATTTAATTCCTCAGCTGCAGAAGCGCTTTCCTCGGCATTGGCCGCATTTTGTTGGGTAACCTTTTCCATCTGGTCCATTGCCTTATTGACTTGTTCTACTCCTTGCGCCTGTTCCTGACTGGCTGCGGCGATCTCATCCATCAGTTCACTGACTTTCTTGGACTGAACGGTAATTTCTTTCAAAGCGCCATAAACTCTTTCGGACACACTAACTCCTTTGTTGGATAGTTCGATATTGGTTTCAATGATCGCGGTAGTATCTTTGGCCGCTTGAGCGCTACGCTGAGCCAAGTTTCTTACTTCCTCAGCCACTACCGCAAATCCCATGCCGGCCTCTCCGGCCCGGGCCGCTTCGATTGCGGCATTTAAAGCCAGGATATTCGTTTGGAAAGCAATATCATCAATAACCTTAATGATCCTGGAGATTTGATCGCTGGATTTCTTAATCTCCTGGATCGAATTCACCATTTCCAGCATTTCATTGCTGCCTTTATTGGCGGATTGATTGGCCTGTTCGGATAGCTGCGCTGCTTGTTTTGTGGTGGCAGTATTTTGTTGTAGCATCGAAGACGATTCTTGCAATGTAGAAGAGGTTTCTTCAATGGACGATGCCTGTTCGGCGCTACCTTGCGACAATTGCTGGGCTGAAGCGGTTAATTGAATCGAAGCTGCAGCGACTTGGCTGGAACCCTCAGTTAATCCTGCGACTATTAAATTGACCGGTTTGGTAATGCTGCGGGTGATTATGAAAGCACAACCCATTCCAAAAATAACACCAATAACCACTAATATTAAAAGTAACTTGAACGAATTGGAATATGTTTGAATTGCACTTTGATTGGCAGCCGTATTCTCGGATTCTACCAAATTGGCAAGCTGTTGCTGAATGTCCATGGACTTCTGAACCATAGGTTCGGCTTCACTGGACAATAATTGTGCCGCCTCAGCCATTTTCTTTTCTTTGATCAGTTCCGCCACTTTATTATTGACAGGTATGCTTATCTTGCGGTTGGCAACAAAGCTTTCGAACACTTCCTTTTCCTCAGGGGTTAAAGCGCTCTTTTTCAAAATCTCGATTGCTTCCTCTGATTCAGCACGGCTTATTTTAATTTCTTGGTTAATCCGTTCAAGGGTTTCGGGATCATTGCTAAATACAATATTGCCCCGGGTATTTTTGGAAATAATCAAGGTTACCTTTCGAACGATATTGACCATTTTGATTTTTTCGGCATTGTCCATCATCGCCTTCATTTTGGTATTAATCTGCCCCATACCGTGTAATGCAATCCCAACCAGAGCAAAGATGATGATGAAAATCACACCATAACCTAGAATAATCCGCGTACCAAGTTTAGCCTTTACCTGCTTTACCTGCATAATTTGCCTCCCTTAAATTGCCTGCAATTCCCAAACCCATTCAATGAAATGGATCGCGCTTTCCGGTTATTATTCCCGGCGTCTAACGGAAATTGTTCATTCTTGAATTTTTAAAAATAATTCAATACCATTACCTTTTCAATGTAATTTAAAAAATAAAATATTATAATATTCTTACAATTAAATTATAAAAAGTAATATTTCTTGAACATGTTTTAGTACTCTTTAGAATATCGGCTTTGGAGATAATATCTTTACACCTAAAATTTTTTGCCAAAATAAATTTTTTTAATTAATTTTTTAGTAAAATCATGTTTTTTTATTATAAATTTAAATAATTTGAATTTAATAAATATTGTATAACCATAATTCTTTTGTCCGCTCCTAATCGGTTTGTTTCTCTTTTATAAGGTGGCGGTGGATCTTCCATTAAAGGCAGGATATTTATGTACAAAGAAGAATTAAAATAAAGAATTAAGATTTACCAATGAATCTTTAAAAAGGGCAAAAGGAGCAAATAAATGGAGTATATCAAATGGTTGGCCGATAAATATACGGTTCATATTCAGAAATTTGATCTGCAGCATCAAAAGTTAGTTGAAATTATCAATGAAGTTTTTAATGCTAGAATAAACAATGTCGGCCAAGGGATTATTTTAAATATCATCATTCAACTGAATGATTATACCAAAAGTCATTTTATGGAAGAAGAGGCATTACTCAAAGAAAATCAGTATCCGGCTCTGGAAACCCATAAAAATGAACATGCCGTATTTATTGCGAAAGTGAACGGCTTTATTCAAGAATTTCACGCCAATGCCTTGTCATTAAATGATGAAATGCTTGAGTTTTTGAAAAATTGGTTAATCAATCATATTATGCAAACAGATAAGGAATATGGAGCTTATCTTAACGAACGGGGGATTAATTAATTAAAATCGACCATCCTACCTTCTCATTCATATTGAGCACAGTTCAATTTTCCTATACTTTTCATACATAAAAAAGAAGGCCGCCTCCAAAATCAGGCAGCCTTCTTTTCCCAATGAGACTAAAAGCTGACCATAAAGCGTAATCCGGCCGTACTCAATTTTTTATCGCTGTCTACCGCTAGGTATTCTGCTTGCAAAGCGGCTTTCGGCGTTAATTGATACTTGCAGCCAAAAACCGTCCAATTATCATAAAATTGTTTATCATTCGCACTATTGAAACTAGAAATCTTATAGGTCGAAGCATAAGTGATGCTGGTGGTTTCGTTCTTATCCAAACCTGTTGTTCCTCCGGCATAGACGGTGAGCGGGTCGGCTACTTTGTAGGAGAGTTCTAAATACGTAGCAGGGTCGATGTCCACATCATTATTGCCGTTTTTCCTGCTTCCGGATAAGCATTCAACATAAGCTCCGAAAGGCCCGTTTGCATATACAGCATCTACTACATAAACCTGTTTCGAGGTATCAACACTCGCAGTGTATTGACAATCATTTACATAAGCTAGACCTACCTTCATCTGGGAGATTGGCGCATAATTCAAACGAAATCCATAGTCCAATTTGCCTTCGTAATCCGTGTCATCAGTAGCAGCCTTATTTTTGCCATTCAATACGGCAAGCGCAAAATCAAATTGTTGATTGATTTTATTGGAATATTTAACACCTAGACTATTGGTGTCTTTGATGACCGTATTGGCTAAACTATCAATTAAAATCGCATTATAGGGACCGCCTTTAAAAGGAAGTTGTTGGATATACCCGATATC
>DNPP01000438.1:0-21145 GCA_003501365.1 Bacillota bacterium
CTCATATCCCCTGGGCTGTTGCCTACAAACCGTCTCAACCCCACAAGGGGCTCGGTTAGGATTTCGCTTTTTCACCGGCAACTAGTACGGATTCATTCGTCTAAATTAAAAATGCCAGCCTGATTTCAAATTGATTTCAAATAATGCAAGGGATTTCCCAGCCCATTTATGGGGTTAAGATTGGTTTCTAAAACACACAGCCTAGAGGTTTTGACTCAGCCTGCAGTTTAACCTCAGCTCTGGGCGATGATTCGCGCGCACAAATCATTTTCCGTTTTTTGGAAGCCTAACCTTATGACATTGCCCCTCGCCCTTCCCCTTTGATGCAATTTCGAATGCGGATCACGTGGAGGGGTAACCCTGGCCTTTGCAGGCTTTTTAAAACTATCGTTCCATCACAAAATGTATTTAGACGCCAAAGATTATGGTTACCCTTCCACCTGACAAAACCCAATATCACCGTTTCCCGGGGGAAGGGCATCGCGTCCTATTGGACGTGCGGGTTAGGCGCCTTTAGTCCCCAAAAGAAATTAATAACCAGGACCTAGTAACTAATAGCTAATTTTTCAACACCGTCGGAGGTATCAATGCATGAAATGCTCCTTCGGCTGATAATGGCCGGTTATAAAGGGCCACCACTACGTCTTTGATGATGGTTTCGTTTTTTTTCGAGCCGACTCTGATTTGGTCGGGTCGAAACCCAAATAAGACTCCATGTTCGCGACCGAGTGAATTAAAAGGCAAGATCCGTACTCGTTCGGTCCAGTGAGGGGGTAATTCAAAATCATATCGGGCATCCCCCGCGTTAAAACTCTCGGTCAGACATACAACCTCCTTTGGTAAAAGATTTTTAATCTGATTTAATTCAATAATAATTACCGGTATTTTGGTCAAGGGGTCATGCAGCCGGTTGCCCGTATCAAGTAAAGCATTTAATTGAAGCCGGCGATCATCCCATTCTATCTGAATCGAATAAAAACAAACATGTTCCATCAGACTTCGGTGAACAATCCCCCATCCCAGTTCCCCAATGACAAATATAAAACTCAAATGGATGATAAATCGCCACCAAAAAGTTACTTGGATATTCAAAAAGCGCTGATTTACGCTGTCAAATCCCCAATGAATCCCGGATAATAATAACGCAACTAAATAAAAATAACCGCCTACCCGGAGCAAACGCCGGAAGTTAATTGGGGAAAAAGTACAAAATAACATTATCGAAGGCACTACGATTAGAAAAACCAATGGCGATAAAATCCAAGGATTTAATAAACCGTCGGAAATTTGATTGGTTAAAAGAAAGAATTGAAAGATACCACCAATCAAGCCTCCGATAGCAAGCCTCTTAAAATGAACTTTAACATTGCCGATCTTAGACACCATCCATAATAAGGTAGTGTCCTGAATCCATCCGAATAAGCCCCCTATTAAGGGCAAATCCAGATATACTTGGACTGTATGCAAGATTGCTCATCATCCCCCAAAATATACTACACTTCTAGGCTATCAATTCCTCTCTTACCCTGCGCCAAAAAGAACCGGATTCTCCTTTTTTTTTTCACTTTTTACCGAAACCCCTATAAAAAGCGGAAAAGCGCTCGAAGATTTCTCTTCGAACGCTTTCATTCATTATAAGTATAGAATATAGGAGACAGAATTCAGTATTCAGAATAAACCCTACCAAGCTTGACAATTAAAGAATCAATAGACTTAGCAAAGAGAAAAAAGGCTTGAAATTTCTCTGTCTTAGGTTTACTTCTGACTCCTGACTGCTAAATTCTTTATTTCAACATGTATTCACTTCTTCCTCAAAAACGCCGGTATCTCCAAATCATCACTCATAAAAGGCCTTAGGTCCAATTCATCCAATCCCATGCGTTTTGAACGACGTTGTTCAAATCCGGTGGCAATAACAGTCACCCGTATTTCCTCACCCAAAGATTCATCAATAACCGCGCCAAAGATGATATTAGCATCCTGGTCAGCGGCTTCAGTGACAACTGCCGCAGCCTCATTCACTTCATGTAATCCTAGATTACTGCTGCCGGTGATATTCAATAAAACTCCCTTGGACCCCTCAATCGCGGTTTCCAATAATGGACTTTGCACCGCAGCTTTAGCAGCTTCCACTGCCCGGTTCTCGCCGCTTGCCACTCCAATCCCCATAAGTGCTGAACCGGCTTGGCTCATAATCGTTTTCACATCGGCAAAATCTACATTAATTAAACCGGTTATAGTAATTAAATCGGATATGCCTTGCACTCCCTGACGCAATACATCATCCGCCATCCGAAATGCATCGATAATCGAAGTATTTTTATCAACAATCTGTAACAGTCGTTCATTGGGAATCGTAATCAGTGTATCGACACTTTCTTTAAGACTGACTAACCCTTTATCCGCTTGCCCCAAACGAACCCGTCCTTCAAACAAAAAAGGTTTGGTAACCACTCCAACCGTGAGTGCGCCTAAATCTTTAGCCATTTGCGCGATGATCGGAGCCGCCCCGGTGCCCGTTCCACCACCCATTCCGGCAGTAATAAATACCATATCCGCGCCCTGCAATACCCCAGTCAATTCATCCTTGCTTTCCAAAGCGGCTTGTTCACCAATACTCGGATTAGCACCGGCGCCTAACCCTTTTGTTAATTTATCACCGATTCGTAAACGAATATCTGCATTCGAACGATTTAGTGCTTGGCCATCGGTATTAATGGCAATAAATTCAACTCCTTGAATCTTAGCCTCAATCATCCGGTTGACTGCATTAGAGCCACCGCCGCCAACCCCAATAACTTTAATTGAGGCAAATTGTTCATTAGCCACACCAAACTCAAGCATTAAAAAGTTCCCCCTGTGTTTATCCCTAATCCATCAACTGGAATTTAATACTAATTGTTTATAGTTCTGCAACCGAATGGATTTACCCTGCCGGATGCAAAAAATATTTTCCTAGCAGTCACCACTTTTTATAAAAAAACAAGCGCTATTTTCAATAAGGGTTGATCCTATAGACCCATTTTTATTCTCGCGCAGAGGCGCAGTGGCCCAGAGTCTAGGCAAATAAACGAGGAATGGTTTGAGATATTTTAAAATCATGGACTCATGCAAAGGGGCTAAGGCCGAAAGGCATAAATAAATAGAAATTCAGATTTTCTCTGCGTCTCAGCGCCTCTGCGCGAGAAATTGTTTTTTGCATTTCTATTTATCAAATAAATATCTCAATCAACCATTCTTAAGAACATAGCCAAAAAATAAATTCCAACTATTTTAGATTGGTCTTCTTGATTCGAATGACTGTGGGTAGGTCGGGGACCCGGAGATCGACTTTTGCCAGATCAGCCACGGAGGTTTGTGATAAGATGGCGCGAAGATTATTGATTTTCTGCTCAATTTGATTACCATTTCCCATTTCGACTTTTAAAGTTTGATGCGAATTCGGTAAATCAAGATATACTTGAAAATTGGACAGATTAATCTCACTAATATTTTGACGCAAATTTTCATCAGCGGCAGCGCACTTTAAAATTTCCAATGCGGTCTTAAACCGTGAGTCTAAAATTTTAACACCGACTTTGGCTCTATTATATTTCACACCTGTGACAATCGGCAGATTGATGGGATCACTTTCGTCCTTGATGGCCATTACAACGGAGTCATCCCCAACCACCAACCAATTGTCCAAATATAATAACAGGCAGACTGGTTGACGTTCTTTAATCGTGATCATAATTTTATGGGGAAAAACCCGGGTAACTTCAGCCGAGGCCACTTTCGGATTGTGAAGGATTTCGCGACGGATTTGGTCCACATCAACTTGAAAGAAATTCTTATAGCGATCCAGTCGAGCGGTTAACAAAATGTCTTCGCTGGGAATTTCTTGATTGCCGCGGACAACAAATTCTTTGATTGCAAATAGGCCGGAGTTAATAAATATAATTCCGACTAAAATAATAAATAGTAACATAAAAAGTCCTTCAAAGTGTGGACTTTTTTTGAGGTCAGAATCATCTTTTGCGTGATAAATGGGTTCCATACGAATAAATAGGGCTGTTACATATATGGTATTTCTTGATCGATAAATTTATTTTTGCGACAGCCCAGCTTAACTCCTTCGATAGATTTCCAAAATAAGCTGAATTTCTCCTCTGCCAGTCCCTAATTGTCTGGCAATTTCTTCAATACTGATTCCTTGTTCCCATAATTCGATAATCTGCTGATGTTTAGGATCATTTACCGCACGAAAAATATTATTGTTTGGAGCAGACTCGCCGTTATTATTTTCGGTTTTTCTTTCATTAACCGAATCGTCAGTCAAGATGGGATTGATGGGATTGCAATTTGGTATCTCGATAAACTCGGCAGTAGGCTCCTCATTTACCCCTCCGTCGAATTGCGGATAAACATCGGTACCTGTTGTCAATGGCTCTTGCAAACCGGGTTCCACTGCAATCCCATTTTGAGCTTCCTTTACACGGGATTCGGTAAGCTCAGCTACTTCCTCAAACTCTTCGATAATCGCTTCTACCAGGTCTTCCAAATCTTGAATTTCTTTTTTTAAATGTTTAATTCGCTTTTCGAGTGACTTTTGTTGATAAGTATAAAGAATAAATATGATAATGCAATTGAGTGCGATGATGAAAAAAATTTCCCCAACTGGCACTATATTAGCCCCCAATACCCCATCTTACTCACATTTTAATATCAATGTGTTGCCCGCGTTCCGAATCAATGACTTGGTCGGATTGTTCATCTTTAAAATCATTCTTTTTACGCTGGCCGTAACGTCGGTAGCGCCGTTCACGATTCTGAGTGTCTTCATCATCGTGAATACTTTTGTCCTTAGAAGAAGCATCATTATGCTGCACTTGTTCTTGATGTACCTGCGATTGTTTAATTGCATCTCGCAATGTTTCTTGTTGAGTAACAATCGGACGACTGTTATGTGTTTGCTGAATACGTTGGATATCAATCGTACGAGGCATGATGGTCTGGAGATCCAGCGGTTTAAGCAAATTCCCCACCCCTTCAAACTTCTGCTACCGATAGGGTTGAATCTGAATTTCTCCTTCGTTGTATACTAGCGTAGCATATTTAACTTCATCTTGAATCATTATAGTTGTTTTACCCATCGTAACCCGTACTCCGGGATAAATGGTTTCCTTGATTTTAATACGGCCTTTATCCTGGTTCGGATTTTGAATATCGCCCATAATCTCTTGAAGTCTAGCCTCGATTTCGGCAATCTGAGCTTTTAGGGCATAAGAGGTCTTGATCAAATTTTGCAGCATTTCTTTTTTGTCATCCGGAAGGTTCGGCATTTTACTCAGGATGGTAATAGCCTTTTCAGCCTTTTCCAGGCTTTCGCTATTCTGTTTAATTTGAGCCTCGAGTTCTTGCATTTCTTGTTTAGTCTTTGGTTTTACACCTACATCCAGTTCGGTAACTGTTCCCAGCCTAGACCCGATGGTTTTCGCAGATATTTCTTCACCGGAACGGATCAACCCTCCAACGATTAACCCTTTACCGCCTTCAACAATAATCTTGGCGTCGGCGCTTACTTGACAATGCATGATTGACTCTTTAATGGTGATATTGCCTTCACAGTTTACCGAAACATGTTCGATGTACTTGGCTGAAAAATCTCCGCCGCAATAAATCTCGGTTTTATCCATACCGGAAACTCCGCCTTGGATCAATAAATTGCCGCCGGCTCTGATTTCGGCCGTATCAACGTTACCATATATCGTAATATCGCCTTCCGCTTCAACTTTAAAGCCACTTTCGACATTACCTTTAATTACCAAATTTCCGGAGAAATTAATATTTCCTGTATCAAAGTTCACATCGCCTTTTAATTCATGAATTGGTAAAACAGTTACCTTACCGCCAAGCATGGTCGGTTCCCCGCCGTTGGTTGCAATAATTTTGGTGCCATCCGCATTCCATTCAATATTCTTGCCTACCTTAACCAATTTATCTTTACCCGGAACCGCAGGTATTTCACGACCACGGACATCCATACCCGGTTCACCCGGTGTGGCTAAGATTTTCTCGGCAATAACCTGCCCTGAAGTAACATTTTGAATCGTTTGCACCTGTCGAAAATCAACCTTACCATATTCATCCTCAAGACAGGCTTTACGGAAGACACCGGTTTCAAAAAAGAAATTGATCACGGCTTCTTTGCCGTTGATAGGTGCTTTTCCACTAGCGATCAGCGTTCCTTTGGCGCTACGCAGAATAAGTGCCTTATCAATAGCGCTCTCATCTAGGCCAAAGCCAATGCCTTCAGCCCGTATAGCCATTAATGCATCTTCTTTGATAGGCCAGGTTCCCTCACCCAGCGGCGGATCAATAAGTAGGTATGCTTCCATATTATTGGCAGATACCTGGATACGACAACGTCCATTTTGGTCAGGCATTAACTTATACCTCCTCTATCGATTTTCGCCAGCGATTTAGGCGACCACGAAGTCTGAATATTGCCTTTGTATGTATTTGAGAAACCCTTGATTCAGATATCTCCATAATTTCACCAATTTCTTTTAAGGTCAGTCCTTCATAATAATACAAAGCAATGACCATCCGTTCACGCTCCGGTAAACAATCGATAGCTGTAGCCAAAGTAGTTTTGATCTCTTCCATCTCTACCTGATGCAAAGGATCTTCACTATCATTATTGCGAATCAAATCCAGGACCCGAACAGTATCGTCATCATTTGAATGAACCAACCACAGTTCATCGAGGGAACTTAACGTAGTACAACTAACTTCCGATAGTAATTGATAAAATTCATGAATACTAATGCCCATCGCTTCACTAATCTCTTGATCCGTAGCAGAACGTCCCAAGCGATTTTCCAAGTCGGCGCATATTCTTTCTAACTCACGAGATTTCTGTCTTACCGAGCGAGGGACCCAATCACTACTGCGAAGGCCGTCTAGAATGGCTCCTCTTATTCTTGCTATTGCATAAGTTTCAAACTTAATACCCCGTAGCGGATCAAATTTCTCAATGGCATCCATTAATCCGAAGATACCAAAGCTTACCAAGTCGTCAAACTCGACATTGGATGGCAAACCAATCGCGACACGACCGGCAACATATTTTACAAGCGGAGCATATCTCAAGATAATTGCTTCTCTAGTTGCGGGAGATTTGGATGTTAAATAATTCTGCCATAGTATCTCCTCGCCTTGAGCCGTTTTATCGACCGACATTTCAACCCTCCTCACTGCGTAAAAAATGCGCTCCCTCCGGTTGGTCTGACTTTCCATCCCTGTTGAACATCATCATAAAACAAAAATCGTATTCATGGATTTAACTTCAACAATTCCGGTTTCCAGATTCAAAGTTATACTCTTCCCGGCATTACCGCCAACACTTTTAGCTGATATGGTCAAATTTAGTTCTTGACAGGTTTCTTCTACAGCTAAAATATTACGCGCCCCCACCCCCAAATGAGTATCCTTGCTACTGGCGGCAAACATTTCGGCGCCCCCGACAATCTTGATGATTATATTTTCAATGGTAATAACTCCCTGTTGTTTTAACTCTTGCAACAACAACGGAACACCAGTATCTGCAAACTTAGCCGGATTGGTGGATTCTATCGCCAAAGAACTATCCGGCAACATAACATGAACCATTCCACCTATCTTCGATATTGCATCGTAAGCACAAACTCCTATACAAGAACCCAACCCCAAAGTAACAATTTTATCAGGTGCTTTCGCAGTTTTTAATTCAGCCATTCCTACCCGAACTATTTCTGGCATGAGGATCCAACCCCAAGCGCACCCAAGATGATCTCTAACGATCCCGGATCAGGTACCAAGAAAAAATGACCGTTTATTTCGCGTTCGACCAAACTGAACTGGGTTTCGATGAGCAGTGCGTAATCTCCAATCATCCCCAAGTCAGTTAATGCTGTATTCATGATCGCCCCAACCATGTCACAAGCAAAAGAAGGTACCGACGACAATTGATGCAAACCGGTCAGCTTGGTTAAAGCGTGTAAGTAAGCACCGGTCATAATATTACCGATTTCTTTGAGCGCCGACTGTTCAAAATCGCCAAATTCCTGAGTAGTGCCTGCCGGACAATGAAGGATCATATCGACTAAACTGTATGCTTCCTGAACCGAAAATAAAAAAACTATCTTACTGGGTGCATCGCCAAAGACTCTCAAGTAAACTCCGGCGACTTCCCGTTCAGCCCCGCCTAGGATATCGCTTACCGACCCGAACGGCATAATTGAAACATTCGGTACCGTCATCTCAATTTTCTGAGATATCAGTTGGGAAAGTGCAGTAGCTGCATTGCCGGCACCAATATTTCCAATCTCTTTCAGCACATCGAAATGAGACTGGCCAAGATCTTTCATGATAAACATCTAATTACCCTCCGCTTCAGCTTCAGACTGCACTTCATTTAACTGCTTCATTTCTTCAGCTGATAGCGCTCGTTCTAAATCTAAAAGGATAATTAAGCGTTCCCCGATTTTTGCCACACCGCTCAGAAAATAGGCCTCAACCCCCTTAGTGATCGAAGGGGCCATTTCGATGGCGGAAACTGGGATTCTCAACACTTCAACCACCCGATCAACCATCATTCCAATTTGATTATTGCTCACTTCAACAATAACCACTCTGGAGTCATGCCCGATTGCCAGGACTGTTAAGCCAAAGCGTTTTCTTAAATCGACTATCGGCACGATCTCACCCCGAAGATTAATAACTCCTTCAACAAATATGGGGGATTTCGGCACTCTGGTTATTCCCTGACCGAGTCGCTCAATTTCGCGAACTTGTAAAATATCAACGCCAAACTCTTCATCACCCAGCTTAAAAATTACTAATTGCTTAGTCTCCTCATGCACTTCGGCTTTGCCTTTCATTTGTTTCCCCCCTTGAGATACCGTAATCAATTGCTGACGCAATTGCTTTTTTAATTGGTTAATCAGTTGCCTAGGCGACTGCCCTCATGTCCAAAATCAGCGCCACTCTACCGTCACCAAGAATAGTAGCTCCGGCTATTCCTTTGATTGAGCCAAGATAACCGCCGAGTGATTTGATAACCACATCTTGCTGGCGTAATAATGAATCAACAATACAGCCGATTAAACGATCACCGGTTCTGATGATCACTACATCCAAATCATCCAGTTGATAATTAATCGCATCCGGAGTTCCCAACACGTCCTGCAGTCTAAGTAGAGGGACTACTTCACCCCGAAGCATTATGACCTCTTGTTTATTGATCCGTTTGATCTCGCTTGGTTTCAAACTAACAATCTGTTCCACATAGCTCGAAGGAATTGCATAAACTTCCTTGCCAAGCTGGATCATCAATGTTTGAATAATCGCTAAAGTCAACGGCAAGCGGATCGTAATCAGTGAACCTTCACCATAAACCGAGTCAATTTGAACAAAACCGCCCAAGGAGTCAATCTTTGATTTTACAACGTCCATCCCGACACCCCGGCCGGATATATTGGTGACCGTATCCGAGGTTGAAAATCCCGGTAAGAAAGTGATCTCCAGAACATCTTGATCCCGCATCTCATTTAAGGCTTCAACCGACAATAAACCTGCCTTCAAAGCCTTTTCTTTAACTTTTTGAATATTAAATCCCTTACCGTCGTCACGGATAGTGATAATTACGCTGCTTCCTTCTTGATATGCATCCAGCACCACTTTACCTTTAGCGGGTTTATTATTACGTTCTCTTTCTTCCGCCGTCTCAATACCATGGTCTACGGCATTTCGAATAATATGTACTAAGGGATCACCGATCTCATCGATTACGGTACGATCAAGTTCAGTTTCGGCGCCGTGGATTTCCAGTTCAATTTCCTTACCCAATTCTCTGGAAAGGTCCCGGACCAAACGCGGAAAGCGAGAAAACACCGTATCAACCGGCACCATACGAGCTCTCATTACACTGTCTCTCAAATCCAAGGTCAGGCGGCCAAATTGCTCCACAACTTCATTCAAATCTCTTGAACCAATCGTTGTTCCCAATGCCTCCAACCTAGAACGGCCGATAACCAATTCCGCAACTAGATTCATTAAATCATCAAGTTTTTTTATCTCCACCCGTACAGTTTGCTGCGGGCTAATTTTGGCTTTCTCATGTTCAGGAGTTTCCAACACCCGCTTCTCGATTAACATTTGTTCGATCTTGGGTTCTTCGACCACTACCTTATCGACATCCATAATATTGGTAATAGCCTTCACAAAATCATCAACCCAATTGGTAGAAATGACTCCCACAATAAATTGAAGTTCAAAACTCTCATCTTCCAGGTCCTTAACTGTTGGGATACTGCGAATAATCGTCCCTAATCTTTCAATCTCACGTAAAACCATAAAAACGCGGGCGCCTTTTAATAAGCAATTCTCAACCAGAGAAACATGGATGTGATAAAATTTGGAGCCACTAGCGATTGCGCCATTAATCTGTTCTCTTTCAGAATCGGTAAAACGTAATTGTAAGTTTTGGCGACGCTCACTTTGAGGTTGTTGCACAATATCACCGGCTACGAAACGGCGTAAGCCCTGAACAGCGCCGGTAATTTCAATATCTTCCTCAATTCCTTCCCCGATTTTGGTAGCCAATATTTCGAGCAAATCAACCGATTCAAAGAGGGCATTGATAATTTCCGAACTTAACTCCAAGTCTTTAGCGCGGAGTTTGCTTAAAACATCCTCCATCGCATGAGTTAGATTACTCATTTTATTGAAGCCCATTGTAGCAGCGGCTCCCTTTAACGTATGAGCAGCGCGAAAAATCTTATCCAAAACTGCAGAATTTTCCGGATCATGCTCCAATTCTAGCAGAGATTGATTTAGAGTTAGGAGATGTTCTTGGCTCTCATCAATAAAAACACTTAAATATTGAGAAACTTCCATAAATCCTACCTCCCAAGGGTTAAATTAGACCTTTTACCCGCAATTCCTGCTGCTTATAAATAAATTTCAGAATCTTCTTCTTTTTGTTATCGGACATATTGATAAATTTCAAACTAGTCCACCAGTTATTATTGGAACCCGGTTCGGGATGTGCCAAACGTCCGTCCCTTACTACATCGGCGTAAGCCATAACTTCATCATTATCCGGAAGCATAATTGCCAACATTATTTTGGTGTGCAAAGGAAATTGTTCCGACGTTTCAATACGAATGCCGCCCGCACTAATATCAATGGAACTAATCGTATACGATGCCACCGGAACATTATCACGATAAAAATAGAGTAATTCCACTGGAATTCGAATCGCCAGTCGAACATCGGAACGTCGTTGCCTACGATCCACGTTCTCCGGAACAGCAATCGTTAGGTGGCCGAATTCTTGCTCATCGATAACTAAGGTCTTACCGTTAAAGACATATCTGGCATCTTCTTTGCAAATATGAATTGTCAGCATTGTGTCCGCTTTAAGTGGCACAATGGTTCCAGCCAAGCGAGGCGCTACGATAACCAAACTTTGGTCTTTTACTCTGACTATACGACTGGCATATTCGCCCCGATAATATCCTTCCGAAATTTCGATCTCCACATAATCGCCAATTTGAAAACTCATTTACATTTACCTCATTATCGAAATTTCTCTATAAGTCGGTCAAAAAAGCTGGTGGTGAGATGAGTGCCCGCCATGCCGTCGCTCAATAAATTTCTCGCCATCTGGTTCAAGGCTTGGCCGGCCATTGAACGGGGGTGACTAATCATAAACGGTTGCTGTTCCTTAACTGCTTTAGAAACAATCGGATCATACGGAATATAGCCCAGGGTCGCAAGTTCAACTCCAAGAAATCGTTTGGATACGGTTGTCAATCGCTCGATGGCTTGAGCGCCCTCCGCTTCATTGCGAACCATGTTTACCACTAACCATATCGGAAGGTTTAGATCACTGCTGGCTATCACCTTAATCACTCCATAAGCATCAGTAATCGCCGTTGGTTCCGGGGTTGTAACTACGATTACTTCTCCGGCAGCCAACACAAACTGTAATACACTTTTTGATAAACCGGCTCCGGTATCTATTATCATTATATCGGTATATTTCTCAATTTCATTTAGATCCTGTAAGCACTGTTCCAAAGTTTTTTCATTTAAATTTGCCAATTTATAAACCCCGGAACCGCTGGCGATAATTCGTAGGCCCGCCGGTCCGTTAACAATCACATCTGAAATTCTTTTTTCACCCAAGATAACGTGTCCCAGATTATATTGGGGCATCATGCCTAAAATCACATCTACATTTGCCAGACCCAAATCAGCATCGACTAAAAGTGGCCTAGCCCCAAGTTTAGCTAAGGCAATTCCCAAATTAACCGAACAGTTGGTTTTGCCGACTCCGCCTTTACCGCTGGTAACAGCAATAACACGTGTCTGATTATTTGGATATTTATTTCCCCGGACGATTTCTCGTAATCGTTCAGCCTGATCCGCCATATTTACCTCTTGAGTTGTTTCTTTAAACCATGCGTTTGCAGTTACTGCATTAAATATGATATAAGTTTGTCGGGTTTGGCAATTTCAATATCATCCGGTACATTCTGTCCGGTAGTCAAATAAGAGATGGGCCTTCGAATCTTCCACGCCAAGCTGACGATGGGGCCATAGCAGGTAGTCTCATCAAGCTTCGTAAAGACCATATGAGTATAAGCAATTTGGGAAAAATTCTCGGCAATGCTTACCATATCCTGATATTTTGTGGTAGCGCTAATTGCTAGCAAAATTAAACCGATTTTCGAATGAGACAAAAATTTCTTCAGTTCATCCATCATCGCCTGATTGTGGGGACTGCGTCCGGCGGTATCAATTAAAATCAGATCGCAATCGTGTAAATTAAGAAAGGATTGATTAAGATCCGAAGGGGTATAAACCACTTCCACCGGAAGATTAATAATATCGCCATAGGTTTTTAAATGTTCAACCGCAGCAATTCGGTAAGTATCAATGGTAATCAAGCCGACCTTTTTGCCTTCAAATAAATTATAATTGGCGGCTAATTTTGCGATGGTGGTAGTCTTACCAACGCCGGTAGGCCCGATCAGCGCCATAATTTGTTGTTCGCCCTGAGACTCAATTTGAATCGGCTCTGAAAACATCAACTTGGATGCGAGCGCCTGTCGGCAATAGGCTGTCCAACCTGCTTCGGAAGCGCCGTTTCCTTCAATAAGATATCCAGGGACTTGTAATAACAAATAATCAATAATTTCGCCTTCCAATCCTAAATGTTGCAGATATTGGCGAAAGCTTTCCAAAGTATAGCTGCGATCAGTTGTATTTTCATTCATAGGCATCGGCAGCGGTTGCGTCTGCCCAAAAGGTTTAGCGGCAACCTGACGAATCAATTCCTTCATTTCAGCAATCTCTTCCCGTAATGAATTAATTGACGGAGATGGATCATTCATAACTGCAGTTTCACGAAAGTTGGGTGGAGCAGCGACCGTCACCCGCGGGGTAGAAACGCCGGTCCGCTCTATCACCTGCGCTTCGTTTCGTAGAGGCGCGCTCGGGACATTAACCGCCGTATGATACTGAGTTTGAACTGCAGCCGTCTGGTTTAAAATTGCTTGGGAAGCTACAGTCTCATTAGCGGCCGAAACTGTCGACGCTGCAGCCAATTTATTCTCGCCTTTTTTGAGTGAATTATCAACTCCATTTTCATCCACTGCGGCAATGACTTCAAAACGTCGTTGGCTGAAAAAGCCTAAGAAGCCCCCCTCTTTAAAGGGTTTAGTATGTAATATAATTGCATTGCGACCCAGATCATTTTTTACTCGGGAAATCGCTTCTTGAATCGAATCGGCAACGTAACGTTTAACCCTCATTATTCAACACCCACCACCCCTACAGAATGCACTTCGGCATCCGGATTTACTTCATTATAAGACAAGACCATTAATTTTGAAGAAAGACGTTCAGTCAGTCTGCGAAACGCAATCCGGACGGCGGGAGAACATAGAATAACGGGCTGATACCCGGAACTCGTAACTTCCTTAACTAATTCTCCTAATTTATCATAAATTTTTTGAATAATCCGGGGGTCAAGGGTAACCCCGGACGAATTGGATTCCCGTTGTATTTTCAATAATAACTGTTCTAAGTTGGGATCCAGGGTAATAACCCGGATGATACCATCGTCGGCTTGAACCATCTTTGTCATTTGCCGGGCTAAAGATTGACGCACATATTCGGTAAGTTGTTCCGGGTCCTTAACACTCGGCGCATAATCCGCCAGAGTCTCCAATACGGTCACCAGATTACGAATGGGGATTCCCTCTTTTAAGAGATTAACCAATACTTTTTGAACTTCACCGATAGACATCAAATTGGGTATCAATTCGTTTACAACTACATTGTACTCTTCTTTAATATTATTAATTAAAGCTTGTACTTCCTGGCGTCCCAAGAGCTCGTATGCATGTTGCTTAATAATTTCGGTTAAGTGAGTTGCAAGAACCGAAGGGGGATCAACTACTGTGTAGCCCGCGATTTCAGCCTCGTCGCGTTGAGTCTCATTGATCCATAATGCCGGCAGTCCAAATGCCGGCTCGATGGTTGGAATTCCCTCCATCGGCTGGGTTACGATACCGGAATCCATCGCCAAGTAATAATTAGGGATTATTTCCCCCCGGGATACATCCACGCCTCTGATCTTGATCACATAGGTAGTGGGGGGAAGTTGCATATTATCTCTGATCCGGACCGGCGGCAATACCATCCCCAGTTCTAAGGCTGTTTGACGTCTGATCATCGTTACCCGGTCAAACAAATCACCGCCCTGATTGGGATCTACCAATGGAATTAACCGATAACCAATCTCCAATTCCATTGGGTCAATTTGCAATAAAGTATTGACATTTTCAGGCTTGGCGGCTTCATCAGTGCCCGGAGCTGTCCCGGTTTCTGTTCCGGCTGCTTGAGGCACTACAGCTATTTGACTCAAAGTGCGCGCCATCATCGCTACCAATCCGGCGACCAGGAAAAAAGGGATCTTCGGCATACCGGGTACGAGTCCCAAAATCGTAATCACTACGGCTACAATATAAAAAATTTTCGGATAAGCCAATAACTGTCTGGTCAGGTCGGAACCAAGGTTATCCTCCGAAGCCGACCTGGTAACCAGAATACCGGTAGCGGTAGAAAGCAAAAGTGCCGGTATTAAAGTCACTAATCCGTCACCGATCGTAAGTAAAGAATAAGTCTGTATTGATTGCTGCCAGGAAAATCCTTTTTGAGTGGCGCCGATAATAAACCCGCCCACTAAGTTGATGACTATGATCAGGATACCGGCAATGGCATCCCCTTTCACAAATTTGCTGGCGCCGTCCATTGCTCCGTAAAAGTCAGCTTCGCGTTCTATTTCACGACGCCGGGTTCTGGCCTCATTCTCGTTGATAATACCGGCATTCAAATCGGCATCAATGCTCATCTGTTTACCAGGCATTGCATCAAGGGTAAATCTGGCCGCTACTTCGGCGACTCTTTCCGAGCCTTTGGTAATGACTACAAATTGAATAATCGTCAAAATGATAAACATCACAAAACCGACAATCGGATTATTACGGGCCATAACCGTTCCAAATGCATGAATAACCGTACCGGCTTGAGCATCGGACAAAATCAATCGTGATGATGAAACATTGAGGGCCAACCGAAAAAGGGTAGTTATTAATAGCAAGGTCGGGAAGACTGAGAATTCTAAACTCTTGCGAATATTCATGGTTAATAAAATAATCGCAAAACCGGTGCAAATATTGATAGTTAAAAATATATCCAGCATAAAAGCAGGCAATGGAATAATAAACATGGCCAGTACCAATACAATGATCGCAACTACAGCCATTTCCCCATTTTGAAGCAGTTTTCGGGATAAAGTTTGATTCTGAACTTCAGCCATTCGAATCCCCTTCAGATAACTGACAATTCTAATTGATGATAATATTACTATAATTAAACATTCTAGGAGATCTTCATAACTCCTTCTTTCTATTCATAGCAAATTGTCGATTTAGGGCTTTTCAAACCGTCAATCTACTTTAATTCTAAAGTTTTCTGCTTAACAATATCAGACCAATTCTTTATATTTTTACCATCAATTGTTGATTGTCAATTATCAACTGCGTTTTCTATGCCCGCTTACGTTTTAACCTGTAAACAAAAGCCAATACTTCTGCTACCGCTTGATAAAGCTTGTCTGGAACTATTTCTCCAATCTCCACTGTTTTAAATAACGACTGAGCCAACGGGCGATTTTCAACCAGTGCTACACCACTAGCAATGGCTACTTCTTTAATCTTTTCGGCTATAAATCCTTCGCCTTTGGCTACCACCGTTGGCGCCGACATGGTTGCCGGATCATAACGCAGGGCAATAGCCAAATGGGTTGGGTTGGTAATTACCACATCGGCCTTGGGGACTTCTTGCATCATCCGGCGAGCGGCAATCTGGCGCTGACGTTGACGAATTTTATTCTTAATCAGGGGATTTCCTTCCATTTGTTTATATTCATCACGGATTTCTTTCTTGCTCATCCGCAAACTCTTGTTGAGTTCCCAGCGTTGATAGATATAATCCATTATCGCTAAAACCAATAGAAAGATACAAATCTTCAAAGAAAGCTGATACAAGATGTTCCAGACAAGCTTGGCAACTTGAAAGGGCGGCATTTTTACGGTTTGAATCAGTAAATTAACCCGATCGTTGATAGTCGAATAAACAAAATAAATGACGATTATCAATTTCAGAACCGACTTCACCAGTTCAACCAATCCTTGGAGACTAAACATCCGTTGCAGCCCACTTACCGGGTTCATCCGGCTAAATTTGGGTATCAAGGGTTCCAATGTAAATAAAGGGCCAACCTGCAGGACGTTAATAATCACCCCGACTAAGGCGGCCCCGAGTCCCAACGGTAAAAATATCCGTAAGAAAAAGATGCAATGCCGAAACAATAGATTAAAAAGGTTGGTTTCAGTCAATTCTTTGGTAAGCGCTTGTGGTCCTAAGTTATTTTGGACATAAATCAACAATTCATTGTATAACCAACCGCCAAAGTAATTTAGAATAAGTATTAATGCCAGTAAGGCAACCACTGAGTTTAGTTCATTGCTCTTGGCTACCTGACCTTTCTTACGGGCTTCCGATTTGCGCCTGGGTGTTGCTTCTTCGGTCTTATCAGGGTCCGCAAAGAACTGTAAATCGATTTGGAACGATAAGCAATGATGTTTTTCTGCAACTACTTGCCACGGGCAAGAGACGAAAAAGCGAACCCGGCAATTCACTACCCGATTCACGAGCCGATTCCTATAGGATATCACAAGGCCCCTTGTCATTGCCCTTGTCCGCACCCCGTCCACCTCCGGAAAATCGCTCCCCGCTTCACCTATGCATCTGTCTAAGCATCATCCGCAAAACAGTAAAACTTTCCCCAGATTTCGCAAAGGCAACTTCGATTAAGAACACATAGATCGGGATAAAAAATATCAACAATAACAAGCCCAAAGTAATTTTAATGGGAAACCCCAGCATAAATACGTTAACTTGAGGAATCAATTTTGCAATCACGCCCAATGCAACATCGACCAAAAATATAGTTCCTACGATTGGAATCGCAATTTTGAAACCCAAATAAAACATATTGGCGAAGGCTTCTAAAAAAAGACTCACTGCTTCTTTTTTCATAAACAGCATACCGGGCTTCACTACTTCAAAGCTTTGAATTAACGACATAATCAAGGTATGATGTCCATTAATAGCCAAAAAGATCAACATTCCCAAAATATTATTTAATTGAGCCATCAACGGCACTTCAGCGCCGGTGTTGGGATCCAAAATATTGATAACCCCGAAACCCATGGTAGTATCCAAATAATACCCAGCAATTTGGATGGCATAAAATGTCAAATTGACGACAAAACCCATGATTAAGCCGATTAAAACCTCTTGAATCAGCGTAAAAACCGACATCCAAAAATTAAACTTCGTTAAATCCAGGTCACTGCCGATAAATGGCGCTACTACAATCGACAATGCAAAAGAGAAAAAAATCTTAACCGGCACCGGAACATAGGAACTTTGAAAAACCGGCGCCGACACCATCAAACCGGCCGTCCGGGAAAAACCCAATAAGATTTGGGTAAAAGTAAAGCCGAAGAAGTATTCTGGGCTCAATGGCTTGCTCCTACTGTTAATTACTTAATAAAGGTATATGTATATAAATTCGCTAAAACCTTTTGGAAAAAATAAAGTACGGTATGTAACATCCACGGCCCAAAAATTACAATTGAAACGAGAATTGCAACGATTTTAGGAACAAATGCCAGGGTTTGTTCATGAATTTGCGTAGTAGCCTGGAAGATGCTGATCACGAGTCCGACTACCATTCCAATAATAAGCATCGGGGCTGATACAATCAGAACAGTCCAAATCGCCTCGCGGGCCACCGCGATCACAAATGTATCTGTCATGACTTGCTACCCACCCTTCTTATCAGTTTCCAATTATCAATCCAAACAACCGCAAACTGTAAACCGTCTTATTTAAAGCTTAAAATAAGCGAACGGGCGATTAAATGCCAGCCATCAACCATGACAAAAAGTAAAATCTTGAAAGGCAATGAGATCATAATCGGCGGGAGCATCATCATTCCCATCGACATCAAAGTACTGGCCACGATCATATCAATGACTAAAAAAGGAATAAAGATCATAAAGCCAATTTGAAAAGCGGTTTTTAACTCGCTGATGATAAAGGCAGGAATCAAGACTTGAGTTGGAATATCTTGATACGTTTTGGGCCGAGTCAAGTGGGCGGCTTGGATAAAAAGTTTTAAGTCCTTGGAACGAGTCTGTTTAAACATAAAAGTACGGATTGGGTCCATCGCCTTGGTAAAAGCCTGATCTTGGGTTATTTTATTTTTCAAAAAAGGCTGTAAAGCTTGATCGTTGACCTTGGTCCAGGTAGGAGCCATGATAAAAAAAGTTAAAAACAAAGCTAAGCCCACCATTACTTGGTTAGGAGGCATCTGATTGGTGCCAATCGCAGTTCTAGTAAACGATAACACAATGATAATTCTAACAAACGACGTAGTCATAATTAAAATAGCCGGCGCCAAAGATAACACAGTAAGGATGATTAAAATCTGTAAGCTCTGTGCTATTTCAGTCGGGCTATTTGAAGGTTGAACGCCAATTTCAATCCGGGGAATCGGAAATGTCGCCGCTGCCCCCCAAACACTTCCAGTTCCAATTATAAACAATAAAAACACCAGAATAAGTATCCTGGCCGTTTTGTTTTTCCATACGCTCATTACTGGTCCCTACCTCGCGTTCTCCAAGAACGAATCTTCGCTAGACTTTCATTGAGTCGCTGCTTGGTGTCGGTACCACCGGCATCGTTAACCCCTCTCGGATTTAAGCTTCGTAGTATCGGCCCAATCATGCCGGAAAATTTATCCGTCGGTATGGTCTGATTTTTTTCCGCAGTTCGTTCCAGTTCCGTATAAAATTCCGGATCATCGATCTGCTGAAGTAAATTAATCCCATGCTCAGAACAGCCGATCAAAAGTACCTTATGGTCGACTAATAATAGATAAAGATGGCGATTAGGCCCCAAAAAAAGGCTTTCTGCCACCTTAAGATGCTTCGCCCCGGAAACTCCAAACTTACCGGCTAGAAATTTGGTTGCCCAATAAGCCAATGCGACAACAATGACTAAGGAGAATAGGGCCCAAATCCATTGGCCGCTATTAAATTCCGCTCCGGGATCCTCATTGACTTTAGCAAAGGTTATCGCCGGCAGGAGGAATAAACCAGCGGCAACCTCAAGGAAGCAAATACCGCAAATTTTGTTCTTTCTCTTCAATAAGCTCCGCTTCCTCTCCTGATTGATTAGCTTAGGACTTTCCGAACAGCCTCCAAAACCCGCTCGGGTTGGAACGGTTTGACAACAAAATCCTTTGCCCCGGCTTGAATTGCATCAATTACCATCGCTTGTTGGCCCATTGCGCTGCACATAATGATTGTCGCATTGGAATCAACTTTGCGTATTTCTTTGACAGCTGAAATTCCATCCATATCCGGCATGGTAATATCCATAGTTACTAAGTCCGGACGAAGTTCTTTGAATTTTTCCACCGCTTTCGATCCGTCCTCAGCCTCGCCGATTACTTCGTAGCCGCCTTTGCGTAGAATATCCTTAATCATCATACGCATAAAAGCAGCATCATCTACAACCAATACTTTGTTTCCCACCTGAATTCCTCCTTTAGGAATTATTGAAGCGTATTTGCTCTCTCTATCGGGCTAATAATATCAGTAACTTTAATTCCAAAGTTCTCATCGATTACTACTACTTCCCCCTTGGCAATCAGTTTCCCGTTGACATAAATGTCTACCGGATCACCTGCTAACTTGTCCAATTCCACAATTGAGCCGACGCCAAGTTCCAAAATTTCTTTGATCCTCATGCGAGTGTTACCGAGTTCAACAGTAACCTGCAATGGGACATCCAGAATTAAGGCAATATTACCCGACTCCTTGCTTAACTTCGAATTACCTAATGGTGCAAATTGGGCTGGCTGTACCATAACTTGAGGATGCACCTCCTGACCATAATTTATATTTGGCGGTGCAGCTGCAGCAGCTAATGGCGGTGTGCTATATGCCATAGGTCCAACTGGTCGATTGATGCCAGCACCTTGATACCCCGGATATCCCATTCCCATTGGCTGTGACATAGGCTGTACCATCGGTTGAGGCATTGGTGGCGCCATCGGTTGGGGTATAGGTTGAACCATTGGCTGTGGTTGAGGTGGCATCTGCTGTTCCAGTTGTGGTCTCGGCATCGGCGGCGCTTGAGGTTGTGCTTGCTGAACCGGATTGGGTTTAGGAACCGTTACCTCAGTTGCTTTAATCATCGAATCAGCCATCTCTACCCCGAAAGGATAGGAGACAACCAACATCATCTCACTATCAGTCAAATCCTGAATTTCCAGCTTGAATGAAACAACAACGATTTTCTCTTCCATGCTCTGTTCTTTAATGAGCGGCGATTCATCTTTAAAATCGATTACTTTAACCCGAGGCGGATCAATTTCAACCCGTTTTGAAAAAAGAGTTGA
>DNPP01000438.1:21451-25861 GCA_003501365.1 Bacillota bacterium
CTTAATTCCATATCTCCCAAAGTTTCAGGAGGATTTAAGCCATCCTTGCCCATCATCAAATCCGCTATAATCGCCGAGTCCCGCACTTTTAATATCAGCAGATTCGTGCCGAGAAGTCCGGATTTATATTCAACTTCGATGGTAACATAAGGAATAGGATGTTGCTCTTTTAATTCTTGCTGAGTAGTAATAAAAACGGTTGGCGTATCGATGCTGACACGTTTATTAAGCATTTCCGACAAAGCCGTCGAAGCTGAGCCATAACTGATATTGCCGATCTCGCCAAGAGCATCCTTTTGTAAAGGCGTTAATTGTTGAGTAGAATCTGAATCCGTTAATAACGCATTAATCTCTTCCTGAGATAATATTTGTCTACTCACTTCATTCACCCCTCATGTAAAATCTTGGCTACTTGAATCGCCATTTTGTTATCGGATACTCCAGGAGAAGCCTTAAATTTAACTTGATTACCGATTCGAATATCAAGTAAGCCCTTAACTGATTGATCCAATTGGATCACATCGCCAACTGCCAGTGTCAATAATTCACCTACGCTAATGGTCGCCTGACCCAATTCAGCTGATACCTGAATCGCCGCCTGGGACAAACGCTGCTGAATAGCGGAAAGGCTTTGCGTGTTCGATGTTTTATTGGAAGATCGGGTAAACCAGACTTGGGCGTTTAA
This sequence comes from Bacillota bacterium, assembly GCA_003501365.1. GTDB lineage: Bacteria > Bacillota > UBA4882 > UBA8346 > UBA8346 > UBA8346. Next base: position 22,137 of record DNPP01000438.1, read on the forward strand.
GCGATCCAAGATCGGTTCCAAAACCGCCAATGGAATACAAACATTCATCAAGCCGAAAGCTTCTGCAATTCTAACTTCTAAAGTCACCAAAACAATCATATCGGTAGGCGGGATAATCTGAGTAAAAAGCGGATTTAATTCTATGCTTTCAAAACCCGGATTGAGTTCCGCCACTACTTGCCACGCTTCTTTAATGCTCGGCAATACTTTTGCCATTACCCGTTTGATGACAGTCTGCTCTATATCGGTCAATTCCCGAATTTTTTCCATCGAATAACCAAAGCCGCCCAACAAACGATCAACAATAGCAAAAGCCAACTGGGGTGATAATTCAATCAACATATTCCCCTCAAGGGGCTTTAATGAAATGATATTCATAACAGTCGGATTATGTAATGATTTAGTAAATTCTTCGTATGTTAATTGATCAATAGAGACAACCTGTCCCCGAACCATGCTCCGCAAATAGGTTGATAACGAAGTAGTCAGCAACCGGGCTAAATTCTCATGGAGCATCACTAAGGTCCGAATTTGATCTTTTGATAGTTTATTGGGCCGCCGGAAATCGTAAGGCTTAATCTTTTTCTTTTTCTCGTCGCTGATAACTTCTTCGACTTTGATACTTCCAGTAGAAAGTGCTTCTAATAGCGAGTCAATTTCGGCCTGGGAAAGGACATCAGCCATTATTTAAGCACCCCCTAATTGATCAAAAAATCTTCAAAATATAAATTCTTAACCTTTCCCATCACGAGATAGTGATTAATACTATTTATAATTTCGCTGCGAATTTCGTCTTTCCCTTCTTTTTCATCAATTTTCTCTTTAGTTTTCGTGCGTAAGATACTAATCATCAGATCCCTTATTTGGGGAATCCTTTTTGTTACTTCCTCTTTGGTTTTTTCATTATCCAGTTCCATCGTAGCATTAATCTTGAGATAACGGTCGACACCGTCATCCGATGGGATATTCACAATGATTTCACTACCGAGCGGCACCAATGGCCCAACCTCTTCAGCAGCAGCAGGATTTACCTCAACTGTTTTGGTCTCAACCGTTCGAGTTGTTGCAGTATTTTTAAAGGTGAGAATTAAAAAGGCTCCGGCAATAATCACGGTAACTAATAATACAAACATTCCTATTATAATATAGGTGGTCATCTTATTAAGGTTAACACTGGTTGTTCCGGCTTCTTTGGGCTTATTACCGGCAGCAGGCGGATTAGGATTCGGTGCATCTGCCATTTGATTTTTCCTCCTGAATCAGCAATATCTTTTTTTAATAATACTATTTATCAAAAATTATAGCAACTATCTTTTTGTGTAATAACGTTAGTTATTAAGGGTTACAAGTAATAAATAATAAAAAATATAAAAAATGTTCATCGGATCATCGGGATTGACCGGATGGCTTTTTCGGATTACTCGCTTATTCAATTAATAACTTATCGGCAGTTTTGTGATTATACTTTATTGGTCCCTTCATATTCACTAAAATTACGGTTACCAATCAGACGACGGTATTCGATAATCTGGGCAATAATATCCGGCACCGGAGTTTTAACTATTAACTTTCGTCCGGTAACCAAAGAAATAGTCGTATCAGGGGCGGCTTCAATAATTTCGATCAGATGGGGATTAATTAAGAATTCTTCTCCATTGAGACGGTGTACTGTGATCATTTCTCCTCCTCATAGACTATCGTCATTTTCTTAATGGGGCTGTTGCAAAAGTATTTAAAATCCATGAGATATACAATATATTACTCCGCCCGATTATGCAAAACATGGATATATTGTATATCTCTATCGAAATTTTTTATTTTGCCACAGCCCGATTAAGGGTCTTCACTGATTATTGTTTTAAGTTAACCAGAGTTTGCAACATTTCATCAGAAGTGGTAATAATTTTTGAATTAGCCTGGAAACCACGTTCACTCACGATCATCTCGGTGAACTCTTGCGATAAGTCAACATTGGACATTTCCTGGGTACCCGCCGAGATGGTGCCGCGATCACCAACTCCGGCTTGTCCAATCGTGGCTGTTCCGGAGTTGCTTGATTCTTGAAACATCGTATCACCGGAGCGCATAAGACCACCTGGATTGGTAAAGGTTGCAACCGCAACTTGGGCTAGATCTTGATTCATGCCATTGGAGAATACTCCAACAATCCGCCCGGTATTGTCGATATTGTAACCAGTAAGGGTCCCCAACGGATAACCGTCCTGAATCGGTCCTCCAAATGTCGAAAGCGGCCATTGATTTTCATCATTAGAAACATCCGAGGTAAAGCCTTGAGTCGCTTTCGCGAAATCCGGTGTTATATTTACCGGATCAGCGCCTACCGGAGTAAAGGTCATCGGTCCGCCCGGAGTATTGGTTACATAACCGGTCTTGGTATCAAAAGCCAAAATTCCACTGGCGTTGGTCATTGGTAAACCACTGTCTTCTGTGGCATTCCAACTCCATTGATTAGTTCCTGTACGCGCCAACTTAGTCGTCACCGTATGGGGAACTCCCAGTGAGTCATAAACCTTGGTCGACGTTATCGTTTCAGGCGGCGCCTTAAATGTCGCTAAAAGAGCTTTCGCAGGAACCTGACGAAAGATTGCATTACCTGAAGTCTCCCCATTTAATGGCGGAGTAAGGTCGATCTCCAACCCGTTTGTTGATTTAAGCACGATCTTCGAAGTGGTGGCATTGGAAATAGCGGTGCCGTTCCAGTCAAATTGACCGTTGCCGCCTGAAATCAAAGTTCCGTTAGTCACAGGCCCAACGACATTATATGTATAAGTAGTACCGGCTGCGCCACTGGGTCCGCTAATTTGCACCGGTACCGTTACAGTAACCGGCGGAGTTGAAGCATCCGTAAATGTTAGATTGTTAACACCGGCTGCTATCCCTCCCCAATTTGCTTCAACCGGGGCATTTTCAACCACGGAAAATTGAACTGCGCTGCCATTAACCGGAGGTTCAATATGAATACTATTACCGGCGTTCGATTCAATAATCGTTCCGCCTTCACTGACATTGCTTACCCCGGTTGATGCGGTCCAATCGAAAGTACCGGTTGCGCCGGTAAGCACTTTACCACCGTCGGCCGATACTGCCCATTTATAGCTATTGCCCCCAACATTGGAAACGATATAGGTAAGATTCATTGGGTTGCCGTCTTGATCCACCACTTTCATGGGGCCATAGGTTCCCGCTCCGTTAAAACCGGTTAAAGGAAGCGTCTGCGAAGTACCAACCGGATTAATATTAAAGAACCCGCCGTCTCTCTGATTTATCTTCGGCAATTGAACCACAATCGGGCTACCACCGGTGGGAGTAACCGTAAGTTCACCACCTGGAACGATTGACGTAACCACTCCAAATTGATCTAGGCTAATGGTCCCTGACGAAACGCCGGCGGTAACATCACCCATACCATCAGCCGGTACAATCGAGTAATTGTACGTATTGAAGGCATCTTTCACCGGTGTTAACTCCACCTTCAGAGTGATTGGCTTTTGGTTTGCATCCGTTAATGCGATGCTGGTTCCATAACTCAATTTTCCGTTAGTATAGGCATTTAAATTATCTTGAAATTGAATCTTCGAGGTGGCAATTGGGGCAATCGTTCTTCCTAATGGTAATTGCACTGATCCAGTAGCCGTGTTGGTTATTATATTACCTTTTACATCTGCCTGCCAGCCTTGGACCTTTAATCCATTCGCGCTGTTTAC
>DNPP01000438.1:26133-26261 GCA_003501365.1 Bacillota bacterium
AAATTGCCGTCGGCATCAACATCGAAATTACCGGCTCTGGTATAATACTGGCTTGAACCATTAGCGACTACAAAAAATCCGTCACCCTGGATCGCCATATCAGTAGTTTTACCGGTACTTTGTAAGTT
>DNPP01000072.1 GCA_003501365.1 Bacillota bacterium
CCGCCAGGATCTGCCAGGGCGCTACTCCCTGAGCGATCAGATGCGCAATCCGGTGGGTCAGTACTCGGGTCTTGCCGGAACCGGCTCCGGCCAAAATGAGAAGCGGTCCTTCGGTATGACAGACCGCTTCGCGTTGAGGTTCGTTTAAATTAGCCAAAATATCCACTGGTAAATCACTCCCGATAATAAGTTACGATAAACGCTACAAAAAGATCAAGAAATAGTATTCAGGATGGGGGGGGGGTTCTCCTGCTATGAGTTGTTAGTTATTCGTTGCAAATGTTAGGGATTGGGGATTACCTATTAGTTATAAGAAACGTGAGAGTGAGCAAAAAAGCTTTGCCGGATTGGATGATGCGCCGTGAAAAGCGGCAATCTGCTGCGTTGTTCGGTCGTTCCAGTCCTCAACGTACATCGAGTACGCTTCCGGGCTTCACTCGGTCACGCCTTGCATCTCACCACTTTTGACGACGCGATTATGTATTCAAGAAGTTCATCCAATCCGGCAAGTTTTACCCGGCGCACTGGGGTGAAAGCGCCGGACGCCATAACTTTCGGCTAAAGTCGATCAACTGTTTTAGGGTGTTATTTAATTATTTCAAACGACCTTTAATATATTGTGGTTTATTTTGATGACAATGACCATGGGGATAAACTTTGGGGCGGGTTTGGGGGCGGTATAAATTGATAAAGGGAAATTATTATGGTTTAGGCAGGAAAAAAGAGGGAATTGCCGAAAAGTGGAAGGATGATTTGTTGAGAGTACGATTATGAAACCAGAAACATACTTAAATACGACATTGTGTCGTGTCATATATGAAATTGATTTTTATACACGATACAATGTCGGGAATTCAGTAGTTATAAAAAATACCGGTCCTCGTGGCCGGCCCGTCGTGGGCACGGCCAATACAAATGGGGGTAATTTTAATGGAGAAAAAACAAGAAAAGACTGCTGGGAAAATTGATACTATCAAAACCGAAGAAAAAATTGTAGAACGAAAGAAATCACCTTGGAATGAGATAATTTTTGCTCAGACAAATCTTTTAGATAATCTAGAATGTTTAGCAGAAATGTTTGAGCTGGTTTTACCTATTTTAAAAAGTAAAGATGAAGAAAGAAATGAAAAAATAAAAGCGTTAAGTGTTGAAATCGCGGGTGGAAAAATACGGCAATATACAACAAAGTCGATGCAAGATGCAAAAGAATTTTTAAGTTATGTTAGAAAAATGAGACGTGCAGATGTTATGTTCCGCCAGAATGTAGTTTCATCTATTGTTTCGAAATTCGATGAATTTTTTTCCACAATACTAAGAATTTCATTTGAAAAAAATATCGATTGGCTTAAAAATATTGATAAGAAATTATCTTATCGAGAAATATTAGAGATTGAATCTCTTGATGTATTGAAAGGTGACCTAATAATTAAAGAAATTGACCTTATGATGCGTGACTCGCATTATAATCAAATTACATTTTTAGATTCAAAATTGAAATTAGGTATCGAACAAAGTTTTTCGGGGTGGAAAGATATACTAGAAATAACAGAAAGACGTAATTTGTTTGTGCATACTGGTGGAGAAGTTACAGAACAATATCTAGAAAACTGTAAAAAATATGAAATTGAAATCGATACTAAGATTAAAGAAGGAGTATGTTTATCTGCAGGTGACAAATACATTCGTAAGGCTTTAGATTCTTTTTATGAGTTATGTGTACATATTAGCCAAGCTACTGTCCGAAGATTATTTGATAATTGTTTTGAAGAGGCAGATAAAATTTTGAATAATGAAAGTGTTAATCTCTTTAATCAAGAACGTTGGGAATTGGCTGAGAGATTATTCGAATTTGCCTTAGATATTCCTGAAAAATTGACTTCTAAGGGTGATATAAAATATTACTACTTAATAAATCTTTGTATAGCATTGAAATTCGGAGGCAAAGACTTTTTAACCAAACTTCATTCAGTCGATTGGACACCGTTCCATACTAAGTATCACTTTGCTGTTGCTGTTTTAGAAGAAAGATTTGAAGATGCCGAACGTTTTATGAGAAATCAAGCCGTACTTGAAGAAATGAGCGAAGAGTTTTTTAAAGATTGGCCATTATTACGAGACTTTAGAAAAACTGATAATTTTAAAAAGGCATATAAAGATATTTTTAACAAGGATATTGATTGTGAAATTATTGAAGAAGCAAAACAAGCAATTGAAGCTGAACAAGTTGAGAAGAGAAATGTTGAGATAATTAGCGCTTAAAAGAGGTCGACCAGCCAACCATCCATGGTTCGGCTGGCGTGAAAGTGGGTTTACTGCTGCCGGACCGTTACTTCTTATAACACTAAGCAGTGTATCCGAAATTAACCGGGCAGAAAGCCCCAAAAAGCTTGTGGCCTTTTAGGGCTAGTAGGGTTTAACTTCGCTTGATTTTAGAAACACTCGGTTGAACGAAACTACGGTTGCAATTTGCTATGGACTTTCGAAAATCTGAATCTGGTTTTGGTGTGGGTTTGTCAACGGAAAAATTGTTTTACTGGCCTCACTTAGGCAAGTTACAAATGTCAGGACCTTATCCGGTTAGTTGCCATAATACTCCGATCCCAGGGTATCAATTAACAGATTGTGCGTGTGATGAAAACTGCATATATCTCCCTGCACCCGACTCCAAGGATGGAGTCGGCGACGCCTCTTTACAAGGACGAAAAACGGCGGTCGGTATCAGAAGCCAAAGCCCTATTGCCAGTCGAAAGACCATGGATGGTGAAGGCCCTCTAAAAGCCTTGGATGAATAGCCGGAGGTCCGGAACCACGCGGGTCCGGCGACTTTTTGGTGCCTTTTTGGTCGCTCAAAAAGACACTCGCCGCCGAAACTGTGGGCCACAAAATTAAGAGCAGGGCTCAGTCTGGCTATTATTGGGTAACAATGGCATCATTCGCCCCCTCCCTGGGGCTTTAAGTTCATTTTTCTGGTATAATATGTATAGAGGTGATTGCTATGAATTTAAAAAGAATTTCTGTTGACCCCCAAATATGCCATGGAACCGCATGTATATTAGGAACTAGAATTCCAGTTTCAGTCATATTGGATAACCTTGCCGAAGGCACCTCGCGGGAAGATATTTTGAAGAGCTATCCAACCTTAAAACCGGAAGATATTGATGCTGCATTAGCTTATGCCGCTCTTTTGACGAAAGAACGTCAAATCGCTATTGAGACTGGTATTCAGACAATCGGCTAAAAACATTGTCCATCGTGACCGCTGATAAAACATATTTTTATGGAGAAAAAAATGGAATTCATCGACTTAGCTACTTGGAAAAGGAAGGAACACTTTGAGTTCTTTCACCGAATGGATTATCCTCAATTTAATATTTGCGCCAATATTGACGTCACTAATTTCCTCAACTTTGTGAGAACCAAGCAGATATCATTTTACTATGCCATGATTTACGCTGCAACTTATGCCGCCAATCAAATAATTGATTTTCGTTACCGGATTCGAGAAAACAAGCTTATTTTGCATGATAAACTTCATCCTTCATTTACTGATTTAAATGATAACGAAACTGATTTGTTTAAATTAGTTACCGTTGAAATGAAGGATGATCTTTTGGAATTTGTGAAATACGCTGAAGCAGAATCTAACAATCAGCAGAATTATTTTAATCTGGAGAAACTTGCCGGAAGAGATGATTTGATATACATAACCTGTATCCCTTGGATTTCTTTTACCCATTTATCCCATACTATTTCATTGAACAAAAATGATTCGGTACCCAAAATTTCTTGGGGGAAATATTTTTCAGAAAATAACAAGATTTTATTACCGTTTTCTGTCCAAGTAAACCATGCATTAATGGATGGCGTCCATATCGGCAGGTATTTCTCATATTTACAAGATTATATTAATAGAAAAAAAGAATAATATATTGATGTTCAATGTTTCCTCTGCGCCACCGCGCCTCTGCGCGAGATATTGTTTTTAGCATTTGCCATTTTTGTTTTTATCAAATAAACATCCACCTATATCCTTAATGGAGGTATTTCGATGAACATCGAACTGATTCAAGTCCCCTATGATTCCGGGCATTATTGTGAAAGAACCGGCTGCGGCCCGGATTATTTTCTAAATAACGGCCTCGCCGCCATACTACAAAAAGACGGCCATCCGGTTAATGGCCATCGCATCCTATCCAAATCAGCTTTTCTTATGGAAATCGGCACTGCTTTCGAGTTAAATCAACTCTTAGCGGAACATGTTGCTTCTCTCCCCGATAGCACCTTCCCCTTGATACTCTCGGGAAATTGTAATAGTTGTGTCGGCGCCTTGGCGGGACTAAATGTAGACCCCATCGGAATCATCTGGTTCGATGCCCATGGCGACTATAATACCCCCGAAACTACCCTCAGCGGGTTTTTAGATGGTATGGGACTGGCCATGGCTACCGGCCGCTGTTGGCAATCCCTACTACAGCAGCAAATACCCGGTTATAAACCGGTGCCGGAATGCAATGTTATCCAGGTGGGTGCGCTCGATCTGGACCTGGCGGAAAAAAGCGGATTTGAAAAGGCGGGGATCCCGGTTGTAACCAACATTTCAAGTGACACCCGCGCTTTTATTTCACACTTTCAGCAAGTTCTATACAACCTGGCCAACCGGGTCCAAGATGTATATATTCATATTGACATGGATGTGCTCGAAACCGGCGACGCCAAAGCCAACCATTTTGCAGTATCCGGTGGCTTACGCGTGGAAACGGTGATAAATTGTCTGGGAATGATCAAAGAAAAGTTTACCATAGCCGGCTGTGGGATTGCTTCGCTGGACCCGGCTTTCGATAATAAATCGCAGATTGTGCTTAATGATGGTATAAAGTTAATTAAAGCACTTTTTAAATAGGATGCCGGTTAATCTACTTCCTGGCTTTTTCCAAGCATTCATTACAAGCTACTTTCCCGGGTTCCGGTTTATTCTTTTTGCACTTCGGGCAGATCCCCAGGTTCTTGTAACGTTGATATTCGAGTCGGTCCTTTTCTGCCTTGGACAAAGGCAACACCGAATTGGCATTCATCTTGGAACCCATTTTTCCACCAACTTATTTCAAATTTTAAAATTCCAAACTTTTACGAACTATTAAATAAGTATTATGAAAAAAACTGCCAAATCCTGCTTTTTTCTAATAAAAAGGTTGGATTCTCTCCAACCTCTTTACTCTCTTCCCCGTACTTTTTCGCTCATCCCCA
>DNPP01000222.1 GCA_003501365.1 Bacillota bacterium
AAATTATCGGCTTCCATCTCTGCGATGCTTTGGCCGGCCATGACTTTATCTCCTTCATCAACATAGACCTTCGATACCCGGCCGGCTACTTTCACGTTGACATCCGTTTGTTGCGCCTCAATACTGCCGGTGATTTCATCCGGCTGGATATTTCCTCCGACCGTCACCTGATTACGATGAATATACATCAATAGCAAGGATACTCCCAAAGCGACCCCTACCAAGCCGATAATAATTTTCCCCGCCTTTTTCATTGAAAATCCTCCTTTTGAATACCCATAGCCCTTGCTAATTGAGCCATTGCAATGTTATACATGCTTAGTGCCTGAGTATAATTGGTCTGAGTTTGGGTTAAACCTACCTCGGCATCAATCCGTTCCAGTGAAGTCCCTACCCCGGCTTTATAGCTGGTATCCGCCATATGTAATGTTTCCTCCGCCTGTGCTTGGCTCTCTTCGGCAACTGCTATTGCCTCAAGGGCTGCTTCCACATTATGATAGGCCTGTTCCACTTCGAGTTTAACGACGCGTTCCATAAGTTCCTGGCCGGTTATGGCTTTTTTTAGCTTCTCTTCCGCTTCGGCGATCTGATGATGAATCATACCGCTATCGTATAACTTAACAGTGGCAACCACTCCCATGAGCAAGGTAGGATTGGATTCGTTCGGTTCATAATGATGCTTTTCAACTTCCAGAGCCACCATCGGCTTATTTCCGCTTTTGGCGATTTCTACCGCCTGTTTGGCCATATCTAATTTGGCTTTCATCGCCGCCAGCTCCGGCCGGTAGGTCAAGGCTTTCTCCTGGCAGGAATTAAGCTGTTCCTGTAACGGTTTGTAACTCATCTGGTCTTTGAGGACATAAGCCGTATTTAGATTCACGCCCAAGGCATAATTAAAAGCCGTTTTAGCCAGCCGTAAGTTATTCTTGGCCATCAATTGCTTCTGTTTCAAATCGGCCAGTTTCACTTCGGCCCGCATAATATCAATCCGTGGGACCATACCCGCTTTGAAATACGATTTGGCTTCAGCCACATGATGCTCCATACTGCCAACCGCTTCTTCCATCGTGATTTCCATCTGCTCGGCCAGCAATACCGTATAGTAGGCTTTTTTAACCTCCAATACCAAATCGTTTTCGGCTGCGGTCAAATTAGAGGCGGCGTTCCCCAGGTTGGCTTCGGCCTGCCGGTGGGTGGCAGTTAGTTTATTACCGGTATACAGGGGTTGTTCCAGATGAATCATATATCCATAATAATCTAAGCCATCATCAGGTACGGCTACTGAATCGCCAAGTTGGTTAGCCAAATTGGCGAGCCCCGTACTCACAGTAACCAGAGCCGGTTGTTCGTCATAATGGTTATACATACCGTTCAATGTAAGTTTTGGCCCGTATGCCGAACTGGATTGGGCTACCTTTTCCTCAGCCGCTTGAACGTCATCCTGGGCCATCTGCCGCTGTAAACTGCTTTTCATGGCGATTTGAATCGCCTGATCCAAAGTCAATTGCTCCGCTTTTAGGTTCTCCGCCGAGCTCCCGGAACTTATGCCAAAACCAACTACCGCTATTATCAGCCAGGCAAATGCAAATTTTTGCCATGCACTGGATTTCATTTTATTCACTCCTCGTTTGGACAGTCATTGCGAAACCCTCAATTCAAATTCTGGGCCATTCAGCCCGATGGTAGCCAAGGGGCACGGTCGGCCGTTCCCAATAACCCGGGGTTTTAGAATACTTTATAAGCGGAGCCATATGAGTCAACCGGCCCCACGGGGTATCCGTTTCCATTAATTCCACTCGATCGTTGAAACCATCCCCAACCCTTGGGTCAAGACAACGTTTGATCTGTTCGGGAAGACTCTCCATAAACTTTTGACGATCCTTTTCGGCAACATACCCTAAGTCCTGATACCACATGCACCCCCGGGCCAAAGACACCTGAACATGGTAACTTCCCCCTTCACGGGCCCGCCGAATTAGGGCCGCCAGGACGCCAAGGGCGGCGAAGTATCCGGTTGAATAATCGCTCAAAAAACCGGGTGCAAGCGATGGGGTATCGATTGTTCCTTGGTCAACGGTGATCCCTGTGCATGCTTGCGCAATATTTTCCCATGCTTTATAATGAGCCCAAGGTCCAACAGGCCCGTAGGCGGAAACATCCACCCGGATGATTCCCGGGCGCATCTCAGCCATTTTTTGAGGCGTAAAGCCACGATTATTGAAGGCATTTGGACGGTAACTTTGAATAAATACATCGCAGTCGTCTTTGATCAAATCATGAAGTCGCGTGACATCCACCGGATCATTCAGGTCCAGATAGGCCGAGAGTTTACCCCAGCCTGTGTCCATAATATTGGGAATGATTTGTTCGTGATTGGGAGGGTTAATATGCAACACATCGGCACCTTGCTCGGCCAGAACATTGCCCATGGTTGGACCGGCGACAATATGAGCCAGATCCAATATCCGTATCCCCCTCAAGGGCCGGTCGGCCGCGTTAAAAGGAATCGGAGGACTGTCGGAAATTTTTTCAATGGTAATGACCGGGATACTTGTCAGGACTTTCCCCTGGGGATGATTACGCCACTCTTCTTTAGTACGGACAACTGCACCGCAAAGCCCGCGCCGGTTAATTTCTTCTTCCAGTTCAAATGAATTCCATTTCCTAAAAGCGGCATCCACTGCCTCCTTGGTATTGATACAGTTGAGTAGTTCCAGCATGTCGTCTTCTAAATGCCGGAAGGTTGTCGTAGTTTCAATAAAACGCCCGTCTTTGCAGAGATGGGTCATTCCCGTATTTTTGAACGGGGCCGAGAGTAAAACCCGATAGCCGTTCTGGCGGAGGAATTGCATCCGATATAGGTGATACATGGACTTTCGGCGGTCAACGGTGATCTTTTGACCCTCTCCTCCCCGCATTTGCCAAATCATAGCGTTGGCCATACCGACGGCACCCGCTAAAGCGGCAAATCCTTCTGCCAAATAATAAGGTGAATCAACCATTGGGTCAGCCGGCCCGGTAAATTGAACCTCGCAATCAGGGGCTTCGGTTAACCCGACATCCCTCAATAATTGTCGGTAAATATTTCTTTGGTAGGCATCTATGGATTCCATTTTTAAAAACGAGTTGCTTTTCATGAACTTACCCTTCTTTTTTAGAAAACTTTTTAAAAAAGATTTTCATAGCTTCAAATCAAAAGACATCCTTTTATCTCCCCATTGATTCTAAAAAATGATTATACTCTTGATTATTAATAACAACAAATATATAATTTTCATTATTATATAGCTAAAAGCTATTAATAAAGGAGAAAGTTAGCTATGGAACTGAATCAACTGAAATATTTTCAGACTGTTGCTAGGTATGAACACATGTCCCGCGCTGCCGCTGAACTTCACATTGCACAGCCCTCCTTAAGCAAGGCGATTTCCCAACTCGAACAAAGCCTGGGAGTCAACTTATTTGAACGCCAAGGCCGGCAGATCAAACTGAACAAGTTTGGGCGGGTTTTTAAGAGTCATGTGGATCGGATATTACTTGAGTTTGAAGATGGTAAGCGGGAATTATCGGACATGATGGGAAATGAAAACTCAAGAGTCACAGTCGCTTCCAATTATCTGCCGGCATTTCCTAAATTGCTTAAAGGATTTCTTGAACTCTATCCCCATACCGCATTCCGTCACATTATAGGTTCAACCGCGAAAATGAAGCAACAACTTGAAAACGGCAAGGTTGATCTTTGCATTTCTTCCCCACCGATTGAAGGGCCTTTCATTGAGTGCAAACCGCTCTTTACTGAAGAAATATTTTTGATTGTTCCCGAGGGTCATCAATTTGCGGAGCGTGGCAGCATTAATCTAATCGAAGCTGCCAATGAACCGTTTATAAGCTTACGAGAGGGATTCGGCATCCGGGATCTTACGGAGGAATGTTGCCGTCAGGCTGGATTTACTCCCAACATTGTTTTTGAAATGGATATCGCCACCAAAGTAGCGGAATTGGTCAATCTCGGTTTCGGAGTCGCTTTATATCCAATACAGCCATGGAATAAATTACCCACGATACACCCAATAGCCGTGCACATCAAAGAACCCAATTGTAGCCGAACAACTGGGTTATCATTTGTGCAAAACCGTTATTTACCTCAAGCCGCTAGACAATTTAAGGACTATATTATTGCTTACAACTTTTACTAATACCGATATCGAAAGTTTTTATCAATGATCCTTGTTCTTTACCGAACGATTGGGAATCTGAGTTTCGCACGGAATGCCGGTTTGACACTTCCCACAACCGTAACGAGGCTTATACCGAGCCAATACCCGGTCCAAATATTCGCCGCAAACCGCATTATCTTTGCCGGATTCATTGATCGCCAGTGGCGGACAGCGTAAAAT
>DNPP01000369.1:0-603 GCA_003501365.1 Bacillota bacterium
TGGATGGTATATTCGAAAAATTCAGCTCCTTCATTTATGGACATGTTTTTCACCTCGAATTGAATTTTTGCTTATAACGGCTTTGGTAATACATCCTATGAACTAATGCAAAAATCCGTTTTACGACAAAAGCACAAAATACAGGACAGAGTCGTCATAGTGATAGTGATAGTGATAGTGAAAATGAAAAAGCCTTCATAATCTGGAATATTTATTAACTGATGTTAAGAACTACAGCTAGTATGAGCTAAATTTAATCGTTATAATTTGATATATTCTTTCTGATGAGTATATTCCTTTGAAAATTTTCCTCATCATCACTTTAAATGGAGGATAATCAATGCCGTTATTTAATAAAAGATTGCTCAAAAGTTTATGGATTCTTATTTGGGTAGGGGTGCTATTTTTAATACCCCAGGTTTCTGCAGCCAGTTCTGCTATTTCAAAGCCCCAAGCGGAGTCACACATTGTAGTGAAAGACAGCAAATCGGGGTCCGTTATTTTTCAAAACCAAGGAGCTTATTTTTATGGTAAGTCTTACCATGACCGGCAAATTATCAATAAAGGTCAAATTGTGCCCAGAGAACTTATTGTAAAATTTAA
>DNPP01000369.1:936-9490 GCA_003501365.1 Bacillota bacterium
TCTCCGAACCAGAGAACTTAATCGTAAGTTAGGATTGACTTTAGTTCAATTACCTGCCGATAGCACTTATTTTAAAGCATTACACGAGTTATCCGGTAATCCCGATGTGGACTACGTCCAGCCTAATTATGCGATCAAGGCTAAATTTATTCCGAACGATCCCTATTACGCTTTTCAATGGGGAGTACAAATGGTCGCCGCCGACCAAACATGGAATACGGTCGATTTCATCCAACGCGCTAGTGTGACAGTTGCTGTTTTGGATACCGGGGTCAATGCCAATCATATCGATCTAAAAGATAGTATCGTTCCGGGAGGGGATTTTGCCGATAACAAGCATAGCACCAATGATAGCCTGGGTCACGGGACACATGTTGCAGGTATCATTGCAGGACAAGCTAATAACGGCATTGGGATCACCGGTATCGCCAGCGGTTGTAAAATAATGCCGATTAAGGTATTGGATGATGATGGAAGCGGTAGTGACGCCAATATCATTGAAGGTATAAAATATGCTACTGATCACGGCGCTGAGGTCATCAATATGAGTTTGGGCGGGCCGGGTGAAAATGATGCGCTTCAAGAGGCGATAAACTATGCAATCAAACGCGGAGTCAGTGTTGTAGTAGCGGCTGGTAACGAAAATGGCTCCATTGATACACCGGGAAATTGTAAAGGTGTGATCACCGTTGGGGCGATTGACCGTGACGGAAAACGGGCGGTATATTCTAATTTTGGATCGAAACTGGATGTAGTGGCGCCCGGTACGGATATCTTGAGCACCTTTATTGGTGGGGCCGGCGCCTCGGCTTACACTTATTACAGCGGAACATCAATGGCAACGCCGTTTGTATCCGGAGTGGCGGCTCTAATCAAAGCTGTAAATCACAATTTTTCACCGGCAGCGGTAACCGATATTTTGCATCGCTCTTCGATTGATTTAGGTGCACCCGGCTTTGACAAATATTATGGATTTGGTTTAGCAAATGCGGATAAAGCAGTTTTATTGGCATCAAGAGAGAGCACAAACTTTACTGGCTAAATATCCCGTCAAATATAGGGCCGGAGGTCCTTTCATCTTGTAGCCGGATGGCTTCAGCCTCCGGTTGACCCAAAATTTGACCTTAACAAAGTAGAATTAATATCGATAATGCCATTCCAAAATTACTATCAAAAGACTATAGTTCGTTTTGGGCTATAGTCTTTTGATATTAGCGAATAGAAATTAATACTTTATTCATTTCCCGCCGGCAAGCAAATTGATTGTCCATTTTGAAGCGGTACACTAAAGTTGACTCTTGGGTTGAGTGCAGTAATCTCATTTGCCGTAATTCCCAGACGGCTGGCGATATTTTCCAGAGTATCGCCGGACTGAACTGTATATGGAAGCGCTCCTTGAGGACAAGTTTCCGGTTGTGGAGCGGTTGGAATCGGTTGAGAAGGATATGGTTGTTGATATGGATATGGTTGCCCGTACTGACCGGGTCCATATGGGCTCCCATAAGGGCTTCCGTATGGTGATCCATAGGGGTATGGTTGGCTATAAGGACATTGTTGCCCATAGGGCGGTAAATAATAAGGCGGTCTGTATCCCGGTCTACCTCTACGATCAGGTGACCTTCTAAATTGATTGATCGACATGGAATCGACACCTCCTATCGATTGATGCTATTTATAAGATATATTATGAGGCTATGCCAAAATCCGTTTTAGGATTAAAGAACAGATTTATGGTGATTTATCAGAACCCTTCAATGGGTTTAGCGATATAATATATTGTCCTAATTGACAAAATTGAGGTGAATATCATGGCGAATCCCTATTTATATGGGTATAAGCTTCCTATTAACAAATATTCAGCCAATCCATTTTTAGCCCAAAAATTTCCCCAGCTATCATCGTTTGCCCAGCAGCCGTACATAACAGATCCTAATCAAGAAATCCCTTCTTCGGGAAATATTTTTTATCATGGACCGACTAATAAACTGGCGGCTTTAACTTTTGATGATGTTCCGGACTCACTTTTCGCTCCGATATTATTAGAAATCCTTGCCCGGTATGATGTTAAAGCGACCTTTTTTGCTTTAGGAAAATGTGCTCATCAAAATTCAAGTATGGTAGGGCAGATTGTCCAAAAGGGTCACATTATCGGTAATCATACGTATGATCACCTAGATATCACTAAAATATCGGCTGAACAAGTCAGAGAACAAATTCTAAGAACGGAAGAGGAGATTTATCAAATCGCAGGAGTTCGAACGGCACTTTTTCGTCCTCCGTTTGGTTTCTTTAATGACACCACGATGCAGGAAATTATTGCCATGGGTTATAAAATTATCATGTGGAATATCGACAGCTACGACTGGATGGGATTAACCGGCCCCGCAATTACTTCACGGGTCATAGTGAATATTAAGCCGGGAGCGATTGTGCTGATGCACAATGCTTGTGATGGCAGTATTGAAGCCGGAACCGGCACCGTACAATCTTTACCCTTTATCATTGAAACTCTGAAATCGGCAGGTTATGTTTTTGCGTCGATTCCTACAATGCTTGGCATTCCGGCCTATAAATAATTAGGGCTTTCTGCCCAGATGAATTACGGCAATTCCCCAGGTCAAATCGTGGCATTGAATATCCTTAAAATTTAATTCTTGATAGATTTTACTTATCTGATCTTTATGAATAAATGAGGCTATTGAATCATGCAGATAGCGATATGCGGCGTGATTGTGCGCTAATAAGCGGCCTAACAGTGGAACCCAATGATTTAAATAACATTCATAAACATCTTTAAAAACCGGCAAATAAGGTTTAACCATTTCCAGCGAAAGTACTCGGCCACCCGGTTTTACGACTCGTTTAACC
The DNA here is from genome assembly GCA_003501365.1 of Bacillota bacterium. Classification (GTDB taxonomy): domain Bacteria; phylum Bacillota; class UBA4882; order UBA8346; family UBA8346; genus UBA8346. The sequence goes on from DNPP01000369.1 coordinate 3,805, forward strand.
TCTAAAAGCAGTCGTTTGGGATCGGAGATATTCCGTAAGCCGTAACCGATTGTCGCACAATCAAAGGTATTGTCAGGGAAGGGTATTATATTTGCATCCGCTTCAATAAATTGAACCAAAGCTTTGCATGGGGAATGTTCAAACCGAGATCTGGCTACTTCCAACATTTTAATGGAAAAGTCCAGTCCAACTACGATACCGCCGGTTCCGGCCTTACGAGCCAAATCCCTAGTAATCATGCCGGTCCCGCAACAAACATCAATGATTTTGCCCCCTCTTGGCACGGCTACCATTTTAATGGCGGTTTTGCGCCAAAAATGGTGAATACCAAAACTGATCAAGGTATTCGTCAAATCATATCTCGGGGCTATACTGTTAAAAATTTTCCGAACTTGTTCCTCTTTTTTTAAATAAATCGCTTGGATATTTGCTCAACCTTTCTTTGGTTACTTATTATCTATTTTACGCTATTCTACAAATATCATGTTAGCTGGTTAAATAAATATTATAGATAAACAACGTTGTTGGCAGGAAAACATAACTCATTACCGAAAATTAATCCGTTACCAAATCAAGTAGCTAAAAAGTTGAGAAATGTGCAACAATATATATTTATCTAGGAGGGATTGGATTGGAAAATTTGCTCATCAAGAAGCTCTTTCGTGAAACGCCATCCTACATCAACCAGTCTATAAAAATTTCCGGATGGGTAAGGACAATCAGGGACTCAAAGACTTTTGGCTTCATTGAATTAAACGATGGCTCATTCTTTAAAAATTTACAAGTGGTCTTTGATGATTCGTTGCAGAATTTCGACATTATCGTTAAACTCTCGGTTGGTTCAGCCATTGAAGTCGAGGGAATCTTGGTGGAAAGTCCGGGAGCGAAACAACCCTTTGAGCTAAAAGCAGTAGGGATAGCGATAGCAGGCACCTCTACTCCCGATTATCCACTCCAGAAAAAGAAACATTCTTTTGAATTTTTACGGACAATCGCTCATTTGCGACCACGCACCAATACGTTTGCCGCAGTATTCAGGGTTCGTTCACTAGCCGCATTTGCCATTCATAAATTTTTCCAGGAAAGAAATTTTGTTTACGTTCATACCCCGTTAATTACCGGCAGCGATTGTGAAGGAGCCGGTGAAATGTTTCAAGTGACCACCCTTAACCTTAACGATTTACCCAAAAACGAGCAAGGCCAGATCGATTATAAACAAGATTTTTTTGGTAAACAAACCAATTTAACAGTCAGCGGACAACTCACAGGTGAAACATACTGTATGGCATTTCGCAATATATATACATTCGGGCCGACCTTTCGATCGGAGAAGTCCAATACTCCCAGACATGCAGCCGAGTTTTGGATGATTGAGCCGGAGATTGCCTTCGCTGAGCTACTTGACAATATGGAGCTTGCTGAAGAAATGGTCAAGTATTTAATCCGTTATATCATGGAGAACGCTCCCGAAGAAATGGAGTTCTTTAATAGTTTTATCGACCCGGGTTTGTTTGAACGACTAAATAATGTAGTTAATTCTGAATTTGGAAAACTTACCTACACCGAGGCTATTGAACTGTTGCTCAAGGAGAAGGCTAGCTTCGAATATCCGGTGGAGTGGGGCAGTGATTTACAGACGGAACATGAACGATACCTGACGGAAAAGATCTTTAAAAAGCCGGTTTTTGTGATTGATTATCCCAAAGAGATCAAGGCATTTTATATGCGTTTGAATGACGATCAAAAAACAGTGGCGGCAATGGATTTACTGGTACCGGGAGTAGGAGAGATCATTGGCGGTAGTCAGCGGGAAGAGCGGATGGAAGTTCTGGATAAACGGATGAATGAATTGGGCTTGTCCAAAACAGATTATTGGTGGTATCTGGATACCCGGAGATTTGGCGGCACAAAACACGCCGGTTACGGCCTGGGATTTGAACGAATAATCATGTATTTAACAGGCATGACCAACATCCGAGATGTGATTCCTTTCCCGCGAACAACTGGATCGGCGGAGTTTTAGCTATAATTCACAAATTCACAATGGACAATCAGGCATACCGTCTACACAAAATCAGTAATTAGCTAAAAATGAGTGTGAGTGATTCGTTGATAAAGTTGCGAAAATACCACTTGGTTGAGGGCTGGAGCGTTTGGGCGGGTACCTTTTTAACCGCCTTAATGGGCATCATTAATATTTTTTCGGCGATCGTTCCAGCTTTAACTTATCGGTTACAATTAATCGATGACTTTTTACCGTTAGTTGTCCGCCGCGGTGGCCGTTTATCGGCAGCCTTAGCAGGATTTGCCTTATTGTTACTGGCCGGTAAATTGAAACAACGCAAAAAAGTAGCCTGGTTTTTGACGATTGTGGTCTTAATCATTTCTGCCGTCAGTCATCTCATTAAAGGATTTGATTATGAAGAAGCTATCCTGGCCTGCTTTTTGGCATTATGGTTATTAACGACTTATTCCCATTTTCATGCCCAATCCGATCCGCCTTCTATAAAACAAGGGTTTAGAGTCTTTGGCTTTGCTTTATTATTTACTCTTGCCTATGGTGTCACTGGATTTTATTTGCTAGATCGTCATTTTAGTATCAATTTTGGATTTTGGCAAGCAGTACAACAAACCATTACGATGTTTGTCGAGTTTTATGATCCGGGTTTGCAGCCGGTTACCAATTACGGACGCTTTTTTACCGATTCGATCTATATTGTCGGTGCCATAACGATGGGTTATGCCTTGATTATGGTGGTACGTCCGGTCTTTATTGATCATCAGGCGGATAGTGCGGAAAGAAGCCGGGCTCAAAATATCATCGACAAATATGGAAAAACGACACTCGCCCGTTATGCGTTGTTTAATGACAAACTATATTTTTTTAGCAGCGGTGGGACCGTTGTCTCTTTTGTAGTAAAAGGGAGAGTGGCCTTGGTTCTGGGTGATCCAATCGGTCCTTCCGCAGATTGCTTACATTCCATTCAAGAATTTATTGGATATTGCAACCATAATGATTGGTTGGTAGTTTTCTATCAAACATTGCCCGATCATTTAAAACTTTACCGTTCGGTGGGTCTGCATGCGCTTTCGATTGGTCATGAAGCGATTGTAAATCTGGATACTTTTACATTAGAAGGTAAGGTTGGGAAAGATCTTCGCACGCCGCTCAATCGTTTAACCAAATCGGGTTTTTCTTCACAGTTATACGAACCGCCTGTTGATGATGCATTGCTTGATCAGCTGCAAATCATCAGTGACGACTGGTTAACTTCAATGCGTAGCACTGAAAAACGATTCTCATTAGGTTGGTTTGACTACGAATATCTTCGTAACAGTAAAATAATGACAGTCCAAGCCGCCAATGGCAGTATTACTGCATTTGCCAATATCGTACCCGGATATCAACATAATGAGGTTGGTGTAGACCTGATGCGACGCCTAAAATATGCAGAACCGGGAACGATGGAATATCTGTTTATATCATTATTTCGATGGGCTAAGGAGAATGGCTACGATTCTTTTAATCTGGGGCTTTCGGCCCTAGCCGGAGTCGGAAAAGGGGCGAAAGATCCGCTAGTAGAGAAAGCTTTGTTTTATATCTATGAACATTTAAATCAATTTTATAATTTTAAAGGATTACATAATTTCAAAAATAAATTTCAACCGCATTGGGAACCACGGTATTTAATTTATCCTGGTCCGGCCAGTTTGCCATTAGTCTTGACTGCACTTATCAAAGCCGATTCCGGGGATGATTTTTTTTGGAAGTATTTACGACGATTCCCAAAAGACACCGGTTAATTGAATTTAACAATATTGACCCAGTTCCGGAATAACGATTGGTTTTTATTCACTTTACTAACAAATTATTATCAAAGGAAACACTTGCATAATACAGAAAAACGCACTTATCAAATATAAAGAGAGGTGCGTTATATGAAAAGATTATCTTTTGTACTGGTTATGTTACTCGCTTTGCTGCTATCCTTAACAGGAGTAGTTTATGGGAATGCATTGGCGCTTCAGGCTGAAAACGGTAAAATCTTAGCTCCGGCTGGTTTTGGATTGGATTTGAGTGGAGCGTTTTTAACCGGCCGGGACCCTTCACCGTTATATTCCGCCCAGTTAAGCTATGGAGTAACCCCGGCGATTACCATTGCCGGAGTATGGATGGGTAATTTTAAAGACGGTTATGACGGACAGAAATTACTCAAAGCCTTGTTTAGTCCAAATCACGAGCAAAACGGTTATACTATTTATGGCGATTATGATTTGACTCAATCCAAAGTAGCTTGTTATGGAATTTCACTATGGACTGATTATCGCTTTTTGTATGCTTATACCAATTTGGAGTCCAGGAATACGATAGCCGACCAGACGTCTGGATTGGTTCTTACCCCGGGAGTCAATGTTAAGCTTGGTTCAAGATTAAGTTTAGCCGCGGAAGCAGAATATAAAACCGCCAATTGGAGCGGCCAAGAGTTGCGGGTCGGCGCTGCTTACCGGCTTAATCGTAAAATCGCTGCTAAATTTCAGTTTGAGACAGGTTTAGCTGATCAACCGGACCGGGTCTACCAGACCGGATTAAGCGTAGAGCTATAAATATAAAAGCAAAAGCGCCTGTTGGCGCTTTTGCTTTTATATCATCATTATTGAATAAATTAATCAAATAAAACACTTACCGAAATATCTTGGTGAATCCGGCGGATTGCGTCACCCAATAGCGGTGCTACCGATAAAACCGTAAAATTGGGCAATGTCCGTTCTGGAGTTAAAGGAATAGTATTGGAAACGACAATTTCCTTGATGGCAGGATGGCGCAATCGTTCAATTGCGGGTGGAGAGAAGATTCCGTGGGTTGTTAACAAATAGATCTCGGGTTTAGCTCCCCGTTCTAATAAGGTTTGCACCACCTGCATGATACTCCCTGCGGTATCGACCATATCATCGATAATAATAGGGGCTTTATCTTTTACATCACCGATGAAAAAAGTTATTTCAGCAACATTCGGAGCCGGTCGTCGTTTGTACATGACTCCCAATGGTAAATCCAAGCGGGTTGCCAGTTTTTCAGCTTTTTTTACACTACCGGCATCCGGAGCAATAATTACCCCATCAACAATTTTTTTCTGCTTAATATATTGCGCCAGCATCGGAAGAGCAGTTAAATGGTCAACCGGAATATTAAAAAATCCTTGAATTGCCGGAGAATGAAGATCCATTGTGATGATTCGATCCGAACCCACCGTAGAGATGATATCCGCCAACATCCGGGCGGTTATGGGTTCACGGGGGGCGGACTTCTTTTCTTGCCGGGCGTAACAGTAGTATGGGATTACTGTGGTTATCCGTCCGACCGATGCTCTTTTTAACGCATCAATCATAATCAAAAGTTCCATAATAGTATCATTGATGTTATTGACACTATTTGCAAACGATTGGACCACGAACACATCGGCGCCGCGAATACTCTCCTCATAGCGCACATAAATTTCACCGTTGGCGAAACGGGAGATATTCAAGCCACCTAATTTTATCCCCAAATAATCGGCAATTTCCTGACCGAGCAACGGATTGGAAGTGCCGGAGAATAGTTTCAATTGGCTGTATTGAGGCATAATCTATTCACCACCAAGTAAAAGAGTTGCCAACAATTTCTAATGGGTATTGTTGGGTGATTTTT
>DNPP01000369.1:9809-11765 GCA_003501365.1 Bacillota bacterium
AAAAAAAAAGCAAAACAAAAAAGACCCGAAGGTCTTTAAAGACCTGATGGTCTTTTAGGTTATACTTAAACAGCTCTTTGGACTTTGTTTGAACGAAGGCAACGAGAGCATATGCGGATTTTCCTTTTTGTTCCGTCGATTACCGCATGGATTAAACGAATATTTGCCTTCCAGCGACGATGGGTTTTAATATTCGAATGGCTAACCAAATTTCCGGTTTGGTAGTCTTTGCCGCATAACATACAACGATTAGACAAAAAAAACACCTCCAAAGAAAATAACTGCATCATAAGCAAAATAATTTTACCATAAACATCGCAGACTGACAAGGGAAAAGTTTAAAGCTCGATTTTAAAATTATCCAAGTTAAATCTTGCACTTGAATCTCTGTTAAAAATGGTATAAATTAATTAAATGTACCTGAAAAAAAAGTGGCAGGAATTTTGTTGAAAAATCACGAAATTTATCAAATAATCGATCAATAGTCATGGGTTGGAAGGTAGTTGTGGAGGAAATACTATGATAACCAAAGAAACTCGTATCATCGATCTTTTGCAGGAATACCCGCAAACCGCTGAGGTTTTTGAACGTTTTGGCATGGGTTGTATTGGTTGTATGGGAGTGACGATGGAGACTTTGGAAAACGGCGCCAAAATGCATCATATTTTGGTAGCAGAATTATTGAAAGAGCTAAATACGGTTATTGAAGGAAAGCAATAGTGAAGATGGCAGGAAATTAAATATTTATCGCGAAATTAACAAATTTAGTTTTAGTATGTAAAGGAGGAAAGAGAGTGCCTGTAAAGTCTGATTCCGTTATCAACCAATCACTGGGAATTGTAAATATTGCGCCTAACGCAGTTGCGATGGTGGCAGGGATAGCTGCAATGCAGTGTTTTGGGGTAGTCGGCATGGCATCACGCAATATTCAGGATGGGATTTCGGAATTATTGACCGGTAGAGACAATTTAACCAAAGGAATTGAAATTATCATTGAAGAAGATGTAGTGGCAGTTGATCTGTATATTGTTGTGGAATACGGAGTACGAATTAAAGAAGTTGCTCGTAATGTAATCCAGAATGTTAAATATGCAATTGAGAATCAATTAGGACTTCAGATAGCACAAGTGAACGTTATTGTTCAGGGAGTCCGCATCAACAAAAAATAACCGGATGATTCGATTATCACTTATTACTTTATCATTGCGATTGCAGGCAGGGACTGTTAAACAATTTATGGAATGATAATTTTAACGAAAGTCATCTTTTACCCTATTGGTTAAGCATGACTAAGGAGGCATGATTTTGCAACTTGGTGCGATAAACGGCAGTATGCTAAAACAGTTAATGGCTTCCGGTACCGCTAGTTTGTTTGCTCATAAATCCGAAGTTGATACATTAAACGTTTTCCCAGTTCCAGATGGTGATACGGGGACCAATATGTATCTTACATTTCAATCCGCATTGCGGGAGGCAACCCAAAACTCATCCGATCAAGTGAATGATATTTTAGAAGCAGCCGCATATGGTGCATTAATGGGTGCCCGTGGTAACAGTGGCGTTATTGTATCCCAATTTTTTCGCGGTTTTGTGAAAGCATTGCCCAAAGGATTAAAACACATTTCAAAAGTGGAAATTGAGAAAGGTTTAAATGGGGCCTCGACTTTATGCTTTCAGGCGGTCCGGCAACCGGTTGAAGGGACAATTTTAACGGTTATCAAAGAGATTGCAAAATTTGCCACTGAGAATTTGTCCCAAAAAACCTCTCTGGATTTATATATTCAAGACATTTACCAACATGCCAACCAGGTCTTGGCTCAAACTCCGGAAATGCTGCCGGTTTTAAAAAAAGCCGGTGTGGTTGATGCGGGGGCCCAAGGCCTGGTTTATTATTTCAAAGGAATCATTCAACATTTGAATGGGGAAGCAATACCTACCGAAATTGAAAATTCGACT
>DNPP01000240.1:0-763 GCA_003501365.1 Bacillota bacterium
TTGAAACTTTTTTATGGCAGCATATTAAAGATTTCGGCTTTTACGGATAATATTGTCCGGCCACGCAGGGAGAAAAAATTGCCGGTGATATTGAGCAGGCAAGAGATTGTTAAAATGTTGAATGCCACCGTAAATCCGAAACACAGACTATTACTTATGGTTACTTATAGCGCCGGTCTTCGGGTTAGCGAAATTATACGTTTGCGGGTTGAAGATATTGATAGTGATCGTGAGTTAATACGGATTAGAAATGCCAAAGGCAATAAAGATCGATATGTAACACTTTCTATGGTTGCATTAGAAGCTTTAAGAAATTATTGGAAGGTCTACCGACCTCAAGGATGGCTGTTTCCTGGACCGAGCGGTGATAAGCACTTATCGCCCCGGACTGCTGAAAAGATTTTTGAGCAGGCTTTGGAGAAATCCCAAATCAATAAAGATGTATCAATTCATGTGTTGCGGCACTCATATGCAACTCATTTACTTGAAGACGGAGCGGATTTGCGATATGTTCAAGAATTATTAGGACATAGCCGTCCCGAAACAACGATGATTTATACTCATGTTACACAAAAGGACCTCACAAAAATTCGTTCGCCCTTGGATAATATTGTGAATAAACAGAAAGAAAATGGCAAGGACAAAACTGGGAAAATATAGGGATATATAGAATGCGCAATAAAGCTCGTATATACCGGAGAATTGCAATATATATATAATTTATTTCATATACTAATAGTTATCGGCCATGCACGAAAATCAA
>DNPP01000240.1:924-4077 GCA_003501365.1 Bacillota bacterium
TAACAATCCCGATTGATATTCGAAAAAAATTAAGTTTAAAAGAAGGAGATAAAGTTTTGTTTGTGGAGGAAGAAGGAAGAGTCTTTATTGCCAATGCTTCTTTAGTTGCTTTAAATAAAATTCAAGTGGCAATGGAAGGTGNNGTTATCGGCCATGCACGAAAATCAATGTACGCCCGCATCCGGCGGGCTAGTGATAATAAATGTCTATAATAAAAAACCATTGGATAAAATCTCTTGTGAAGTATATAATGTAGGTAAAGAAAGTAAAGAATTCAAAACCACAGGAGGAATTAACTAATGGAACTTTCTCGTATTTCTTCAAAAGGACAGGTAACAATCCCGATTGATATTCGAAAGAAATTAAGTTTGAAAGAAGGCGATAAAGTCTTGTTTGTAGAGGAAGAAGGGAAAGTTTTTATTGCCAATGCCTCTTTAGTTGCATTAAAGAAAATTCAAGTGGCAATGGAAGGTGAAGCAGAAAAGGCCGGATTAAAAACCGAACAAGATGTTGCCGATTTAGTAAAAAGTATTCGCAAAGAGCTTTGGGAGAAAAATTATGAGAATAATGACTGATACTAATATATTAATTTCAGCCATTCTTTTTCCAAATTCAATTGCCAAAAGGGTTTTAGAGAAAATTTTGGTTGAACACCAGTTGGTATTATGTTCCTATATTATCGATGAGATACACAAAGTTTTCGAATGTAAGTTTTGGGATAAAATTGAAATTGTAGAGCCTTTTTTGTTAGAATTGTCGTTTGAATTAGTATATACGCCAAAGAGAATTAATCCAGGAGAATATCCGAATATAAGAGATAAAAACGATCTGCCTATTTTGGTTTCCACAATTTTTTCTGATGTAGATATTTTTATTACTGGAGATAAAGATTTTCATGCTGTAGATATTGAAAAGCCACGAATTATAACCCTCAAAGATTTTGAACAATTTCAATAAAAATAAAGCATATGAGTGTTTGCCGTCCTGGCAACCTTCAATATAGAGCCGACGCACAGCCGATAACAACGAGTTGCAGGCTCCGCACCGGATTGTAATGAATCTGGGTAGTTCCGGCGCTTCGACCCAAATCGCCCGCGCCAAGTCCTGTAAGACCCGCCGGGAAAGATAACTCGAAGATGAATCCGGCTTAGGCGCGGACGACTTCTGCAACTCGCGGACGTTCTATGAAATATGGCGGGGGAGGCTCGGTCATCCGGGCCTCGCTCATTTAGAGGTGGGTAAATAGTGAAAGCGTTACGATTACGGAAGAATGACAAGATAGGAATAATATCGCCATCCAATCCGATAACGGAAGATTTAGTTCCCCAATTTAATAAAGGCATCGATTTTTTAAAAAAGTTAGGGTTTGAAGTTGTAGTCGCAAAAAATGCTTTATCTATCACTTTGGGCTATTCCGCAACTCCAGAAGAAAAGGCGGAAGATATTAATGCAATGTTTAAAGACCCTTCGATAAAGGCAATTATTTGTTCCCAAGGTGGAGCAACAGCAAATATCTGTTTATCATTATTGGATTGGGAAGCTATCAAAAAAAATCCGAAAATATTTTTAGGAATAAGTGATATTACTGTTTTATTAAATGCAATTTATGCAGAAACCGGTTTGATTACATTTCACGGCAATGATGTAATGTGGGGATTTGGAAGAGAACTCAAACCTTACGATAAGCAAGAATTTATTGATAGGTTTGTTAATGGCAAGATTGGTTTGATAAATAATAGCGGCGAAAGAGCCACAATCCGCGGTGGAACCGTTGAAGGAAAATTATTGGGCGGAAATTTAGGCTGTTTATTAAAACTGGCTGGTACGACGTATTTCCCGAATTTCGAAGAATCGATTTTATTTTTAGAAAGCTATGGCTTTTCTCCTGAAGGAAGCTATTGTAATTTTGTTCAATTAGAACAAATGGGTGTTTTTGATAAGGTTAAGGGAATTATTGTGGGGTACATATATGACGAATATGCAGATCAAAGAAGAGTTCATATGGAGGACATTTTAGAAAAAGCGACTTCAAAATATCATTTACCAATTCTTAAAGTTAATGATTTTGGACATAATTGTCCGAATACCGTTATTCCTGTTGGAGCAAAAGTAAAGCTTAATGCAGATGAAAAAACTATAGAAATTTTGGAAGAATGTATAACATTTTAAACAAAGCATCTTAAGTGGGCTGCCATCCGGGCAGCCTTCAGCAATGATGCCCACCGCCATACTTCATAGAACAGACTGGGTTTGAGCTGGCGGGGCGCGGGATCTGACTCATGAAGTAAATTCGAAGACGCTAATTCATGTGAGTATCGCGCCCACATCCGTCCAGCCAAGTCATATAAGACCCGCCCGGGAAAGATTATCAAAGAAGAATCCGGGCTTAGGCCGAGCGGACGGCGTAAACCCGCGAACGTTACACAACACGTGGCATAGGAATGTCCGGGGCTTCCTGACCCTTTGCTGAAATTCCGGCCTATTAAACTGGAAAATAATGTTGTTTGTATATACTTTTATGTATATAATGAAAATAAGAAAAGGTGAGGAGAATCCAATGGGGGAACTGGCTCGTTTTGAGGATATAAGGATTAAGATGTATCCGAGAGACGTTCAAAAACATAAAGAACCTCATTTTCACGTAATACTAACAAACGGTGAAAGGGCTTCAGTAGCTATAGCAAATGGTAAGGTGTTGGAGGGAAAACTGAATGCCAGACAGAAAGAACTAATTAAGGCTTGGATGATTATTCATAAAGAAGAAATCTGGGATAGATGGAATAAAGCAGTTGCGGGAGAATATATCGAAAAGATTGAGCCTAGAGGACTATAATTTAGCGGATACGAGAAAGGGGAAATTTTAATGCAAAGTCCTAATGTCAAAGAAGCCAAGGCCTTAGATGATCATAAATTATTAATAAAATTTACCAATGATGAGGAAAAGGTTTTTGATTTGAAGCCATATCTTCAATATCCAGTTTTTAAACCGTTGAACGACTTGAAAGAATTTAATAATTTTATTATTGAAGATGGAACAATTGAATGGAAATGTGGAGCGGATTTAAGCCAAGATACGTTTTATATTGAAAGTTCACCTGTGAATACTGTAAACAACGTATTAAGTAATTAGTTTGAAAGAGGCTGCCATCCTGG
>DNPP01000240.1:4339-4819 GCA_003501365.1 Bacillota bacterium
CCTGGCAGCCTTCAATATAGGGCGCCACGCGTCGTGTAACAACGAGTTGCAGGCTTCGCACCAGCTTGTAATGAATTTGGGTAGTTCCGGTGCTTCGACCCAAATCGCCCGCGCCAAGTCTTGAGACAGGCCGGGAAAGGTAACTCGAAGATGAATCCGGCTTAGGCGCGGTCGACTTCTGCAACTCGTGGACGTTAGTGCGCCAAGCGAAGCTTGGCGGTTCTGATAGAGTGCCGCAATGAATAATTGCGAAGTCTTTATCCGGCAAGGATTAACCATCCACCGGTAGTAGACCTTGCGTCTTGACCTGGTAACAGACAAGGCGAAGCGTAGGTCGCAACTTGATAGGCCGTAGGAATAACCGCATATTCTCAAACGATTCAGCCCCGTTAAGCGAGTGCAGAAGTGGAAGGCGATGGCGTTAACGTGTCAGAAGCCAATATGAAAGAAGCGTTACAGGTGAGCTTCCGTAGATTCCAC
>DNPP01000240.1:5117-11049 GCA_003501365.1 Bacillota bacterium
AGAACCGTACAAGAACTTGGGAGGAACATCCCACCTCTCCTGAAACGCAGGTAGGTACTGCCAAACGTAAAGTAGGAGTATCAAAGGGGTGTGGGACTTCGGATCGACTCTGCAGGCGATGATTCGAATCTTCGCCTACAGAGGACGGGAGAACCGTCTACAAGAAGCAACCAACATAATAAACAGCGGGGAAGGGGTCGACGGTAGGTCGTAGCCCTCAAAGGAAACATGTCCCGCACTTGAGGTGGATGAATGTCAAAAAGACATGAAGACATGCAAACCTCCCTGAGGGGAATAGCAGAACAAGCAAAGATAGACAAAGGACGTAGGTTCACCAATTTAGCTAAGCAGCTCACTTATGAATTCCTCATGGAAAACTTTAGACTACTCAACAAGAAAGCGGCAACTGGAATTGATGGAGTAACCCATCGGGAATACGCAAAAGACCTGAAAAAGAACATCATGAATTTGCTGGAGCGAGTTAGCACAGGTAAATACCGCACCCGATTTGTACGAAGGAAGTACATACAGAAATCGAATGGGAAACCAAGACCCCTGGGGATACCGACTATCGAGGATAAACTGTTACAAGCATCGGTAGCCCGAATACTGGGAGCCATCTACGAAGAAGATTTTACCGATGCAAGCTATAGGTATCGCACGGGGCGAGGCCCTAAAGATGCAATCCGTCAATTAACCAACCAACTCAGAGAGAAATACAGTTATGCGGAAGAAAAGACCCGAATAATTAGTTTTAGCCGGTTTCGGAAATAGGAGAACACCAGCTTTAGTTTTCTGGGAATTGAATTTCGCTGGGGAATAAGCAACAGCGGGAAAGACATAATCAAGCGGCGGACTGACCGGAAAAGAATGCAAAGAGCGTTTACGGAAATAACCGAGTGGTGCCGGGAAAATCGGCACCAGGTCGAAACAATGAAACAAAAGCTGCGAGGACATTACAACTACTATGGTATCGCAGGAAATAGTGAGGGAATCCGGCAATTTTTCGATGGAGTCATGCGAATCTGGTATCGATGGTTAAATCAGCGAAGTCAACATAGGAGTTACACTTGGAATGGATTCAAAGAAATGACCAGACTTTACGAGATTCTAAGACCGAAGGTTGTAGAACAATGGTGGATAAAACCTTCTGTACAATACAGTCTAGAATTTGTTTGAGGCGGAAGCGAGACCTACTGAAGAGCCCGTGTGCGCTCGCGTTGGGACAACGCGCAAACCGCACGCCGGGATCTGTGCGGGGTGCGCCAGGTAACTGGCGCGTATTTCGGGATAACCTTTGAAGCTTTATTTTTAGGAGTACCTTTGTAATTTTATAATGTATTCATTTTAATTTGGAGGTTTGAATATGGTTTGCAACAATTGTTGCACGAATAACCCCAATGGGGTGCAGAGTTCTAAAAATTGCAGCCAAAATTTGGAAGCGCTATATGCCTAATAATTATGTTTCTAAACACCATAATCTTTTAAAAGTATCAGCTATAACATTAGTATCAATTCTTGGAGGGTTATTTTGTTTTATTTTTTTACCTTGGGTTTTACTTGGTTTAGGTATTATCTTGTCGCCCAACCCCCCAAGCCCCATAATAAAACATGGAGAATTTCCGTTTCATTTAGTCTATGAAGCCAAAGGCAAGCGATATACGATTGACGATAAAATAATTTGCGACTTTGCAGGAATGAGTATGGATGAGGGAAATGGAAAATATATAAAATGGGAAGAACACTTAGCAAATGGAAATCAGATTACAAGTTTTTCATTTAATCTTACGGAAGATGAAAAATATGGAATTCAATTATTTGATGGTATAATTCAGGGTCAGGGTAGTACGGTGATTATTTGTGATATCGGTAATCCCCAATATTATTTAGGATACAAGAAGTATCCCGATTATAGCCCAGGACGCATAAGTATATCGAGCCCGCCTGCTACTGGGATAATCAGTGAAGATGAATTGTGGACTAAATACAATATCAAAATAATTGAAGTGAAGTTTTCCGAACCAATGGCTGGGAATGGTATCTCGACATCGCCTATTTATAAGGTTGTCGCCGGTTGGCGGTGAATGGCGTTACAGTGATCCCGCAAGAATCTTTATACTCTCTTGATACAAAGCAAATTGTGTTTACATGGAAAAATGATACGGACAAACAATTAACATGTGGGCAGAGCTTTTATATTCAAAAGAAAGTTTATGGTAAATGGCAAGACGTATACCGTGAAAAAGCAGTTGGTTTTTCGCGTGAAACAATAAGCGTGGCCCCTCATACTCAAATCACACATACATACGATATTAGTATATATATAAATAATATACCAGCCGGAAACTATAGGGTGGTTTCCCCAGTGCTTGTTCCCCTAAAACCGAATATTTCTGAAGCTCATGTTTTGTGTGGAGAATTTATAATAAACTAGTGTCATAATATAGTACATTTAAGGGCGCAATAAAAGGTATTGTAAGAGGTCGTCATCCATAATGACCTTTAACTGAGGGGCGATGCGGCTTCGTATAACAGTAAGCAGTTTATCCGAAATTAAGCGGGCAAAAAGCCCCAAGAGGCTTGTGATCTTTTGGACCAGCTAGTAGAGCTTAACTTCGCTTGATTTTGGAAACACTCGGTTGCATTTTGCTATGGAGTTTCGAAAATTCGAATCCGGTTTTGACATGGTTTTATCGACTGAAAAACAGTCATCAATCGGAAATTTAGGAAACACCTGAAAAAAAGCATAATTCCTCCTCAAGAGGCAGTTTAAAAAAATTAGCTCTGTTTTCATTAATGGTTGCTCCAAGACTTCCATTGACCACTCCGTAAGCTTCTGGAAGTTTTTAAAATGGCTTATTTTTACCATGAAGGTCATGAAGGACAAGAAGAAATAAAAATCTTTGATGGTAATAACTTCATGCTCTTCATGGTCAATAATAGAAACTTGGATGAATGGAAAGGGAATTACTCAATCAACCATTCTCAAGAACATAACCAAATATTTAATTGCAGCAGTTAAGTTGAAAATTTGAAACCAAAATCGGTTTTTTATGACTCATAGTTGCGCCACAACATGGACAAATCCGGAAATCTATTCCGGGGTAGTATCATATGCCCCCGTCCGGGTGGCAAAAGCCTATTATTGAAGCCGAATTTCGAGGGTTTTTCCCATAGCTTGAGCAACTTTACTTAAGAATTCAATGGTTGGGTTATATTCTCCGCTTTCAAGTCTGGAAATATTGGATTGTTTTGTTCCGACTAATTCGGCAAGTTGTTCTTGGGTTAAGTTCAATTCATGTCGGGTTTTTATAATTTCCCTAACAACCTTATACTTAATGGAGTTATTATCAAGTTCTTTAATAACTTCCGGATCAGAATTAATGATTTGTTTGGCGTCATCCCATTTCATTGCTCACACCTCCTGATGTAATCTTGGAAATATTTTTTGGCTATTTCAAGCTCTCTTTCGGGGGTTTTATTGGATTTCTTTAAAAATCCATGTAAAAGAACAAAAGTATTGCCCATATAAATGAAGTAAAAAATCCTTGAAATATCAGAAGCAAATTGAATTCTTAATTCCCATAAACCCTTATAATTCTCACCTTCGATTTTTCGGGTATGGGGATAAGTCAAATTTATCCCAAATTCTTCGAGAAGATCAATCTCTCGTTCAATCTTTGCCCGGTGCTTCGGGGGTAAAGACTGAATGAAATTCAGGATAGGACATTGTTGATTTTCTTTTTCATATAACTCAATGGTCCACTTCATATCTTCATTATATATCATATGTGATATATCAGCAAGCTTATTATGCCAACTCAGGACTAAAGTATGTAAAGAGAAATAATTGGAAATTGGCAATTAGGAATGTATAATAAAAGGAACGAGAGGGATTTTTTGCTTGCATCTTTTAGGGCATAGTAACATTTAACTTCGCTCAATTTTGGGAGAACGCTGCTGCCGCGTAGGAACTACGCGCCGAAACACGCGATGATTTTTGCTATGGAGTTTCGAAAATTGGAATCCGGTTTTGATGTCGGTTTATCGACCAATAAATTAACTTTATGACTGCCAAGGACATGAAGAACACGAAGAATAAGAGCGAAGTTCCAGGAACAACTTCATGCTCTTCATGGTATAAATAATAATTATTTAGAATTTCGCTGACCGTGAAAATAAAGTGACGTTGATCAACAGCAACTTTGCTGGACTGCCCTTTCTGGGGCGAAAGATATTTCCTTCACAGGTCACATTGAAAAGCCCGTGGTGTGTTTGCGTTGGGACAATGCACAATACCCACTCCGGGATTCTGTGAGGGAGCAACGGAGTAATTCGTTCATCCTACCGTGACACCAACATCGACACATCCTGTCCGAGCTCGTCCAGGTCGCTAGCTATAAAATTATTGGAAATATTGGGATTGAGAAAGCAATTTATTTTAGTATAATATAAGTATGATCCTTGAAGGAGTTAAAGATGCCGGTTATTTCAGAATTTTACGGGATTAAAATATATATGTTTTGGAATGAACATATGCCGCCTCACTTTCATGCCGAATATGGGGATAATAAGATTTTAGTGGACATCCAAAACGGGACGGTAATCAAGGGAGTTTTCCCTTTTAAACAGCTTAAATTAGTTTTGGCTTGGTGTGAAATTCATAGGGGAGAATTATTGGCAAACTGGGAAAACGCTTTGACACATCAAGAATTATTGAGAATTAATCCTTTAGTATAAGAGGTGCGAAAATGACTATATTTCATAAGGTAATTCAAGTTTATCCAACGGATGATTATAAAGTATATTTATATTTTACAGACGGTAAGATCAAACTTTTCGATGCTAAAGAACTGGTGAATCAAGGAATTTTTCAACAGATCAGGGATGTCGATAAATTTCAGGAAACATGTACAGTTCTTAATGATACATTAGCCTGGGACCTGAGTGGTAAAAGAGATCCTTCTGATTGCTTGGATTTAGATCCGGAAGAACTCTACGATACTTGTCCTGAAATAAAGGAGCCACCAATTAATACAGCTTTGAATTGACTTTGACGTAGCTGCCTTCCATGGGCAGCTTTCATATTAGGGCGTTTACATTGGTTAACAGCTCTGTTCCTGCTTCGGGGCTCGGATAGTCAAAGAAAGTCAACTCGAAGAAGCGGTCAACTCATGATGTATTTCAATGAAGTTTATTCACGAAGCGGTCTCGCCCACATTTTTAAAACTAAGTCGGCGTCGCTACTAGGTTTTGAAAACGTCAGGAACGGGCGGACGTTAGCCAACATCCGGCTAAAACAGGCCTATAAAGATAAAGACCGCAATGAAAAGACAAAGGAAATGCGGGTTTAACTGACCGCCAACCGCCCGAAGATTTGGGAGATTGGCTCGAAAGAGGAAGATTTGGAGAACCCGACACATTTTATTTGCAACAAATGGTTAATCGAGATAACTTCCCTCAAAGTCAAGAAGATTGGATAGTTCCGGGAAGTTTACATAATGTACGATTGGGTCGGGTTGAGGCAATAACTGTTGGAAGAGCAGGTCAGAAAAAAATATCCTTGCTTCAAAAATTCGAAGATGCTTCGTTTAGTGGGCTTGCCGAACGTCGTAAACACAGGGTTACTGCTTCGGGCGCGGTAATCGAAGGAGCAGGTTCGAAGAAGAAAGATAATTCATGAAGTTGATCCAAGAAGTTGACTCACGGTGTTGGCGCGCCACATCCGTCCGGCTAAGTCGGCGTGGCCACTAAGCCGGACGGATGTCAGTAACCCTGGGACGTTAGCTGACATTGCCTAAAGAGAGCCAATCGTGGCATCGTACCGTGCTGTTAGTAAGAAGTACTGTAAGTAATTGATTTCTTGGTGGGGTAAATAAGTATTATAAAGAAAAACACCCATAAAAGGATGTTAAAAAAAATTCAGTCGGCG
>DNPP01000240.1:11306-11854 GCA_003501365.1 Bacillota bacterium
AATTCAGTCGGCGTAAAGCCTTAGGTATATCATATGTAAATTATAGCATGATAATGCATCGAATTCAATAATATTATGAATTATTTTCTTTCTTGGTTGTGCCAGATAATTTTAAAACTGCCTGGTCAATTTTATCTAACTGCTCATTTGTAAGTCTGATTTCAATGTAATTCCCCTTATATTTGAAATTGCTTAATCGTTGTTTACTTACTGCTCTAATTTGATACACCAAAGCATAACTGGGTAATTTGTCGCCAGGTAAATCATTTAAAAGTCCAATCAGAACAATTAACTCTTCGGATCTTTTCCAGTCAGGCGTATCTTCTTTTTGAGATGAAACGGGTACAACTATTGCAGTGAATTCGGATTCTCTTATAACTACACAAAAATGTGGATCATTAAATTCGGAGCCTATATTTTTACCAAAGTCTATCCAGTATACTTGACCACGCCTGCGCCGTGCCATTTCTTTATCGGTTTTATTAACTTTGTTTTCATAAATGATTTTATTTTTTGTAGCTATTTCCAAAGTCCATTTGGCAAAATTT
>DNPP01000406.1 GCA_003501365.1 Bacillota bacterium
TTCCAGCTCAACCACACATAGACCGCAATTACCGTTAGAACGCTCCAATCTAATATCGTAGCAAAGATGGGGAATATGAATATCTTCCTGCAGCAAGGCCTGAAGGATGGTAAGACCTTCATACACCTCAATTTGGCGTTCATTGACGGTTACTTTAATCCGTTTCCGATCGGTTATGGTTTTCATGTTTTCCTCCGTTATGGTGATCATAACTAATGTCAAACTAATCACAATTTTTTTTATATGTAATATCATCATTAAACATATTCATCAAAGTTTTTGATATTTTATACTCGTAGCTGACTCTCCGTTAAGTCGGGGAAAAATCATTAAACCTCGATCCGGCAAGTACATTTCAATTTTCCTGCGGTGGCACAGAAAAATTGGCCGGATCGGGTTTTCTACAGAATCCGGCAAGTCCTGATTTATAGTGGATCTGAAAGTTACTTGCCGGATTTATGTTAAAAAAATGACCAATCGTGACACCAAAGCCGCCTTGGTCATATTTCCTCATACTTTTCACTTATAAATTATTTGATATACATTGCTATATCGGATGAAATAAATGTTTTGAATGCTTGAAAAATTAGTCTATAAAAGTAGGCCTAACAAAAAGAACCTATATATGTTGAATTAAAATTCAAGGATCATTGCTGAAAATTGAGCCCCTATTTGACCTAACCCTCGCCCTTCCCCTTAGAAGCCATAAGTATCTGATTCAAGTGGAAGGGTAACCTTAACCGCTGTCGTCTAAAAGCATTTGGGCCCCAAAGCATCGGTTACTCTCCCACTTTAGGGGGAGAGCAAGAGAGAGGTCTAAACCAACAGTTGGCCTATACAAAGTCTTGATTTTTTCAAATTATTTAATTCAACTTATATAGATAGGATTTACGGGATTTTTATTTCAGGCCCCCTATTGATAATCCATTTCCTCGTCAACCCAACTTTAAGCGGGTTTTAATCATGTGAATCCTTCTAATACCGTTAATCTTTCTCCGTTATCTTCTTTTAGGCTAGCTTTTTTCATAAATTTAGTTCAACATATATATCTATAAATTTTTCTGAATAAGGCTGACCATTTCCATGTATTCATCGTCATTAAGATATACCTTGTCCGGATTCATGTCAAAAGTCGAACCCCAGCCTTCCTTGCCTTCATACTTGGGCACCAGATGCATATGCAGATGAGGCATCTTGTCTCCGAAAGCCCCATAATTGATTTTATCCGGTTTAAATGTATCGGCTATGGCTTTGGCCGCTCTTGAAACATCATTGATGAATAAAGCCGCCTCATCTTTATTCAAATTAAATATTTCCGCTTCATGACCGTCAAAGGCAACGATGCATCTACCTCGGTAAGTTTGTTCTTTAAATAAAAACAAGGTCGATATATCTAGTTTGCCTACTTCAATCATAAGCTTGTCGCGTCTTTCATCTTTCATACAGTAAAAACAATTTTTATCCAATTTCATTGTCTTAATCTCCACTTCCAAAAAATTTTTGCTTATATTCTGGCGACACCAGACTCACGGGCCGCTTTGGCGACTGCGGCGGCGACTGCCTTAGCCACTCTGACGTCAAAGGGAGCCGGAATTACATAATCCGCCTTTAATTCCTCATCACTAATCAAAGAAGCAATGGCCCTGGCGGCGGCAATCTTCATCTGATCATTGATATCACTGGCTCTCACATCCAACGCGCCCCGGAAAATGCCGGGAAAGGCCAGCACATTGTTGATCTGATTGGCAAAGTCGGAACGGCCGGTGCCCACAACTTTAGCGCCGGCTTTTAAGGCCTCATCGGGCATGATCTCCGGCACCGGATTAGCCATTGCAAAAATGATCGGATCCTTCGCCATCGCCTGCACCATTTCCCCGGTTACCATGCCGGGAGCGGATACTCCGATAAAGACATCGGCCCCTACCAAAACTTCTTTTAAAGACCCTTTTTTCTTGTGTAGATTGGAGAGCTTAGCCATTTCCTCTTTTGCGGCATTTAAATTATCCCGGTCCTCATAAATGGCGCCTTTGGTATCGCAAAGAATAACTTTCTTCAATCCCATGGCCATTAGTAACCGAGTTACGGCGATTCCGGCGGCCCCGGAACCATTGACGACCACTTCAATGGTATCAATCTTCTTTCCGGTCAGTTTGAGCGCATTCAACATCGCCGCCAGCGTGACTACTGCCGTGCCATGTTGATCATCGTGGAAAATCGGGATATCGCATTCCTCTTTTAACCTTCGCTCGATTTCAAAGCATCGGGGTGCCGAGATGTCCTCCAGGTTGACTCCTCCAAAGCTGCCCGCCAACATTTTCAACGTATTGACAATGATATCCACTTCCTTGGACCGAATGCACAGTGGAAAAGCATCGACATCTCCAAAGGTCTTGAACAGTACGCATTTGCCTTCCATAACCGGCATCCCGGCTTCGGGACCGATATCACCAAGCCCGAGAACTGCGGTTCCGTCGGTAACCACAGCCACCAAATTCCAACGGCGGGTATATTGATAGGAAAGATTGACATCTTTTTGGATCTCCAGACAAGGCTGAGCAACCCCCGGAGTATAGGCCAGCGATAAATCTTGTTTGTTTGTGACCGGGACCTTGCTGACAACTTCAATTTTGCCTTTCCATTCACCATGTAACTTTAACGATTCCTTGGCATAATCCATCTGATTGGTCCTCCATTATCTGCTTTCTACTTAGAAAATACTTTTAACGTCAAACCTATACCGTTCTTTCTTCTGCTCCGTGTCTCTGTGGCCAATTGATTTAGCCACAGACACGGAGACAAAAGATTAAAACTTATTTTCATCCTTGAGCATCCGTTTCTGGAAGGGTAGAACCTCCATAAGGCATGATCATTACTTTGCTGTCTGCACCGAGTTCCGCCAGTGCGTCGTCCAAGGCCTCTTGAAGATGGGAATAGGGTTTCATAAAGATTTTCCGTACCACATCCGCATCCAGATCCGATACCATATAAATACGACATTTATTCAACACCACAGCAATGGCCGCCGCCTTATGTCCGCCCAGAACGAACTGTTGCTGTATTTTTACGATCAAATCATCGGGAGCTTTTGCTTCCTTCATCCATTTTTCAAAGACTGCTTCACCAAAACCTTCTTTGCAGCTGGCCACCAGAATGATGATGCCGCCGTCCCGGACGGCGTGTCTCGCATTATCCAATGCTTTCTGGGCTTGATAGAGGTTGATATCTTTGGGATGACCGCCTGCGGATACCACAACGATATCCGCCTGTTCTTTGATCCTCACCTTGTACAAGCGATCCAGAAATTCGCACCCCACCCGGTGGGCCTTTATCGGATGACCCGCCACAGCTTTAATAATGTTTTTATGTTCATCCAAAACCACATTCACGATAAAGTCGATGGGGACAAACGAAAGGACTTCATCAATGTCCCGGCGGACCGGATTTTTGTTCATCTCGCCCGCCTTGGCCTCATCCAAAACCATTTTACTGTGATTGGCCTGAATGGCCGCTCGGGTGGAGACGCCGGGCATGATCGCTTTGGCCCCTCCGCTATATCCGGCAAAGTAATGATATTCAATATTTCCCAGGCATATCCTCCGATCGGCATCGGCCACGGTACGAAAAATATCAACCGGCGTTCCAAACGAAGTGACGCCCAAATGGATACAACTCGTGCTATCGCTATCGATACATTGAATCTTGGAATAGATTTCATCACCGACTAGATATCTTTGCTCCGCCTCAGTATGTTTTCTATGACTACCCAGTGCGAAAACAACGGTTACATCGCTGAAAGCAATTCCGGCCTGATTCAGTTCTTCCAATAAAGGCGGAATGACCAATTTACTCGGCATGGGACGGGTGATATCGCTGGTGACAATCACTATCTTTTCGCCCGGCTTAACGATATCTTTCAGCCTGGGTGTTCCGATGGGGTTGCCTAAAGCCCTTCTAATTTCTTTTTCCCCGAAGATGTCGCATGAAACCGTATTCGGTTCCAATACTGCCATTATTTGGGCTTCAGCGATATCCATATTGACATTGCCTTTTCCAAAACCAAGGCTGATATTCATGTTCCTCACCTTTTGAACATTACAGTTTCACGTTCGAAAATACTGGATGCTTATTAACCCCTGTAGTGAATGACATCACTCAATCACAACCGGTTTTCCGGTCTCATAAGATTTTTTGGCTGCAAGTCCGATCAATACCGGTTTAAGACCGTCTATACCGCTTACAGGAGTCTCCTTATGATTTAATACACAGTCAAAAAATTGACTGACTTCATCTAAAAATGAATCCGCATATCTCTCCAGGAAAAAATACTTCGGTTTGTCGCTGAAAACTCCATCTTCCGTACTTAACACTGCCGAACTGGGGGTATCATTGGATACAACGATGGAACCTTTTGATCCGAATACCTCCACTCTCTGATCATAACCGTAAGCCGCCCGCCTGCTGTTGTCGATTATACCGATGGCGCCATTCTTAAACTTCAAGGTGATGACGGCGGTATCGACATCACCGGCCTTTCCGATAGCCGGATCCACTAAAACGGCACCTGCGGTGTATACTTCGACTACTTCACTTCCCGAAAGATACCTTGCCATATCAAAATCGTGAATGGTCATATCCAGGAATATACCTCCGGACACCTTCACATATTCAATTGGCGGCGGAGCCGGATCTCGTGAGGTAATCTTGATGATATGCGGATCGCCGATCTTACCCGTCTGGACCAATTCCCGAACTTTCTTGAAATTATGATCGAATCTGCGGTTAAAACCGACTTGAAATTTGACGCCCGCTTCCTTAACAGCTTGCAGCGCCGCCTTGATTCGATCCAAATCGTAATCAATCGGTTTTTCACAAAAAATATGTTTCCCAGCCTTAGCCGCTTCAATCGTAATCTGCGAATGGGTATCCGTGGATGAACAGATCATGACGGCATTAATTTCCGGGTCATTCAAAATTTGATGATAATCGCCATAAACATTTTGAATTCCCAAGTTATTTGCCCAATCTTTAACCTTATCCGCATACAAATCGGAAACCGCTTTGATTTCAACATAACCTATATGATTGGCCACGTTTTCAGCATGCAGTTTTCCAATTCTTCCGGCGCCGATAATGCCCAATTTTATCTTCTTTTCCATAATATTCAAGCCTCCTAGTAGTTTTAAAGTCCGGCTTTCTCCCGGATATACTTCCTGGCTTTCATGGCATACTCCAGTGGATTCGCCTTGGCAGGATCCTGTTCGGCCTCAACAACGAACCAACCGTTATAGTTATTCTCAGCCAATATTGCAAATAAAGGTTCAAAGTCAATATTTCCATCACCCGGTACCGTAAAAACGCCTTCCTTGACCGCCCTTAAAAAGCTCCATTTTTCCCGCTTCACTTTTGCCAATATGTCTTTACGAATATCCTTTAAATGCACATGTTTAATTCGCTTGACATATTTTTGCAAAACAGCTTCGGGGTCTACTTCCGAAAAGGTCAGGTGTCCCGTGTCAAACAACAGATATACCAGTCCGGGATCGGTCATCTCCATTAAACGGTCAATCTCCGCAAATGTCTGTACTCCGGTGCCCATATGATGATGATAAGTAAGAACCATCCCTTTTTCTTTAGCCAGCTTACCCAATTGATTTAAACCATTGGTCAGCTTTTCCCATTCTAAATCGCTAAAGACCGGCTTTTGAGTTAATACAGGTACATCCATCAGGCCTTGAATACTATGACCCTGCTCGGCGGCACCAATCACCCTGGCTCCAACCTCGTATAAAAAATCCCGGTGTTTAATAAATGCATCCACAGTCTCTTGAAGGGGTTTTGTGGTCAAAAATGAACTGAACCATGCATTACAAATTGTAATCCTCCTTAAATCCAAAGCTCTTTTTAAGACTTTCGGATCTTTAGGATATTTGTTGCCAACTTCACTTCCAGTATATCCCGCCAACGCCATTTCACTAACGCACTGTTCAAATGTGTTTTCTCTTCCTAATTCCGGCATATCATCATTGGTCCAGGCAATCGGCGCAATTCCAAGCTTGACATGATTCTTATCCAACATAAATAACTCCCTTCTCAGTTCAATATTTTCTCGCCTTTTGGATATTCTTTTTTGTTTTTTCAAAAGCAATCTTGCCTTTTTCATTATTGGAAATTTCAGCGACCCCAGCCCGCCACCAGGACTCATAATCATGCGTCATAGTCTTGGGCAATACCTTGATATCTAAAAGAGTCGATACAGTTTGTTTCTCAGCATCCTTAAGGGCTTTTTTCAATTCCTCTATCGTTTTGACCGTATAAGTCTTACAGCCATAGCCTTCCGCACATTTGGCAAAATCAATGGGTACCAGCTTACCATCCCATTTACCGGTCTTGAGATTTCTGTATCGGAACTCGGTGCCGAAACTTCCCATCCCGTTACCCATTTGCAGGTTATTGATACAACCAAAAGACATATTGTCAAATAAGATTACATTGATCTTGCGTCCCTCCTGAATCGAGGTTATCAGCTCGGAATGCAGCATCATATATGACCCGTCGCCCACCATGGCATACACCTCCCGGTTTGGACAGGCGATCTTCACTCCCAGCGCTGCATTAACCTCATAACCCATACAAGAATAACCATACTCCATGTGATAGGTATTGACAGTCTTGGGACGCCACATTCTCTGCATATCTCCGGGCAGGCTTCCCGACGAACCCACCACGACAGCCTGCGGATCCAACATCTCATTTAAGATCCCCAATACATTGGTTTGTGTCAGATAAGAACCGGTCTGCTGGCCAAATTCCGCCAAAACATGATCGATATGACCGGCAACTTCCGGTTTAAAACCATCACCGGTATATTGCAGGTTATCCAGTCTTTTTAACTCGATAGCCCAATTTCCCCTGGCTTCGGCTATTTCCTTCGTGTAGGTCGATTTGTATCCGATTTTATCTAATCCCGCCATTAAGGCTTCCAAGCCGGCTTTGGCATCGGCTACTATCTTTACAGCATCCAGCTTATAGGCGTCAAACTCAGCTACATTAATATTGAGGAAATCCACTGCCTGATTTTGGAACAACCATTTAGACGAGGTGGTAAAGTCGGTATAACGCGTCCCGACCCCAATGACCAGATCGGCCTTTTGGGCAATGGTATTGGCGGCCAGATTGCCGGTAGCTCCGATTCCTCCCAGATTCAGCGGGTGATTCCACACAATCGCGCTTTTACCCGCCTGGGTCTCCCCAAAAGGAATGTTGTACTTTTCGGCAAAGCTACGAAAGACTTGGGCTGCTTCCGAATATCTTACCCCGCCGCCGCAGATCAAAATGGGCTTTTGCTTGGTTTTGATCAGTCTTACGGCTTCTTCGATCATGCCTTGAGTAGGTGGCCTTCGCTCAATCCGGTGTACCCGTTTCTTAAAGAAATCAACCGGATAATCATAGGCCTCTGCTTCCACATCCTGGGGCAAGGCTATGGTCACTGCTCCGGTATCAGCCGGATCGGTCAATATCCGCATTGCATTGATCATGGATGTCATTAACTGTTCGGGACGCGTAATACGATCCCAATATTTACTGACTGCTTTATAAGCATCATTGGTCGTGATATTCAGGTTATGAAAATGCTCCACTTGTTGTAACACCGGATCCGGCTGTCGGCAGGCATAGGCGTCGCCCGGCAGGAATAATACCGGAATCCGGTTGGCACTTGCGGTTCCCGCCGCAGTAACCATATTGGCCGCCCCCGGGCCGATTGATGAAGCACAAGCAAAAATTTGCTTTCTATGGTTTTGCTTTGCAAATCCCATCGCCGCATGGGCCATTCCCTGTTCATTTCTTCCCTGGTATACTTCCAGAGTCCCCGGGTCTTGTTCCAGGGCTTGCCCCAATCCCAAGACGATCCCATGACCGAATAAGGTAAACACGCCTTTGACAAACTTGTTTTCTTTGCCGTCAAACTCAACATACTGGTTGTCAAGGAACTTCACCAATGCTTGGGCCATTGTCAAACGTACAGTTTGCACGGTATCCCCTCCTCATTCAGATTGAATTCTTGAGTTCGGATCTTGCAGTTTAAGCTTTCGAACTTACACTTTCAAAATCTACTTATCCGGCCATATTTTAACGCCTTTTTCTCTTAGCCATGAATGCTCCGGTGTATAAATTCGCGTATTGTCCCAGGGATTGTTCTCCAGGTGCCGGATCACCCAGATATAATACATGGCATAGCCCGGCGCAGCCACCTGAGGATGGGTAACATCGTCTAAAATGACACAAACGTCGTTATTTTTTACCTTAAATACCTGTTCTCCCAGTTCGGAATATCCAAATCCTTGCTCCGGCAGAAACTTGTAATAATACATTTCCGGTTGCGGATGGTGATGCGGCGGGTAGCTGGACCAACGGCCCGGTTGATGGACTACCTCGCCGAGCACCAAATTGGCATCCGGCGCATTGGAATAATCAAAGATCGTTCGGATCGATCGTAAGGAGGCTTCCCCTAGTTCCCCTTTTCCTCCCTCTACGGTCATGCACTCTTGCTGGGAATAAAATTTGGATGTAAAATTCTTGTCGTTAAAAGTTCTGGAAACAGAAATCTCGGTATCATCCCGTAATGAAGTAACCTTGATGGTTACACCGGCGGGTACATGAAGGCAGCAGGGATTCTCATCCAGAAATGAATCGCGAGTTACTTCGGCTTTGTGGCCCTCCCATTCGAAAACTGCCTTCCCCTTAACCAGCAAATAAGCCTTTTCCTTTGACTGATTATCGCTGAAACTCTGGCTTTTCCCCAGAATCAGCATTCCATACTCCATCAAAGTATGGTTCTGCTTATCATCAAGGCTGGTTATAGCATTGTACCCGGCGTTAAATGCTTTATCCTGTCGAATAATCAATGCAAACACCTTCTTTTAGTCTACAGTCCAAAATCTAAGGTCGCCATGCTATTGGCTGCCGGCTGTTGGTTTAACCAATAGCCAGCAGCTAACAGCAAGAACCCCCGCTTTTGACTTTCGACAATGTTTTTTACCTTTTCTTCCGCGTCATAACCTTCTTCACAGCTTTGACAATATCATCGGCTGTCATTTCAAACCGTTTGGCCAGGTAGTCAACGGGGCCCACTTCACCGAAACTATCTTTGACGCCGATTCTCTCCATGGGTACCGGTGTATTCTCAACCAACACCTCGGCCACTGCGGAACCCAAGCCGTTGATGATATTATGGTTCTCTGCGGTTACAATAGCGCCCGTTTCCCGCGCACATTGGGTAATCAGTTCTCGGTCGATCGGTTTCAAGGTGAACAGATTGACCACTCTGGCTGATATACCTTGACCTCCCAAAATTTCCGCCGCTCTTAGCGACTCGCTGACCATGATACCGGTGGCGAAGATAGTTACATCCATACCCTCTTTCAGCTGGACTCCTTTGCCAATCTCAAAGCTGGAGCCTTCCGCATAAATCCGAATCGCGTTTTTCCGTAACAGCCGGATATAAAAGACCCCGTACTGAACTGCGGTCTGTTTTACCAAATCTTTTAACATGGTGGCATCGACCGGTTCCAGGATGGTGATATCAGGGACAAGCCGCATCAGACCCATGTCTTCAAACGGCATATGGGTACCCCCGTTATAGGCTGCCGTAATACCGGGATCGCTGCCGATAACTCGGACGTTTAGCCTGGCATAACCACAGGAAAGAAACACCTGGTCAAAACAACGCCGTGAGGCAAATGGCGCAAAACTGTGGGCAAAAGGTATTTTACCAATGGCGGACAAACCGGCAGCTACCCCAATCATATTGGCTTCCTGAATTCCGACATCAAAAGTCCGCTCCGGATATGTCTTCAAGAATGGAATCATTCCCATAGATTTCATCAGATCGGCATCCAAGGCGACGATTCTCGGATCTTTTTCCGCCAACTTCAGCAGAGTCTGGCAATAAGCATCCCGCATTGCAAATTCATCAGGCGCCTGGTTCGGCGCTAGAATGGCGCTCATTTTTCCACCGCCTTTACCAATTGTTGATTGAGTTCGGCTAATGCTTGTTCCATCTGTTCGCGGCTGATGGTAACATGATGGTTGTCAACTTTTCCCTCCACAAAACTGCAGCCTTTACCTTTAATGGTATTCAAAACGATAACAGACGGTTTACCTTCAATGTTCTTAGCTTTTTCGATTGCAGCGTGAATCAACTGAATATCAGCACCGTCTATGCTTTGAGTAAACCAGCCAAAGCTTTCAAACTTTTGGGAAATATCGGCGAGGTCGTTAATATCTTTGGTATATCCATCCAGTTGTTGTTGGTTATTGTCGACCAAGGCAATTAGATTATCCAGTTTTTGCTGGGCTGCCAGTAAAGCTGCCTCCCAAACCTGTCCTTCTTGAAGTTCTCCGTCGCCTAGGATTAAATAGGTGGTGTTCTTTCGTCCATCCATCCGGTTTCCCATGGCGACTCCTATGGCAAGTGAGGAACCCTGGCCCAGTGATCCGGTAGTCATATCGATACCGATAGTTTTATTCCGGTCACAATGGCTGGGCAAATGAGTCCCGGGACGATTCAACGTTAATAACTCTTCCATCGGAAAATATCCCTTCAGGGCCAAAGTGGCATAAATGGCCGGACCGGCATGCCCTTTGGAGCATACCAGCCAATCCCGGTCCTCCCAATGAGGATTGCGAGGATCAATTCGCATAATTTCTCCATAAAGAACCGCCAGCGTTTCGACAATCGACAACGCTCCGCCCAAGTGGCCGAATCCGAGATGCCCCATTTCTTTGATGGTTTCAATTCTAATATGAACGGCGAATTGTTCTAATTCTCTGATTTTTTCTTTGCTTATCATCATACTACCTCAAGACTTTCTTATTATTGGGCCGCCTTTTTCATGGCCTCAATCAGCGGCAATTTCTTGCCGGACAGGAACCGGACCATGGCTCCTCCAGCCGTGCAAACATAGTTAATCTTGGCAGTATCAATAAAGCGGGAAGCCGCGCTGACGGTATCGCCGCCACCGATTACCGAATAGCCTTGGGCATCGGCTATTGCGTTCCAGATCTCCCGGGTCCCGGTTTCAAAGAGTTGGTTCTCGTAAACTCCGGCCGGACCGTTGACAAATATGGTTCCCGCTCCGGCGATAACGGTTTTAAAAAGAATGATGGTTTTGGATCCGATGTCCATGAACATTTCCTCGGCAGGCAAATCGGATACGGCAATTTCTTGCCTTTTACCGTCTCTTTCATAGGCTAAATCCAGCGGGACCGCAATCATATCAGGATAATCGCCGAGATATTCTTTAGCGGGGGCAATGAACACATCCAAAGACCGGTCTTTAATGAATTTTTCTTTGGTTTGGCCCAGCGAAATTCCTTGCGCGAGCAGCATAATTTCTCCGGTTATACCGCAAGCCAAGACTTTATCGGCTGTTCCGTTTTCCAGTACCTGTTTCATCATGCCGAAAGCATCCGAAATTTTAGCTCCGCCTAATACAAATACTGATGGTTTCTCGGGCATTTTCATTACTTTAGTGAGTGCTTCCATTTCCTTCATTAGAAGAATCCCGCCCGCTGTGGGCTTTATTTCTTGAAAGGCAACCATCGAGGGACAGTTGCGGTGGGCTGCCGCAAATGCGTCATTAACATAAATATCAACCAACGGCGCAAGATTGCGTACCAAAAATGTATCAAGCATCTCTTCCGGCTTTAACTTAACTGCATCCTCGAAGGTAGATATCTCTTCGCAAAGATAACGTAAGTTGCCCAGCAAAATGGCTTCTCCCGGTTGCAATGTTTTTATTGCGTCTTGGGCTGCCGGTCCTGCCACATCGTCAATGTATTTCACTTTGGCGCCTAGAAGGCCTGAAAGCTTTTCAGCATGTTCCTTCATGGGTATCAGGTTCTGATAATCAAGCGTATCGCCCTGATGAGCAATGATCGCCAGTTTAGCATGATGTTCCAAAAGGTATTGGATGGTCGGTATACTCTTTTTTAGGCGGTTTTCATTGACGATCTTTTTAGTTACCGGGTCGATCGGTGAATTGATATCGACTCGTAACAGTACGGTTTTGCCGCTATAATCAAAGGCTTCCAAAGGTCTCATTCCGGATATGGATGTTATAGCCATTTTCCCATCCCCAAGTATTGATTGGTCAACCTTACGGCTTCCAGCCGATCTTGCTGCATTTCCATGGCCGCCCGAATCGCGTCCATGTTTTCCGGTATCACCACCGCTTCCTGGGGTATATTGATGGCGTACATGATGTCGTCCCCGGAATTGACGATCGCTTCTTCCCAGGCTGCGATCTCATACATGTCGCCGCGGGGATTGCCGAGATCCCTGGCATACCGGAACAGGGAGGCGTTGCCCAGAAATCCGTCGGCCAACCGGACCACCCGGATTCGGGGATGTTCCTG
>DNPP01000216.1:0-2509 GCA_003501365.1 Bacillota bacterium
TAAGCATTTGCTTTCATCAATTGCCAAACAGTACAAGAACAAGTTGGGAAGCATTTAGAAAATCAATATGACCATATTAAAAGGAGGTAAATATTATGGGGACTCATCAAATTATTCTAATCGCTTTATTTGTGTATTTGGGCTCGATTGGTTCTATTGTAGGAAATACCATAGGATGGTACACCTTAGGTAGGCCGCTGATCGCTTCATTTGTTGTGGGTGTTATCCTGGGAGATGTGCAGACGGCAATGATGGTTGGCATTCCGCTGCAGATCATGTATATGGGTAATGTAACACCGGGCGGTGCGGTTGCATGGGACTTGTCTTATGCAACATATATAGGTACTGCAGGCGCAATTGTATTTGGCAAGGGCATGGGAGCAACTGAAATCATTGGCCTTGCAGTTGTATTTGCCGGTATCGGGGGTCTGGTAGGTCAAATCATGTGGAATGTATCCTATGCTTTAAACCTACCGTTAAACCGCGTAGCCAGCAGGTATGCCGAAGCGGGCGCAACGAAAAAGATGTTTATTCCTAATGTGGTATTAGGGCAGCTGATAGGATTCGTGTGCCGCTTCGTTCCTGCAATCATCGTTTTGACTTCTATTACGGCAGCTTCCGCTCAGGGTGATTTTGCAAAAATCATCCCTGCTTGGATTACGACCGCATTGGGCATATTCGGTGGTATGATGGCTTCCCTTGGTATGGGAATCATTCTCTCGTTCTTGTTGAAGAAAAAGTATCATATTGTAATTTTCCTGGTAGGATTTATCTTTATTACCTATTTTAACCTGAGCACAATGGCGGCTGCGGTTATTGCGGTCATCATAGCAATTCTGTACTATGTTATTGTTAATTCAGCAACAATAACTAAGAAAGGAGTGGCATAACTATGGGAAAGAAAATCAGTGAAAAGACTTTAAGAAAATCATTCTGGAACTGGTTCTTCTGGCACGGATGCTCGCAACAGGCGGAAACAATGTTGGGAATGTCTTTTGCCCAGGCAATGTCCCCTGTTATTGATGAATTGTACGATAGTAAAGCAGACAAAGCGGCGGCTCTAAAAAGACATATTACTCTTTTTAATACGGAGCAACAGGTGGGATCGATTTGCAACGGAATCGTATGCGGCCTGGAAGAAGCGAATGCGAATGGTAAATGTACCCCCGAACTTATAAGCAGCGTGAAGGTTGCACTGATTGGCCCGACGTCCGCTATCGGCGATTCGCTTTGGGTAGCGACAATCATTCCAATCCTTTTGACTATTTGCCTGTCTATTTCACAGGCATCACCGGCAGTTTCATGGTTAGGTCCCATAGTCTATTTAATCGTATATCCTATTGGAACCTGCATATTAAGCTGGAATCTGTTCAAGCTGGGTTACAGGTCGGGTATTGAAGGCATGCAGGGATTAATGTCAACGGGCAAGCTGGACACACTAACAGATACGATGACGATATTGGGACTTATCGTTGTGGGTGCATTGACGGCATCATTCGTCACCGCGGTTATACCTTTTAAGATCGTCAAGGACATTTATGATGCAACACAAGGCAAAACACTTACAGGTCAAACTATTTTTGACGCAAACAATATGGTCAACACGATTTTCCCCAAGATGATACCCTTACTGTTGACATTGGGCGTTTATTATTTATATTCAAAGAAAAAATGGTCTCCGCTTAGATTGATGGGCTTGATACTGGTTGTTGCTTGCGTGTTCACGGCTGTTGGGTATTTGACTGGATATTATAAATAATTACCCGGGAATAAATAATTAAAGTATAGTTGGCGTAGAGACTTTAATGCTTGATGTATTAAGGTCTCTACCAAAAAGGAGACCTGAAATGAAAAGGATTGTTGTACTGGGGCATGGCGGATATGCCGAGGGGATAAGGGAAAACCTTGAGATGATCATCGGGGAATTGAAGTATATCTATTTTGTCGATCTGACCAGGGAAGATGACTTAAATGTTTTGGAAAGTAAAGTGAATCAATTATTGGAAACCTTCGGCGATGATGAAGTACTGTTTGCGTGTGATTTACTGGGCGCATCGCCGTTTAGGGTAGCTGCTATGGCCTGCGTAAACCACCCGGGAAAGTATATTACGGTTGCGGGGCTTAATACTGCGGCATATATAGAACTGAATCTAAACAGGGAAAATGATTTATCAATCGTAAAACTGGCAGACCTTGCTATAGAAACCACCAAAAGTTCTTTGGCAAAGTTTCCTGAATAGTCATCCACCCCAGCTTTTCTGGGGTGACTGTTTTATCTTGAATCTGGGTTAAAAGTATTTTCTAGATAGGTGATAAAAATGGGTAAATTTTTATATTACGCAATTTTCCTTATCGTAGTATTTATTATACTCTTCTTACTGAGTAAATTGAGGCGGAAAAGCACCCAGGAATTAGAAAAAATATTATACTTTCAGAATAATCCCAAGCTATATTTGCAGCTGCTTAAGAATCCCATGCTGAAAGTATTGTATAGAAAGAGTATCCTGCT
>DNPP01000216.1:2781-3747 GCA_003501365.1 Bacillota bacterium
GCTTCAATTTGAGCTGGATGCCTATTTACTGTTGGGGGATGATTCCAGGGTTGAGGATACAATAGGTTTATTGGACGGCACGCCGATGACAAAGGGTGAGAGCTTGGAATTTTGTCAGAAAAAATTATCTTATTTTTGCACAGTGGGCAAAAGGCCTGAAGCAGAGTCTGTATTGCAGAGAATCAAAAGTATCCTTTCCAAAGTCAAAGGGGATAAGGCCGAATTTATCCGCAAAGAAAGCAAAATGATTTTCGATATTTACATTAGACGCGATACGAATCTCATCGAAGAGTTGGAACGGGCGCAAATGAATGAACAGGGTACAACCCGAGGATTGACCCTGTACCGGCTGGCAAAGCTGAATTTCTTTAATAATAACGCCCAAAAGGCTCGTACTTATTTGAACCGTGCAAAAGAGCTGCTAGCGAATACAGCCTGGGCGGATATTGTGGAGTCGGCGCTTAAGGACATGTCCATATTAAATTATAAATAGGGTGATTACTTGATTTACAATGGGATTATCGGCTCGGGCGGAATTGCAATTGGCAGGGCCTATATTTTAAAAAAAGAAACCGTTACGATAAACAAAGATTTTATCGATGATAATCGCTTGAATGAAGAGCTTAATCAAGTGGATGAAGCCGTGGAACTAACTAAAGCTCAAATTGCCAGGATCAAGGAGCGGGCTTCCGAGGATTTTAGCGCGGAGGAGGTTGCCATATTTGAGGCTCATTTGATGATTTTAGAGGACCCGGAGCTTATCAATGGAATAAAAGAATTGATAATCAATGAAAAGCTCCATTCTTCAAATGCGGCTGCGAAGGTAATCGAAAATTTTATGGGTATGTTTTCGAATATTGAGGATGAATATTTGAAGGAACGCGCCGCCGATATAAGGGATGTCGGAGACCGGCTGATAAATAATTTATTGGGTGTTACGTTTTGTGATATTGGAAATTTCGATAC
>DNPP01000156.1:0-4616 GCA_003501365.1 Bacillota bacterium
TGACCCATGAGGCTTCCGAGTATGATATGGACAAAGCGTTGCAGCGGATCGGAAAGTTTGATTTCGTACAGGAAAATTATTTGCGGATGCGCTTGTTTTAATGGAATGCTAAAGAATGCTTAGGAGATAGGAGCCAGGAGCCAAAATACTGGATTAGGTTTTAAAACTAAAAAGATATCTCGCGCAGAGTTTAAAATTATATTTTTTCTCTGCTCCTCCGGGCCTCTCAGGAGAGTAAGAAACTTATTATATAAGTTGAAATAAATATGGTAACCACGAAACACACGAAAAGGCACGAAAAAATAATTCATGTTCGAGTTTTCCTTCGTGTATTTCGTGATTTTCGTGGTTGATAATTTACAATACTTTTTTCAATCTATATATGTTGAATTAAAATTCAAGGATCATTGCTGAAAATTGAGCCCTTATTTGACCTAACCCTTGCCCTTCCCCTTAGAAGCCATAAGCATCTGATTCAAGTGGAAGGGTAACCTTAACCGCTGTCGTTTAAAAGCATTTAGGCCCCAAAGGCATCGGTTACTCTCCCACTTTAGGGGGAGAGCAAGAGAGAGTCTAAACCAACAGTTGGCCTATACAAAGTCGTGATTTTTTCAAATTATTTAATTCAACTTATATATATAGCTAAAATTTATTTAAAATATCTTTCCAGCAGTCCTTTAAAGGCAGCGCCATGTCTGGCTTCATCCTTGCACATCTCATGTACGGTATCATGGATGGCGTCATAATTCAATTGTTTGGCTTTGGTGGCAATGTCTTTTTTACCCTGGCAGGCGCCGAATTCGGCTTCGACCCGTAGTTGTAAGTTCTTTTTGGTATCGGGGAACACCACTTCACCGAGTAGTTCGGCAAATTTGGCGGCATGTTCGGCCTCTTCAAAAGCGATCCTTTTATAAGCTTCCGCAACTTCCGGGTAACCTTCGCGATCGGCCTGCCGGCTCATGGCAAGGTACATTCCAACCTCGGTACACTCACCCATAAAATTAGCTTTTAAACCTTCGTGGATCTCCGGATCAACACCTTGTCCTACACCGATCTTATGTTCGTCGGCCCATTGCATCCCAGTGTCGGCTTTTTCAGTGAACTTTGCTTTGGGGGCTCCGCATTGGGGACACTTATCGGGTGCTTCGTTCCCATAATGGACATAACCGCAAACTGCACAGACATATTTTTTCATGAAATAGCGCTCCTTTAATATAGTATTTATTTAACTTAATTAAATAATAGTATAGTTAATTAAATTTGTCAATAAAATTTTTATCATGAGGAAAAAAATAGTAGTTGCTTTCGTATTAGTACATCATCTAAATAAAAATACCAGCAGTTATCGATATATTATGGACTTGTTTGCTCTTTTAAATTATAATTACTGCAGTAAAGGAGATTTTTGCCAATGAAGGGAAACAACACCCAATTAATTAAACAAGCCAATAAGTTTTTACTCCTAAATACAATCAGATTTTCCGGCCCGATAACTGTAGAAGAAATAGTATCCAAAACCAGTTTAAGTAGGCCGACGGTTTTAAACATTTTAAAAGAATTACAGGAGGAAAATATCGTTGAGAAATCGGGATTTGCCGGATATACCGGCGGGCGAATTCCTTCTTTGTTTGTTTTGAGTGCAAACTCATATTATGCCATAGGTGTTGATTTTGAGTTTCCGCCGCTTCGGTTTGTATTATCCGACTTGAATGGAGATATTGTTGATACTCTTCAATCTGTTTTACCTTATGACTCTACCAAAGAAACCATTATAGATGCCCTTATTTCCGGGATTTCCAAATTAATCGAAAAATCTGCTATCCCAAGAGAAAAAATAATGGGAATCGGGTTGGGTATATCCGGAATCGTGAATGTCAATAGCGGTTTTTCGATAATTATTGAAAGAATTAAGGATTGGAAGAACGTCAATATTCGCAAGATTATTGAAGAAAATTTTAAGCTTCCGGTATACATCCATAATGATGTCCATTTAATGGGTATTGCGGAAAAGCAATTGTTTCTTAATAAAACGGATACTTTTATATATATCGGTATTCGTTCTGGTATTGGCGCAGCCGTATTTATGAAGGGGGAACTTTATCCCGGAATATGTGGAAATGCGGGTTTCTTGGGGCATATGACGATTGAAGTTAACGGTCCATTATGTTGTTGCGGCAGCAAAGGTTGTTTAGAGATGTTTTCCAGTGAAACAGCTATTACTAAAAGTTATTATGAAGCTCGGACTGGTGAGTTTGATCGAGAGTTTACCTTACAAGATATTATCAGAAAAGCCCGCGAGGGTGATGATATAGCCGATAATGTTTTGAAAAAAGCAGGCCGTTCTTTAGGTATCGGCATTGCCAATATGATCAAGCTTTATGAAATTCCAGTGGTGATAATCGGTGGTTGTTCGGATATTGAGAATTCATCATTGATGAACAGTATTGTGAAAGCGATATCCGAAGATATTTATGAATATCTTTTAAAGGACATTAAGATTGTCGGCTCCCAATTAAGCAGGGAACTATATCCCCTGGGAGGATGTTTTGTCGTCATCGACCGGTTCTTTTCGGAGCCCAAATTAAAACTATTCTCCAGTTAATCCCGGTAAACACTCTATTAAATTTCCTTGATCGCTTGAATCAATGAGCGATTGGCCTCATGATTGAGCAGCCGATTGATGGCACCATAAACGTTGACGGCGCTGACCACAAAACTATCCAACTTGGCATAATTCACATTAAGGCATTCATAAATTCCATCCTCAGCAAAGCTGCTGATTACATCATTGACCGTTTTCGCGGCAAGCCGGCCATCCGTCTGAGCAAGACACCATACAACCCATCCGGTCGCTGTTGCCCAATAAGCTCCATTTTGGTATTCTTCGCGCGGAACATCGATGAGTAACCTATCCCAATACTCACCTTGGAGTAAATGACGGATTTGTCCTTTATAGCAATAACAATCATAATTATCATGCAGAAAAGATACTAATTCCAACCAGACTTTTTTCGCCGGAAACCCAATGTAAAGAAGATAGGCATTACCCCAAATGTCTATTTGATTGCAATCGTGGGTAGCCGCTAGAAAGGCCTTTTTTTCTGCGTTGTATAATTTAAAAATATTTTTCTCAATTTTTTTAGATCGTACGTTGAACTTTATCGTTGCTTTAATGTTGCCAAAACGGGCATATAACTTACTCAAAAATTGGCAACTTCTCCAATAGAGTAAGGATTCCATAAATAGTTCCCCCGTTTTGCAAATCGTATCGGTAAACCCATAAGGGGAGTGGGGAGCTTGGGGATTGTTGTATACTAAACCGGATTCACTTAACGGTATGATATCCATTCCCCTATTTAAAAAGGACTCCCAGTGTTGGAATAATGAACGGGCTTTAGCGGAATGGATTCGATTTAAATAAAAATAGACAATAAAAACCAGGAAAGGAGTGTTGTCCAAATTGGCCAGCCCGACAGGCGTTCCTATTTCACCGGCGGCATATACCGCCATACCATCCGCATAAATGCGGTCAGGCATCCAACCGTCGGCGCGACATCCTTTGATGATAAATGCAATGGCTTCCTCAATATTTCGGTCTTCGAGAAAATCTCCCCCATATTCCACCATATACGCAAAGTCCCTTACCCATAATGCATTGTAGCTAGCAATTCCATCCGGTGTAAATAAGCGAGTCCCGTCATGAGCCTCTGTAATGCATCCTTGTATCAATTCGTTTGATTTTTGCGCCAAAAAGTCAAAACCACTTATTGTTTTCATCTTTCGATGTACCACCTATCATATTGTATAAGTAAATCCATTATAACATATGGCAAATACTTTTCAATAATATTTTTATAAAATACATTTACAAAAGTTTTTTGCCATGGTATACTGGCACCATCAAAAACAGATATGGATGAAGAGGAAATGGTTTTGATCAAAAATAATACAAGAATATTGAAGCTGGCAAATAAATACTTGGTATTGCAATGCATTTCAACTTATGAGCCGATCACAATTGAAAATATTGTAAAAAAAACCAACTTAAGCAGACCGACCGTAATTAATTCGGTGCGAGAATTGACTGAAGAAAACGTGGTGATGAAAGAGGGATATGCTGAATCGACCGGAGGAAGAATAGCGGCCTTACTTGTTACCAATGCGGATGCTTACTATGCCGTGGGTGTGGATTTTGAATTTCCGCAAGTAAGATTGGCGATTGCCAATTTGAAAGGCGTAATTTTAACGGCTCAGCAGTTTAAATACAGGCTCGATATTCCTTTTGAGGAAATT
This sequence comes from Bacillota bacterium, assembly GCA_003501365.1. Classification (GTDB taxonomy): domain Bacteria; phylum Bacillota; class UBA4882; order UBA8346; family UBA8346; genus UBA8346. The sequence goes on from DNPP01000156.1 coordinate 4,294, forward strand.
ATTGATGATTTACCGGTGCGCATTGATTCTTTTATTCATAAGGCAAATGTCGATATCAAAAAAATTAAAGGACTGGGAATGGGACTACCCGGCATTGTTGATACAAAGAATGGCCGTTCCAAGTTTATTGAACGGATCAACGGGTGGAAGGATGTTGATATCCAAAATATACTTGAAAGAAAGCTCGTGGATATCCCGGTCTATATCCGTAATGATGTCCATTTATTGGCGTTAGTGGAGAAGCGTTATTATTTGCGCGATATGGAACGAGATTTTATTTATATCGGACTTCGTTCCGGTGTGGGCAGTGCTGTTTTTATTAA
>DNPP01000156.1:4940-10837 GCA_003501365.1 Bacillota bacterium
GATACTCACGGTTCAGAAGGATTTGGCGGACCTAAGGGATGTCTCAACGTATATGCAGGCGAACTATCGCTAATCAAGAAATACGTTGAAGAGAAACAGGCCTGGGATAATAAATCTTCCATAGAAAAAAAGGATATCAAACTGGAAAACTTAGTTGAACTATCGAAAAATGGAGATCAGATTGCAACGGATATTTTGAAAGAGGCAGGTTATTACATCGGAGTTGCTATCGCCAATCTGGTGAGAATATTTGAAATCCCCAACATTATTATCGGGGGGTGTCCCAATATCAAAGATTCGGTTTTTATCCAGATGATTGAAAATACTACGGTTGCCAATTTGCGTTTTTATTTTGACGGAGTCGTTATCACGCCGGGCCAATTGTCGGAACAGGACTACTCGCTGGGTGGATGCTTTTTGGTATTTGACCATATTTTTCATAAACCAAAACTAAAATTGCAAATTTAGTGAGATTCGCAATTCAAGATAGAAAGGACATATTCATTGATGAACAACAAAATTCGTATTGGTATTCGCCCGATTGTTGATGGACGGGTCGGTGGTGTGAGAGAGGAATTGGAAAAACAAACGATGCAGATGGCACAATCAGTATCGGCCTTCTTGCGCGACAAATTACATTATTCGGATGGCGCAGCTGTTGAATGCATTATAGCGGATGGTTGCATCGGCGGCATTTCCGAAGCCAAACGAACCGATCAAAAATTCAGGCTTGCCAATGTTGGAGCGACAATTTCAGTCAGTCCATGTTGGGCGTATGGAAGTGAAACCCTTGATATGGAGCCGCATTGGCCCAAGGCTATTTGGGGTTTTAATGGTTCGGAACGTTCGGGTGCGGTTTATTTGGCAGCAGCGCTTGCTGCATACAACCAGAAAGGGATACCTGTTTTCGGTATATATGGAAAGGATGTTCAGGATAAGGATGATTCGAGTATTCCGGAGGATGTACAACAGAAATTGCTTCAGTTTGGAAGATGCGCATTAACCGTTGCCGAAATGCGCGATCATTCTTATCTTTCTATCGGTTCGGTCAGTATGGGAATTGCAGGTTCCAGTGTGAATGAGAACTTTTTTGAGTCTTATCTTGGAATGCATAATGAATATGTGGACATGACGGAGATCAATCGTAGAATCCAACTAAAAATTTATGACCGGGAAGAATATGAGAAAGCTTTCGCTTGGACCCAAAAAAATTGCAAAGAAGGGAAAGATTATAACGAGCCCGGTGTGCAATTTTCCCAGGAAAAAAAAGAAGAGGTTTGGCGTTTTATCGTGAAGATGGCTATTATTATCCGTGATCTGATGATCGGAAATTCCAAATTAGCTGATTTGGGGTATCCGGAAGAAGCGCTAGGCCATCACGCTATTGTATCCGGGTTTCAAGGTCAACGTCACTGGAATGATTATTTGCCCAATGGTGACTTCGCGGAAGCGATACTTTGTTCGTCATTTGATTGGAATGGAATTCGAAAAGCAATGATCGTTGCGACTGAAAACGATAGTTTGAACGGTGTGTCGATGCTTTTTGGTCAGCTTTTAACCCATACCGCTCAGTCGTTTGCAGATATCCGTACTTATTGGAGCCCGGATGCCGTTCAACGTGTGACAGGTGTAAAGCTAGAAGGCATTGCGGCAAACGGCGTCATTCATTTGAAAAATTCAGGCTCGGTTGCACTCGATAGTTGTGGAGAACAGCAAATTGATGATAAACCGGCGCTTAAACCGTTTTGGGAGATTACGGAAGAAGAAATGCAGCGTTGTTTGCAGGCAATCACGTGGCATCCTGCGCATCAGGGTTACTTCCGGGGTGGCGGTTTCTCAAGCCGGCTTTTGTCACGGGGCGGTATGCCGATTACTCTTTTAAGAATTAATCTGATAAAAGGATTAGGCCCCGTATTGCAGCTTGCGGAAGGGTATACGGTTGATTTGCCTGAGAAGGTGAGTCGGGTATTGGATGAAAGGACTGATCCGGCATGGCCGACAGCTTGGTTTGTTCCTAATATTACTGGAAAAGGGGCCTTTAGGGATGTTTATTCGGTGATGAATAACTGGGGGGCCAATCACGGCTCATTTTGTTACGGACATATCGGGGGTGATTTGATTACCCTTGCCTCCATGCTCAGAATTCCTGTAACGATGCACAATGTACCGGAGGAAAAATTGTTTCGTCCAAGCGCCTGGCAAGCTTTTGGTATCGAAGACAGCTCCGTTGGAATGGATTTTAGGGCTTGCGCTAATTATGGTCCGCTTTACGGATTTAAGTGATGTGTGTGGTTCAATGGTTGAAATGGCCAGCAGTCTTTGAACATCACATATAAAAAAACAAATGGGAGGAGAAGAATTTATGAGAAAGAGAATTACTTTGTTTTTGTTGCTTGCGATGTTGGTTTTAGCCTCGGTTGGGGATGGAGTTTTAGCATCCGCCGCGAGCGAAAAGAAGATTACTTTACATTTTCTTTCGCTAAAGCAAGAGCAAGCTTGTCAGGGAGCTTTTAAAAAGATCATTGAGAAGTTTCAAAGCGAGAATAAGAATATTACCATTGATTTACAGTCTATGAATGCCGATCAATTGAAGACTACCCTGAGAGTAAGAGCAGCATCCAATGAAATGCCGGATATTATTACCTGGATGAAAGAGATCGAACCGAAATTTTTATTAAATCTCTCCGGTGAACGCTTTTTATCAAATCTTAATTCCAATAGCATTTCTGCGGCTAATGCCATCTACAATAAACAAATATATGCAATACCGATCGATAATGGGTATATCGGGTTTTATTACAATAAAACCGTATTGGCAAATAATGGACTTCAAGTGCCCAAGACTCTTTCGGAATTAAAAACAGTCTGCGAAACTTTGAAGCGAAAAGGGATTCCGGCATTTGCCACCGGAGCGCAAGATTTGTCAGTTGCCTACATGCCGTTGATTGCCTTATTCTCAGAGACTGTGTTCGGGCAAAATCCTAAGTGGTCTCAGGAAAGAGATGCCGGCAAGGTCAAGATTGCCACGGATAAAAAATGGAAGTTGGCCTTTGATCTGCATAAACAATACGTATATGGTTATAGTGATGTTCCCAACTCTTTTAATATCAGCTATGATAAAGCCAATGCAATGTTGGCGCAAGGTAAAGCAGCATTTTATGGAAACGGTTCATGGGCGTTGGAGCCTATTCGTCAAATTGGTCCCACTGCGGATATAGGATTGATGGCATTTCCAATTTCAGACAATCCGAATGATTCCAAATTGCTTGTTTTTCCGGATACCGCATTGTCCATTTCCAAGAGCAGTAAACATATTAAAGCAGCCAAGAAGTTTTTAGAGTTCATGAGTTCTCAAGAGGCTGGAACCATTTGGTCGAAAGAGGTTAAAGTATCCTCTACAGTAAAGGGTGTTAATGTTGATTATGATCCGGTCTCTGCCGATATTAATCAATATATTTCCAGCGGGAAATTTACGCCGTATGGTGATAGAGTGCTACGCCCCGTTTTCACCGACAAACTCTGGGAAGATTTCTCCAAATACATGTTGGATAAAACTGATTGGGAACATTTTTCAGCAGAACTTGATAAAGCATGGGATAAAGCCAAACAAATTGAAAAAACCAATAAGTAGAGAACCCCAACTGAATTTGATGCTTGATTGAAAATCCTTTATTCATGTATATTCCATAGTGAATTTAGACTGCTATGGAATATACATTCCCTAATTAGAGTGATTTCAATTAGTTGCCTAATTTTTATAAAGGGATAAAAATTCATGAAAATAAGTAAAAATTGTTTCTTTTTCTTACTCTTGTTACCGGCAATGGTGCTTTTTACAGTGTTTTTTATCGTACCCGTTGGGCAGAGTCTGTTGTTGTCACTTACAGATGCTTACGGTATGGGAACTGCCTATCGTTTTATCGGATTGCAGAATTATATCGAAGCATTGCAGGATAGCAGTTTCCTTCAAACGATTAGTACAACACTTATATTTTCGGCAATTGCAGTGATTTTTGGAAACATCTTTTCGTTGATATTGGCATTCTTGCTAGATACGAAACTGGCTGGAAGGAATTTTTTGCGTTCAGTGTTTTTTATTCCGAATATTATGAGTCTGCTGATAGTCGGTTATGTATGGTCTTTTGTCTATAGTGATGCCATACCGGATGTTATTTCCCGTCTGAATCTTGGAGGCGTTTTACAGGGTTCAATTCTTGGCAATTCCGAAACAGTGATATTGGCTTTGGCAATTGCAGCGATTTGGAATTGTGCAGGTTATTACATGATTATTTATTTGGCAGCTCTCCAGGGTATTTCGGATGATCTGATCGAGGCTGCCCAGATTGAGGGTGCCGGCGCAAAAGATATTTTGTTCCGAATCAAATTGCCGCTTATATCCCCGACTATTGTAATGTGCCTGATTCTGTCGATTTCTTCCCATCTTAAAGTGTTTGAATTACCATTTACAATGACCTCCGGTGGTCCTGCCGGTTCCTCAATGACGATGGTTTTGAAGATATACAATACGGCTTTTGGCAGTGGTCAGACAGGACTGGCAACTGCCGAGTCAACGATTTTCTTTGTTTTAATTGCATCGATAACCCTTGTTCTTACCCGAATTATGAAGTCGAGAGAGGCGAGGATATAAGTGGAAATGCCTAATAATCAGAATAAGAAGTCTGCCCATAAAATCTGGATGAATTTGGTGACATGGTTTTTTGCGCTGCTGTTTTTTTCGCCGATTTATATCGTTATTTTAAATTCCTTTAAAACAAAACCAGAAATCATGATTTCAACCATTGGATTTCCTGAAAAACTAAATTTCGAAAACTATCTGACGATCTTTACAAACAATGATTTTCTGTCGTCGCTTTTATTTAGCGTAGCGGTTGTCACAGCAACAACGCTCCTCACGATTGTTATCTCATCTTTGGCCGGATATTCACTGGCCCGTTGGAACAGCAAATTTGCCAATGGAGTGATGCTCGTTTTTTTGACAACCCTGTTCGTGCCGTTTCAGGTTTACATGGTGGCCTTAATTGTAATCGCCAAACAATTGCACTTTACAGGAAACCCTCTTGGCCTTATTCTTATTTATGTGGCCCTGGGAATGCCCGTCCCGATTTTTTTGTATAGAAATTACATCAAATCCATGTCGCCTGAAATAGAAGAGGCGGCGGAGATTGATGGATGTAACAAAATGCAGATATTTATCTGGGCCGTATTTCCATTAATGAAACCAATCACCGCAACAATCGCTGTTTTAAATGCCTTATGGGCATGGGGAGAGTTTCTGGTGGCCTTTCTCGTATATGGAAATTCCAGACCGATGACAATTCCTTTGTCCCAGCAGTATTTTTACGGAAGTTACAATCAACAATGGAATTTAATTATGACCGGTTTTGTGGTTTCGACCATTCCAATCGTCATATTTTATATTGTGATGCAAAAACATATCGTAAAAGGGATTGCAGCGGGTGCAGTAAAAGGTTAATCCGGTAATTTGGAATTTTAATTTATTCATTGGAGAGAGAAAAAAATGTATACTTCGATTTCACGGCAAGTTGAAGACACGGTATCAAAATTACGGAAGATCAAGCCGGAGCTGATTCCTTTATTTCAGCAATGCTATTCCAACACGCTGGATACGACGGTTGAACAACTTGAAGACCATACGACCTTCGTTATCACCGGAGATATTCCGGCAATGTGGCTCAGGGATTCTTCAGCACAAGTTAGGCCTTATATTAACCTGGCTACAAGGGATGCAGACTTGGCGGTAATGGTCCGTGGTTTGATAATGCGACAGGTCAAGTATATTTTGCTGGATCCTTATGCGAATGCTTTTAATAAGGAAAGCAATGGACATGGCCATCAGCAGGACAGAACAAAGATGG
>DNPP01000430.1 GCA_003501365.1 Bacillota bacterium
TGTTTGGCGAATTATCCGATTTGCGAGTGGGTAAAAAGGGTTGTGTTTTAGTGATCGATCGCTATGGCGAGGTTATAAGTCCGATAGACGATAATATTACAAACAGGCATATTAATATTGATATGTTTCCGGGCGAAAATGGGGTTAAGGAGATTACTATCAATAAGGAAAGATACCGAATTGAATATGATACAGTCAATGAGGTTGGTTTCAAGATTATTTCCATGATACCTGAAAAAGAGCTGTTAAGCCAGCTTATAACCTATAGAAATAATCTTATTTATACAATTATTATCGGGATAACTGCCATATTCCTGATTACCTATTTGACAACCAGTTTTCTCTTTGCCCGTTTGAAAGTGCTAATAAAAATGATGAAGAGAGTTCAGAGCGGAGAGTTTGACGTAAGGATGGACGACAGTAAAAAAGATGAGGTTGGCGAACTTGCATTTAGTTTTAACCAGATGGCCGAAAAGTTGGAAGAAACACTGCTGAATTTGATTGGCCAAGAAACCGCACATCGTGATGCCGAGATCAGGGCGCTTCAGTCGCAGATAAACCCCCATTTTCTATTTAATACCCTTGAAGGGCTTCGGATGGAATGCGAAATAAGAGAAGAATACGATTTGGCGAATGTGCTCACTTCACTGGGAAGGCTATTCCGGTATAATATCAAATGGATTAACGGACTGGTACCGTTCCGGCAGGAAATTGACCATATTAACAACTACATTACAATCATGAGAGTAAGATTCAGAGATAAATTTAATTTACGTATCGATATACCCGAGGAATTACTCGATTGTCTAGTCATTAAAATGATGATGCAACCTTTGGTTGAAAATAGCTTTTATCATGCTTTTAAGAACAAGGAGGGGACTTGGGAAATTAAGATTAAAGGTTCAATTCAAGGCGATGATTTGGTCATCGAAATCAAAGACAACGGTCTTGGAATCGATAATGAAAGGCTGGATAAGATAAATCGCGGTTTATCCATTGGGAATAGCAGTGAGATTGATAAGAAGACGGAGGGGTTCATCGGTTTATGGAATGTGGATACCCGAATTAAGATGCAGTTCGGCGAAGAGTACGGAATCAAATTAAAGAGCGAAAAGGATATCGGGACAACGGTACTTATTACTTTACCGGTCAACCATAAAAGGGTTTTATCGGATAAGGAGGATTAAATTGTATAAACTTCTGTTGATCGACGATGAAGATGTTATTCGGAACGGGTTAAGGACGATTATTGAAAGAGGGGGAGTGCAAAATTTACAAATTATCGAAGCATCCAACGGCAGGGAAGGAATGGAAAAGATCCAAGAGCATGAACCGGATATTGTTATTACCGATATCAGAATGCCGCATATTGACGGACTGGAACTCATCGAATGGGTGACTCAGAATAAACCGAAAAGGCCGGTCTTTATTATTATCAGCGGTTTCGATGATTTCAACTATGCTAAAAAAGCAATCCAGTATGGTGTAAAAGACTATCTGCTAAAGCCGGTTGTCAAAGAGGATTTAATCCAGTTGCTAATCAGCATTACTCAGGAGTTGGACGACAATATCCAAAGATATGAGGCTGAACTGATCAAGACAGTTCAGGGTAAAGTAGGGATGGAGGTATTACGGGAACGGTATCTCAATTTATTGATTAAGTCGGCCTATTTTGATGAAAATACGGTACTAAAACAATTGTTAACCGTAGGTATTCAATTTAATTTTGAATTATTCAAAATTATCGTGGTTGAGTACCAAACAGTTTTTAACGAGTTGGATCGTTTTGCAATAAAAGAGATTATGGATGTTGCAATTTCCGATATTACCAAGGAGTTTTGGAGTTTCTATGATCCGGCGATGCGAATCATTGTTTTATTAAGCAATAGGGATAGTTTTTTATTGGAAGCTCCGGTAAAAAAGATTTGCGAACAAATTAACCGCTGTTTGGGTAATCAGTTGAAAGTGGGTACTTTTTTCGGGGTCGGCGGAGGCGTAAGCGGTATCTCCAATACCTGGAAGTCTTATCAACAAGCATTAACTGCGGTAATGCATAAAATTATTCAAGCACCGGGTGAAATTATTTTTTATAAGGATATCGGCGATGAATGTCAAAATGCTACACCTTTTCAGGGGGATTATTATAAAATTACCGGTGAAATAGAATTGTGTATGAAAACGAATATTAGTTATCTGGTTGAAGGATATTTTCAGCAATTAGAAGCCCGTAAGACCTCCGTCGCAGGATTAATGTTGTTTTATAATGATTTTAATAAATATGTTTATGATTTTTTTTGTGATAAGGGGGTTGACTTTGCAATGGTCTTTGAATCCGGTGAAGCCTATTTTAAAGAATTTGATTCCTTTTGGGGTATTGATGATGTAAAGGTCTATATCAAAGGGTATTTGAGTAAGATTTGCGATATCATTGCGGCCTATAAGAGTGCAAGCCCGGATCGGAAAATAATAGAACAGGTCATTCGCTATATGCGCGAAAATTATGCGGCAGATATCAACTTAAATATTGTCGCCAACCATTTTGGCAAGAATAATAGTTATCTTAGTGTTTTATTTAAAAAGGAAACCGGTCAGAATTTTATTGATTTTTTGACTCAGATCAGGATTGAAAAAGCAAAAGAATTGCTTTCAAAGAGTAGTTTGAAGGTTAACGATGTCGCTCTGAAGGTAGGCTACCCAAACTCTAAACATTTTCATTTGGTATTTAAGAAAATAGTCGGTATCACGCCCATGCAATATAGGGAGGAAAGTAT
>DNPP01000428.1:0-6950 GCA_003501365.1 Bacillota bacterium
GTTTCAATGGGCAGCGCCGGCATGGGCTTCATATCCGGGTTTCTGTATGATCGAAATCCGGCACTGATTTATGTAGTATCCATAGGTATCTTAATACTTTGCATCGGCCTTTTGGCTTGGCTTGGGACTTTGGGCAGGCGTCAGGCGATTACAAACGCCCTGGATACCTGAAGGATTACAATATGCTAAAAGCGGTTTAATTTCATAGGTAGCCAAAAATTATCACCCCTTTTTTAAAGGAATTCTCGCAAGTACCCCCGAAATAACCGAAATACAAATTTCTTAATGGGTATCTCGGGAAAAGTGGGCTTACTAATGAAGCGAACGTTCACCCTGTATTTATTGTTTATGATGATTTTAACGATATATCATCCTTCCTCTTCCTACGGACAAACTTCTGAAACCCGGCAGTCCCAAACATCTTCGGTTGGACAACAAGGAACTGCGACTGCCGTGGAACCTGACTGGTGGGCTGAAATAAGTCAGACTTTCAGCCTGGATTATTCTTGCTTTTATGGAGAATCCAAGAACGGTATCGAAGACAAAGTGGCTAATGGATTTCACTTGCGACCGGGTTGGCAGCGGGGGCGATTTGAAGGTCGGTTCGATTTTGCTTTTTATCAAAACCCGTGGGATCAGAATCGTTGGCAATGGGGAGTCCCGCAACCGGATAAAAAACCGGTTCTCCCCAATTTTATTGATAAATTGACCTATCATGGCGATTGGATGGAATTAAACTACCAAAAAATCGCGGATTTAAACTTCGGATATGGTTTGTTGATTAATGATTATCACTCCAATAACCCTTATCAGGGTTGGACCGTTAAACTATCACCGTTTGATAACACCAGTTTGACGTATGTGGCATCTCAGGAGCTTTTTTACCTGGCCCCTTTTACTCATAACGAATATGCATCGTTACATGCTTTACGAGCGGATCAAGCTGTGGATACCGGAAGTCTGCATTGGCAATTGGGCTTCACCGGGGTTCATGACAGTTACTCAAGACTGGATCGCGCATTATATCCGGCCGGAGGTAGCAGTTATGACCTAACATTGACCAATGTGATCTGGGCTTCGCCGTTTTGGGAAACTGCCGCTCTTGAAGATTTTGGCGGCGCCGATATGCTGGGATTCAAAGGCCGGCTGGGAATGGTCGGCTATCAGGCCGGTGCATTTCGAACCCATGGTAAATTTAGGGCTAACTTTTTTGGTGGTAATTATGAGGCTCTAAAATTGAATTCTTGGGCGGGCAATAATGAGAAAGGATTGCCGTCAGTAAACTCAACGGGCGATGACAATAGTGAACGGGACGGTTGGCTGGGCCGTTTATCGATAGCGATCATTCCCTGGCTTAATTTCGATTATCTTACCATCAGCGACCTTGATAATATGAACGGCTATAGCCTAATTGGAAAAATTGAACGTTTGGGAGTGGAACTAGGGGCTACTTACTATCAGCAACACCGCAATATGGATGATTTTGATTTTTTCATCCGCGGCGGTAATGGCTTTTGGGGTTATGAGTATCATTGTTTCAGCGATTGGAACCACGATTTTCGGACTGATTTTGAACTCACTTATAAGTTTTAGTGTAGACAGAATCTTGCAGGAACAAGTATATTTCTAGCGAATAGAACAGACTAAGATTAACATAATGTTTTGGAGGCGTGATCTATGGAAACTCAAATAAAGCTGGATTTATCAAAGACGAAACCCTTCATTGGGGATCAGGAAGTCGATATGCTCTCCGGACAGGTCCAATTGGCCCATGAGATGTTACATAATAAAACCGGGCCGGGCAATGATTTTGTAGGTTGGGTGGACCTGCCGGTAAAATATGACAAACAGGAATTCCAGGCTGTAATCAAAGCAGCAGAACAGATCAAAACCAATTCCCAGGTATTGGTGGTGATCGGTATCGGCGGTTCTTATTTGGGGGCACGGGCTGCGATTGATCTATTGAGGCATTCGTTTTATAATCAACTGAGCGAGACCAAGCGAAAGACTCCACAAATTGTCTATATGGGCCAGACCATCAGCCCGACTTATACGGCTGAACTTTTAGAGTTCCTGGCAGATAAGGATTTCTCCGTCAATGTGATTTCCAAATCGGGAACTACGACTGAACCGGCCATTGCTTTTCGACTGATCAAAGAATTGTTGGTCAAGAAATATGGAGAGGCCGGTGCGAAGAGCAGAATTTATGCCACTACCGATAAAGCCAAAGGGGCACTAAAGAAGACCGCCATTTCCGAAGGATATCCACAGTTTGTAATCCCCGATGATGTGGGCGGCAGATACTCCGTATTGACCCCGGTCGGTTTATTACCGATTGCGGTAAGCGGAGTCGATATCCAAGCAATAATGGAAGGAGCCGCGGATGGATATCGTGAATATCAGGAGAGGGATTTGGCAAACAATCCGGCCTATCGTTATGCGGCAGCTAGAACGGTGTTATATCGGAAAGGCAAAACGATTGAGATTATGGTCAATTATGAGCCGGGTCTGCACTATTTTGCCGAATGGTGGAAACAGTTATACGGCGAGAGCGAGGGTAAAGACCAAAAGGGCATTTTCCCGGCTGCTTGCGATTTTTCTACCGATCTTCATTCGATGGGTCAATTTGTCCAAGATGGCCGCAGAGATCTCTTTGAAACGGTTCTGTGGGTAGAGAAGCCCCGCCAATCGCTGAAGATTCCCAATGACCCGGCAAATATTGACGGTTTAAATTTCTTAAGTGGAAAAACTATGGAATATGTCAACCAAAAAGCCTGTCAAGGTACTTTGCTGGCTCACAATGACGGGGGTGTCCCCAACTTAGTAGTGGATATTCCCGAAATAAGCCCTTATTGTTTCGGCAAAATGGTATACTTCTTTGAAAAGGCTTGTGGCATCAGCGGCTACTTAAACGGGGTTAATCCCTTTAACCAGCCCGGTGTGGAAGCATATAAGAAGAATATGTTTGCCTTACTAGGGAAACCCGGCTATGAGGCGGAAAAGGCGAAGCTGGAGGAAAGACTGTAATTTTAGCGGAAACTTTTAAAATCGGGGGCGAGTTACTGCTCTATATTAGTGTCTATTTTGCCGGCCAAGTTTCAATAACTTGGCTGGTTGGTTTTATTGATGCCATTTATGGCGGGCCCGCAAACCATTCCAGTTTGAAAATCTTATTGGATCAGCAAGTTAGTTTGGTGTTGCTTGGGAGTATTCTACTTTCATTGTTCATTTATAAACGGTTGTTCAAGGCAAGACAGCAGAATTTGTGGGCTTCCTGTGATTTTTCAAAATTACAATTTCAAGCCATTATCAAAGTACTACTGTTGGGATTGGCCTATAATTGTTTTTTCACGGTTTTTGCTCAAATAACCTTATTGAACCGGCTATTCCCCGACCATCACCAGATTGTAAGTCGCTTACTCGGCGGCAATTTTTGGTTTGCTTTATTGATAGTGGGGATGATGGCCCCTAGCTTTGAAGAAATTTTGTTTCGGGGAATTGTATTTAACGAGTTACGGAAGATTATTTCTTTACCGCTGGCCATAATTTTTCAGGGACTGGTCTTTGGCCTCTATCATATGAACGCATTGCAAAGCATTTATGGGATGGTTTTAGGGATACTTGCCGCCTTGGTATACATCTGGGTTAAATCCCTGTGGGGACCGATCCTGATGCATATATCATTTAACAGCCTTAGTATCATGATGAGCCGGGTCAATGTTGTGCCGACCGATAAATATCGCTTCATATTGCTGATTATCAGCGGTTTGATTATGGGCTATGGAATATACGGGTTATGGAAAGATAGGATTCAACCCCCCTCTAATTCGGAAGCCACTCACTAATACACCATTGGAAACGGCTTACCAAATACCCGAAAATAAGATAATGTTATTCTCGTCCCGGAATCGGCATTTTTTAGTGTCCCTTTGTGTGCTTCGTGGTTCATTGACATCTAAAAAACCGTATCAACCCTAGACTTTTAAGCAAGCCATCGGTTAATCCGGTTCTATAAAACCCACTCCAAGATGAGTCGTATATAATTTAAAGGATTTTACTCAAAAACTGTTTGGTACGATCATTCTTAGGACTGTTAAATACTTCAGTCGGAGTACCTTCTTCCAGGATTTCACCCTCGTCCATAAACAATACCCGGTGGGCCACCTCTCTGGCAAACCCCATTTCGTGGGTCACGACCACCATGGTCATTCCTTCATGAGCTAAGGTCTTCATAACATCCAGCACTTCCTGAATCATCTCCGGATCCAGTGCGGAAGTCGGTTCGTCAAACAGGAGCACTTTCGGCCTCATGGCCAGAGCTCTTGCAATTGCAATACGCTGTTGCTGACCGCCCGACAGATGATCAGGATAAACATCGGCTTTATGCCGCAGCCCGACTCGATCCAATAATTCATAAGCCCGATCTTCAGCCTCTGTTTGACTGAGACCTCGAACCTTTGATGGGGCAATCGTAATATTCTCTAAAGCAGTTTTGTGAGGGAAAAGATTAAACCGTTGAAATACCATCCCGACTTCGGCCCGGACTTCATTGACATCGATCAGTGCATGATCGGAAACGTCAACCCCTTCAATATAGATATGGCCGCTACTAGGCTTCTCCAAGAGATTTAGGCAACGCAAAAAGGTACTTTTGCCGGAGCCACTCGGTCCGATTACGCAGACTACTTCGCCTTGCTTGATTTGGTTGGTTATTCCCTTTAGCACATGAAGATGGCGGAAGCGTTTATGCAAGTCGACAACTTTAATCATTAATCTTCAACCTCCTCTCCAATCGGGCAACGACGCGTGTAAATGGAATGGTCATCAACAAAAAGATTAATCCGACTTCCAGCCAAGTTTCAGTCGGCCGGTAAGAACGGGTTACAATAACCTGAGCTTTTCGGACCAATTCTTCCATACCGATAACGGAGACCAAGGACGAATCTTTTAACATCGCAATAAATTCATTTCCCAGCGGCGGAATGACCCGTTTAATGGCTTGCGGTAAAACGATGTGGCTCATCGCCTGACGATAGGTCATGCCCAGGGAACGGGCGGCTTCCATTTGGCCTTTATCAATGGATTGAATGCCGGCGCGGACTATTTCCGCCACATAGGCGCCGCTGTTGATACTTAATGCCACCAAAGCCGATACGAAGGGATTGATGGGAATGGGTTGTCCATTATTAAAAATTGCGCCCAATATGGGTGGAGTGCCGAAATGGATCATGAATATCTGTACCAATAAAGGCGTACCTCTGATAAAGTCAACGTATATTCCGGCAATGACGTTGGATGCCTTATTATTAATTACTCTAGCCACTCCGGTCAAGGTTCCGATTACGATCCCGCTAAACTCAGCAACCACCGTTAGGAACAGGGTCATTAAAGCGCCAAGCAGTAAACTGGGGAGGCACAACCACATATAGAACAATGAGTTCTCCGCCAGGGAAAAATCCAGAACGTTCTCACCGGAGGCAAGGGTGACATTTCTTTTCTCAGTTCGATATTTCGATTTACGGATTTCGATATGATGAGCACCAGGCGTTAAACCGCGAATTGTGCAAGGAGTATATTTATGAATTAATTTTCCATCTAAATAGACTTGAGCGTCTACCGGATCGGAAGTTATCTTCAGAAAAGCATCCTGCTTCTCGGGCGTCGCCCATGCCAGTTGCAGGCACCCTAACACCAAGGCGATTGTCAAAATAATAGCTAATATATATCTTTTTTTCACGACTGACATCCCTTTATTACAAAATAAATACTCAATAAAACAAGTATGGCCAAAAGAGCAAATCTCTTTGGCCATACTTGGATTTTTAGAACTATCGGGCTGCTTTGTATTTCGCGATCAAAGCATCTAATTTTCCGTTCTTTTTAAGAGCAGCGATGGCCTTATCGATTTTGGCAACCAATTTCTCGTTGTCTTTACGAATGCCAATACCGTAATCTTCTTTATCAATCTTTTCAATCTCAACTACTTTGATACCTTTATTATTTTTAGCAGCGTCAAAAGCGACTAAGTCGTCCATTACGGCGGCATCTGCATTATTGTTCAACAATTCTTGAATAGCCTGCGGGTTGGTATCAAACCGTTTCATCTTAACATCCTTGATTTTGCTGGCGAATAAATCGCCGGTCGTTCCATTTTGGACGGTAACGGTCTTGCCGATGAGATCATCCGGAGTTTTAGTAGTGGTATTATCAGCTTTTACAACAATCGCTTGCTTGATTGAGAAATACGGGGTTGAAAAGGCAATCTGTTTTTTCCGCTCTGCAGTAATCGTCATGGCGGAGATTAAGCAATCATAATTGCCGTTCATTAACCCGGGGATAATACCGTCCCAACCGATATTCATCAATTTGAGTTCCATGCCGGCTTGAGCGGCGACTAAACGAATGAAGTCCATGTCATAACCGACATAATTACCATCTTTATCAATGGTTTCGAACGGAGCGTAAGTAGCATCGGTGCCAACACGCAAAACCGGTTTAGCGGCCAGACCCATACTCGCGATTAGGACAACCGCTAAAACAACTGTCAACCATACATATTTTTTCAAGAAAAAACACCTCCAAAGTATTTTAATGTTTCAATTATATAACATCAATTCCAGTTATGCAAAGCATTTGAGCAAACTTAACAAAAAAATCATTGGAAATTTGTAAAGTATGTGTTACATGGAAAAATTTACATGTAAGTATTAATTTTTAGAAAGCGGATTTTGTAATTAAAAATTGGTGGAACTGGGCATTTATGTTATAATAACCTGGAGTTTATCAAGGAATGCTGCTTTTGGTGTTGACAGTATTTATTTCGTTCAATCATTGATAAACTAAACCGCTATTGGAAAGATTAAAAACGAAATCAAAGTTTGCCGCTATCCGAGATGGAGGTTGTATTTAAGTGCTCAAAGTCATTGTTCCCGAAGAAAAAAATGGATTAT
>DNPP01000428.1:7039-15984 GCA_003501365.1 Bacillota bacterium
GGTGGTAAGCGAATCAGACCGCTGCTTGCGCTGTACAGTGGGATGATCTTTTCCGAGCAGGCTAAACCTAGCCTCATACAGGCTGCAATCGCGGTGGAATTAGTACATATGGCATCCTTGGTTCATGATGACGTCATTGATGAATCTAATTTAAGACGGAATCGGCCCTCCGTCAACAAGCTCTGGGGGAATCAAGCGGCGGTCCTCGGCGGGGNNGTTCCCGAAGAAAAAAATGGATTATTACCGATAGACCAATTATCGGATATTTCAATGATCAATCAGGAATTAGCCAGAACATTAAACGATAGTCAAGGTATCATTGCCGAAATGTGTAATCATTTGTTGCATGCTGGTGGTAAGCGAATCAGACCGCTGCTTGCGCTGTACAGCGGAATGATCTTTTCCGAACAGGCCAAACCTAGACTCATACAAGCTGCAATCGCGGTGGAATTAGTTCACATGGCGTCCTTAGTTCATGATGACGTCATTGATGAATCCAATTTAAGGCGGAATCGTCCCTCCGTCAATAAGCTCTGGGGAAATCAAGCGGCGGTCCTCGGCGGGGATTATTTGTTTGCTAAGGCCTTTAGCGTCTTGGCTGAAAATCATTTAGTGCGGAATCTGAATTTGACGGTTCAAGCTATTCAGGAGATGTGTCATGGAGAGATTATTCAAGCCGAGGCTCGCTTTAATCTTCAACAAAACCTGGATGACTATTATCGGCGGATTGCCAAAAAAACAGCGGTCTTATTGCAATGCGCCTGTAAATGCGGGGCCATCGTGGCCGGTGCCACCGAACCCCAAATTGAGCAGATTGGCGCTTACGGCTTGAATTTAGGTTTTGCCTTTCAAATCGTCGACGATATTCTGGATTTTTCCGGTGATTCCACGGTGATGGGGAAACCGAAACATGAGGATTTAACCCAAGGGAATCTAACTTTACCGGCATTGTTGCTTATAGAACATCCACAGTTTGGCGCTTGGTTTAAGGAGTTAATCATTCATCGCCAATTTTCTGCTGAAGAACTGCGACAGATCGACAAAATTTTAGCGGAAACCGGACTCATCCAGACTTCATTCGAAATTGCCCTTTCGTATATTGAAAGAGCAAAACAGATTTTGGACAGCTTCCCGGATACTCGCAATCGGGATTTTTTGGTCGGGATGGCGGATCAATTGAAAACACGGACCCAATAGGCTTAAAATAGATATAAGTTGCGTGCTTGGGTTGTGATGATTTACTTCTGGAATAATTTGCTGAAAAAAAGAAGGAATGAAGAAAATTGCGTTGAACACTTACTTAGTTTAGTTAATTAAGTAAATGGCATGCCGTAGGCGGGATGGATGTGAGCTGTTTGGAAAGAATCGCCGGTAATCAAGGCACTATTAAAGAGAATAATCAGAAGTTGATTATTGATACTCTGGTAAAAAAAGGCGCTACCTCAAGAGCAGAATTGGCTAAAATGCTTAAATTAAGCGCACCTAGTATTTCGAAGAATATTAACTATTTATTGAAGAAAAAAATTCTGCAGGAGATCGGCGAGGGGGATTCCATTGGTGGTCGTAGACCAATCCTGGTCCAGTTTAACTATAATTACGGGTATATCATCGGGGTCGATTTAAGCGGTCAGGATTTGAAAATTGCACTCGCCAATTTAAATAGCGAAATTATTGAACTTCGGTCCATTGATATTTCCAATGAAAAGATCGGGAAAAAAATATTAGATATTGTTGCGGATACTATCTTCGATATAGTAGCGAAGAATAACTTGAAAATCAAACAATTGCTTGTAATCGCGCTGGGATTTCCAGGAATCGTGGAAGATACGGGCCGGTTAATCGCTTTACCGATGTGGTTATATCTATGGGAAGATTTGAATATTAAAGAAGAGTTGAAAAAACGTTTTAAAGTGGAGATTATTTTTAAAAACGATATTAACCTGGCGGCTTTGGGCGAATGTTCGTATGGAACCGGCAAAGAGCATGAAAATCTGATATATGTTAGTGTAGATATTGGGGTTGGAGCGGGAGTCATTCTTAATAATACGCTTTATGAAGGGCTGAGGCTGGCTGCCGGCGAGATAGGGTATTTTGCTTTAAATATTGAAGACGCGCAGCATGATCATAAAAGTGTGGGCCCTTTAGAGTCAAGGATCGGAATTCCGGCAATCGTCGAAAGGATTAAGAAAGCGGTCGGACAAGGGAAAAGTTCTTTGGTCAACGATTTGGCCGGCGGTGACATTCAATGCATTAATATAAAAACTATTGGAAATGCAATCCGGCTCGGGGATCCTTTGGTTATGGAAGAGATGCAGCGGGTTGTCAATACATTAGGAGTAGTGCTCTCCAACATCTGTATTTTGTTGGATCTGGATTTAATTGTTTTAGGCGGGAAATTAATGGATTTGGGCTATGATTTTATCAGTCCCCTAAATCAAATTGTTTCTCAAATTGCGCCGTTTGAAACCAGAGTGAGCCGTTCGGCGTTGGACCAAAATGCTATTATTTACGGAGCATTTACTGTAGCCTTGGATTTAATTCATAAAAATATCCTAAATGATTCGGCGGATTGAATATAAATTGAATAGGTAATCTCGGCAAGGAAAAGGAAAAGGAAAAGGCACCTAAGGACGGCAGGAGGGTAAAGTTACTTAATTAATAAAACTAAGAAACTTTGGACAGGATTATTTATTTTACTAATAAAGGAGAATGCATTTTGAGAAAACTCCTGCGGGATGATATTACATATGAAATTGGAGTAGATATCGGCGGCACTAAGGTACTGATTGCAATTGCCGATGATGACGGCAATATCGTATTCAAAGAAAAAGTAAAAACTTCTCCGGATGTCCGGAAGATCATTCAAGTTATCGATGATTGCATTCAACGAATGAACATTCAACCTCATACAATTAACGGGATCGGGATCGGAGTTCCCGGCATGGTGAATAGTAAGGATGGGATTGTAATCGATGCACCGTCGCTAAAGTGGGGCAATCTAAAACTAAAAGAGATATTTAGTGAACATTACCGGGTCCCGATCGCGATCAAAAATGACGTAAATCTGGCTATTTTGGGTGAAAGATATTTTGGGGGCAATAAAAGCAACAATATCTTTTATATCGCCATTGGTACCGGAGTGGGAAGCGCGATCATTGCCAATGGCCAAATAATTGAAGGAACAAATTATCTAGCAGGTGAGATCGGCTATTTTCTCGGCAAGGAAGATGTTGTGCCGGGGCGAATAAACCACTCCCTGGAGTTTGGAACATTTGAACGGAAAACGTCCGGGACGGCATTGACATTAAAAGGTAAGAGGTTGGGTTACTCTTCCCCAGAATTATTTTTGCAATATCGAAATAATAATCCTGAAGTTGGACCGCTTATTTATGAATTTACGCTCCAACTATCCATCGCTATCGCCAATGTAGTCAGTCTATTAAACCCGGAGTTGGTAGTAATCGGCGGGGGTGTTGCCGAGTCATTGGATTGTATTATCGATCAAATACGCGCTTATGTTGCCAAATTTACCCCAGTTACTACACGGATCGAGTTATCGAAGTTGGGAGGTGAAGCAGGGGCACTAGGAGGGATCGCATGCTTTTTGGATTATCAAAATTTGAAATTGGAGGCCTAAGAATGAAAACTATACGAGTATTTTTAGTTTTATGCTTGCTGGTTGCTTTAATCACCGGCAGTTTGGCTTTTGCCAGTGGCCCGGTGACCATTAACGCGCTTTTTATGAAACAAGCCGGTTATAGTGAAGAAGACACCAAATCCGGAACTGCCGAATTTGAAAAGCTGAATCCTAAAATTAAAGTCCAGACTACCTTTGTCGCATATGAAGAATTGGAACAGAAGATTATAACTTCCGCCCAGTCCGGTAGTTATGATGTAGTTTTAAGTGATGGCCCTTTTACGGCTAAATTTGCCCAAGCCAAAATTCTCAGGGAAGTAACATTGTCGGAGGCTGAAAAGAAGGACATTTTCTCCGGAGCCCTGGGTTCCTGTATGTATAAGGGCAAAATTTACGGTCTTCCATGGCTAAATGATTGCCGGTATTTGTTTTACAACAAAAGCATGTTGAGCAAAGCGGGATTTTCCGCGCCGCCCAAAACCATGAGCGAAATGTTGCAACAAGCAAAAGTTATTAAAGAGAAGGGGATTGCTCAGTATCCGATTGCCTGGACCTGGGCGCAAGCCGAGGCATTAATGTGCGATTATGTTCCCTTGGCTACGATTTTTGGTGGCGGCTTGGTGGCTAAAAACGGTAAACCACAAATTAATTCCGAGGGGAATAAAAAAGCCCTCGACTTTATGGCCGGTTCCATCAAGAGTGGGCTCTCGAATCCCAAATCAACTGAATTTTTAGAGGATGATGTTAAAGGGACTTTTGAAAGTGGTAACGCGGCCTTTGCTTTTAACTGGACTTATATGTATGCTGCTGCTCAAGATCCCAAAGAGTCCAAGTTAGCTCCGGCCGATGTCGGTATCGCGATTATTCCCGGTGAAGGTAAAGTTGTTAGCGGAACCTGTAATGGTGGGCAGCCTTTAGGTATTTCAGCAGGCAGCAAGCATCCGGCTGAGGCATTGAAATATATGAAATACCTGACTTCTAAACAATTCCAGCAGAAGTATTGTTCCAATGCTTTGCCGATTTGGATCTCGTTGTATGATGACCCGGCGGTTGTTGCCTCCAATCCGGCCGTAGTAAAAGTTGCTAAAGAACAATATAAATATTTTGTAAACCGTCCGATTGTTCCTTATTACGGCGAACTTTCGACTTTTATGCAAGTGAAGATCCAAGAAGTGTTACTTGGCAAAAAAACCAGTGATGTTGCATTAAAAGAATGCCAGGCCAAAGCCGAAGAACTGGCGACCAAGAAATAAAAAATTCACCAGGGAGGTTGTCGGAAAAGGTTTCTCAATTCATAAGGGATCCAATAGGAAAACGTCTTTGAAAAACGGTTCAATATTTATTGGATACCTTGGTTTAAGGCCCTTTTCGGACAGCCTCCTATTTTTTAACTTGAATCCGGCAAGTAACCCCAAAACCTTAGTCGCATTTAAACTTGCCGGATCGAGGTTTAAAGTAGTCAGCCGCCCCGGCTTTGCCTGGACATACGAAGTCGCGCAATTGCGCGCATGAAAATCGCCGGGCCGGCTGTTCGACTTATAATCCGAGTAAAATTATCGTAAGTAGGTGAAGGGATGGAACAGCAAAAGGAATATGTTGTCAAAAGGCAGTCGAATCGATTCGGCCATCACCTGAAAAAGGTATTATCAGGCGAGGAAAAATTTGCATATCTGGTGATTGCGCCGGCCTTAATCCTGGTTTTGGGGATTATCATCTTCCCAATGGCGGTAAATCTTATTTATAGTTTAAAGAATATGGAATTGATCTCCGCTCACCGGGGGGAGTTTGTTTGGTTCGCCAATTATGTCGAGGTGCTATCCAACCGGGAGTTCTGGGATGCGTTGGGACGAACCGTTTATTTTACAGTCGTTTCACTTACCATCGAGACGGTGCTGGGATTGTTGATCGCTTTGCTACTCAATGAAAAGTTCTTTGGAGTCTCATTTTTGCGGACGATTATCATCTTACCGTGGGCGATTCCTGAAATCGTCACCGGTAGTATGTGGCGTTGGATCTATAATCCTCAGTATGGGCTGTTAAATGCAATTTTAACAAAATTACATCTGATTTCTACTTATCAATCCTGGCTCAGTGAGCCTTTTTTGGCGATGAATATGGTTATCTTTGCCGATGCCTGGAAAATGACCCCCTTGGCAGTGATCTTCTTTCTGGCTGCGCTGCAGATGATCAACAAATCCAGTTATGAGGCGGCTATGGTTGATGGGGCAGGAGTTTTCCGACGCTTCTTTGTACTTACATTGCCGTATTTAAAACCGACGCTGCTGGTGATTATCGTGATGCGCACTATGGAAAAATTTAAGGCTTTCGGAGTATTTTATGCGATTACCCGGGGTGGACCCGCAAATGGAACGATGGTTTTGACCTATACCGCTTTTAATAAAGCATTCAGCAACTTGCAATACTCCATCGCTGCGACTTATGCGTATCTAATTGCAATAATCATTGTCATATTAACAGTATTTTATGTCAAAACTTTGAAGAACGATGGTGATATTCATGATTAATACCGTAAAAAAAAGTAAGCGTTTGGCATTAGTCCAGTTTATCAGCGCCATCATTATTACCTTTTTTACGCTGGCTCCTTTCATCTGGTTATTTATCTCAAGCATATCGTATCGAAAGGATCTTACGACGGTTCCTTTACAAATCATTCCCAAGGAAGTTACCTTTCAAAGATATCAGGATATTTTCACCAATCCTGCCAACGATATGGCCTACACCTTCAAAGTAGCAATGTCCAATAGTTTGGTAGTCGTTTTCTTTGTTACGGTAGTTGCCCTGATTGTGGGCTCACTGGCTTCATATGCGTTTGCCCGTTTGAGGTTCCGCTTTAAAAATCAGTTGATGTATCTGATTTTGTTTACCTATATGTTGCCGCCGGTGGTTATTGTTATTCCTTTGTATTTATTTCTCAGCAACATGCAATTGATTGACAGTAAAACAGCGCTGATCCTGTTGTATCTTTCGATGGCGATTCCTTTTGTTATCTGGGTAATGCAGAGCTATTTCAGCTCGGTAGCCAAATCTTTTGAGGATTCGGCGGCAATTGACGGGTGCAACCGTTTACAAACCCTGTGGTATATCTTTTTACCGATTGCCCGGCCGGGTATTATTGCCACCGGCATTTTGGCTTTTTTGATTGCCTGGGATGAATTTTTCTATGCCGTGATCTTTACCTCGACGCTGAACGCCAAGACTATCTCGGTTGCAATTGCTGAGTTTAGCGGTAAGAATACCATTGATTACGGAATGATCGCAACCGGAGGTATTATTGCGGCATTGCCTCCGTTGCTTATTACGTTTATTTTTCAGAAATATATCGTTCAGGGTATGACAGCCGGCGGGGTGAAAGAATGAAAATCAATTATTGATCCGAGGGATAAACCCTAGTGCGCCAAGATGGCTGATAAAATAACGGCAACCCGGTAAGGCTCAAATTATAATTTTTTTAACCTTCGCAGAAGACGGCAGCAACCATAATAAAATTGAGCGATAAGCCCTCCGCTTTTTAATAAGGCCTTTGTTATCGGCTGATTTATAACCGTAAGGGCTTTGGCATCCGAGAGATACATTGCCAGCAACCCTTGAACTACGGTTTGATGGAACTTTGGATAGGACAAGGCGGCGCTATCCTTAAGGGAATGATGAATAAAAACCATTAGCCGGTTCCGGCATTGTTTCGGGTTTTGGTAATAGCCGGTGAAGTTTAAATCATTCATCAAGCGATCTTCTTCGGTGTCGATATAATAATCCAATAAAATGTGCAGCCCGTCGATCCAAGGGAAATACGCCTGATCGATCCGTGCAACTTCCTCGGGTGTCAATGCGGGGTCTGAAGCCGCGGCAACCAGTAGGAAAACACCGAGCGTTGAACCGGTAGCCGCAGCAAATTCCCACCATAAAAGCTCAGGATATTGTTCCCGGTGAGTTTTGGCCCAGCTTTCCAACCGGGATTGTCGAATAGTAGGCTGTAAATGTTTTAGGGCCTGCAAATCGGTGTATAGCTGAATCTGCTTTTGCAAAGTTTTTTGAACTTGATGATAGGATGGCAATTTTATGATCAAAGTGCGGCATTCGGTTACCAGGAGGTTTAAGTATCCGAGGTCATCTTGATGTGGATAATAACGGTAATAGTCGTTTAAGTCTCCGCCTGGAGAATCTCCGGCCGGGTTTACCGCATCGAGCATTGCTTGGTGTAATTGGCGAAAGGAAGCTTCATCAGTAACTCCAGCCCGATCACAAAGATTGTCGAGATAATCACTGATGGTCTGAAAGGCCACAATGAATTTGAGGATGGCTTCCCCTTTTCCTTCCATGTTGCAAACTGTCGGATACAAGGCATAAATACTGCCACCCTGGGCATGAAACTTCTTCAAGCGGATACTGGCCAAGGCTTGCTGACGCAGGGTGGGGTCGGGAATTCTTTCGGCCAGGTAAGTCCAACGGCCTAGTTCACAATCAACGGCCGGGAAAACTTTGGCGACAAATTTGGCGACCATTGGAATTCCATAAAGATATGGGAATGAAATAAATATCCGCTCCATTCATTAAAAGGTGAGTTTTGAGGATAATCCACTTTTATTAGTATTGGTTTTAATTCACTAAAATTATGGGAATTCCTACTTGATTTTTTGGGACCTTGATCAGATGTCCCTCTTGCCGAGTCTGAATTTACATGGTATAATTCCATTCAACAGGTGATGAAGGAGCCTAACCGGTTGACAATAAGTCGATAAAATGTCAATCGGTTGATAAACTGCCGTAGTGACAAGTACTTACGCGACAAGCGCTTAAGTATAAGAGATTGGGTGTCGGCTGCAAACCCAACGGATACGGTTGTGAAATACTCTCCAGAGCCTCCGGCTAAAAAAACGTGCCTAAAAGCGCGTTAGTAGGTCGCGACGGTCCGCCCGTTACAGCGGTTTAAGGTGCGAAGAAAAAGAATAATTGAAAAAGGCATTGATTCTGCATTACCTGGCGAATCACAATTATTCACGCACGAAATAAGGTGGTACCACGAGACCTCGTCCTTATCCTAAGGATGGAGTTTTTTTTTATTTTAAATTGGGAGGAATTAGCATGTCGGTATTTGAAGTTTTGCAAGAACGGGGATTTGTTAAACAAACCACCCACCAGGAACCACTTTTCGAATTGCTTACTAAAGAAAAAGTCACTTTCTATATTGGTTTTGATCCGACCGCCGATAGTCTTCATGTTGGAAGTATGCTGCCGATTATGGCGATGGCCCATATGCAAAGGGCGGGACACCGCCCGATAGCTATTCTGG
>DNPP01000018.1:0-9581 GCA_003501365.1 Bacillota bacterium
TGAAGGAATATGCCAAGTCTTTGAATGATAGCAGCTTTATCTATGTCACTCCGAGTATTGAGGTAATCGGACAAGGGTTTGGTGATGGTTATTAATACCGAAGTTTAAAACAAAATCCAATAAACCTAGAATCCCGCAAACAGCGATAGTGGCAAATCCGTCACATTCAATATAATCCTGGTAAGAGAAGGGTATCGGTTGAAAATTCATTTCAACCGATCAGCCTGTGAACCAGAAGATCCTCAAAAGCCGTCAAATCTTTCCATCCCGTGGCGCATCTGATCGGTTTGGCAGTATCATCAATCATTGTGAATCCGTCATCAGTAACCCGTATGCCCAGTTCCTCCATATGTAACAATTTCTCACTATACACCAGATAAATGGCTACCGTATCATACAATATAGTACTTTCAGTCCCATATCCCGCGGAATGCTTTTCCCCTTTATACTCCTCATCCCATATCCGGTAGTTTTCCATCAAAGCTTGTATGGTCTTGGTTTGACTTTGCTGTACTTGGCGGTATTTGGCGCCGCTGAGTTTAACTAAACCGCAGGTATCGACGGGGGTAATTACCATTTCCCAAGGCGCTGAAAACACCCTCTGACATGCTTGTGGATTAACCCAGACATTATACTCCGCGCTTATTTTAGCAGAACCCAAATATCCTTTGCGCACGCTGCCCTGCATTCCCACAAACCGCGTTTTATGGGCAATGGCTGGCTCTCTTGCCAAAGCTTCGGCCAGATTTGGGACTGGAGCGATGGAGATCAGCGTTATCGGTACAGACGAATTCATAATCATACTAATCATTGCTCCGACCCCATCGCGATAAACCTTACCCGGATAGCTGTCAAGATTATATCCTTCCACCCATCTCCCCTGAGCCTCGATTTGGGCTGATGATTTGATTCCCACTCCTACCGGAATGTCAGTCCTACCGCTTGCCTCCAGAAACTTAGCCACGATTTTGGCGCGATATTCCGTGTTGCCATGATCCGTTAAAATAAGTTTTACATCAAGCTCGGGACTACCCAACATCATGGCAATTGCCCACATATCGTCAATGTCGCTTCCAACATCAGTATCCAAAATCACTGGAATTTTTTGTGTGTTTGGCTGGTTCATTTGACGATCCGCTCCTTTGTCATCCTGAAAATTTTATCCTTTAATCGCACCTGTAACCAAACCTTTTTGAATGTATTTCTGAAAGGCAATATACAAGCTGATAACCGGCAGAACCGAAACGGTCATAAAGGCAAAAATTAAAGGCCAATCCGTGCTTCGCTCGCCGATAAAGTTGCTCATGCCAACCATTACCGTCATACTGTCATAATTCTGCAAAAATACCATTGGGGTAAGAAAATCATTCCAGATCCAAACCACTTGAATTACGATTACCGTTAATAGAGAGTTCCTTAACAACGGGAAGATTATTTTCCAAAAAACTACATATTTTGAAGCTCCGTCGATTAGCGCCGCTTCATCCAATTCTTTCGGTATCGTTTGCATGAAGCCCACATTATAAAATACCAGAAAAGGAATGTTACCTCCGATATAACATAAGATAATTCCTACGCTGGTATTGATGAGATGGACAAAACCGAGAAGCTTATATAGAGGTAGCAATATCAGTAACGTTGGAAACATCAAGCCCATAACAAAGAAAAGATAAAGATTTTTATAAAATCTACTACTGTTATTGCGTTGGATGGGATAAGCAGCCATCGAACTGAAAACGATCAAAAAAAGCATCGAAACAACCAGAATAACAGTACTGTTTTTGAACAATGTAAAGAAATTGGACTGCGTAATCGCTTTAAAAAAATTATCCAAAAATAACTGTCTGGGGAAGCCATATGGTGACAGCATGAATTCTTTGGAGGTTTTAAAGGAGGTTGCCAAAAGTACATATAACGGAAAGACAAAACAGGTCAAAAAGAGCAGCGTAAGAAGCAAACTCCCCAATCGTTTCAAATTAAAACCGTTACCCTTTAGTTCAGACATTTAGTATTGAACCTCCCGTTTCCGTAGGAATCCGATTTGAACCAGTGAAACTAAAAGCACAATAATAAACAGTGCGACTCCGACGGTAGTGGCGTACCCCATGGTATTATTTTTAAAAGCTTCCCGAAAGATCATGAGGGAAAAGGTTTCGGTAGCGTATCCCGGTCCACCGTTGGTCATAATATAGATTAAGTCAAATACTTTCAGACTAGTAATCATATCAAACACCACCAAAATCGTAGTTGCCGGAGCTAATAAAGGCAGGGTAAGATACCAAAAGGCCTGTATCTTTCCAGCCCCGTCGATGGCCGCTGATTCATAAATATCCTCCGGTATGTCTTTAAGTCCCGCCGCATAAATGATCATGGCAAAGCCCACCATTTGCCATATCTGGGCTAATGCTACCAGCCAAATCGCAATTTTCGGGTTAGTCAGGCTGCCGAGTCCGATTTTTACCGGCAGATAGTTAGCTAATAAGCCCACAATTCCATAAATCGGCGAATAGATATAATTCCATATAAAACCTACCACAATCGGACTAAGAATCACCGGCAAAAAAACCAGGAACTTGGCAATATTATTAATTTTATTGGATTTATGATAAAATGCCGCCAAAAGCAGCCCGATGACATTTTGAGCCACAGTAAAGACGATCGCAAATAGAAAAGTATTGCGTAAGGCATTATAAAAATAAGGATCGTGAAAGAGTTCCCAATAATTTTGAAATCCTATCAACTTAAGTTCCCTGGAAAAACCGTCCCAATTGGTAAAGCTATAATAGAATGCTAACAATGATGTAACAATGATAACCAGCGTATAGAAAAATAATGCGGGTGCGTAAAATGTGAAGTTAATCAGACGTTCCCGGATATTTTTGTCGTGCATATCAAGCCCGCTTTCTGAATTTTAATAAAATAGAGAGCAAGCAATCTTACTCTCTATCTATGACACTCGCTCAATAACTACTTGGATTCTTTAAAACGTTGGACACACTTAACTGCGACTTCATCCATTTCTTTGATCACCGCATCAATGGAAACGGTTTTACTTAACAAAGCCTGAAAATTTTTCTGCCAGGCGTCTTGAATTCCCGGCGCCCATGTTTGATTGGTAAATTGGTAAGACGCCTTTTCCATGGCCGGAGCCATCTTATCGGTGATGGCGGCTGGTGTATCCGTTTTAATCTTCTTGGATGGCGAAAGCGCTACCGAATATTTCGAAAAGGAATTATAAACACTCTCTTCGGTTAAAAATTTCAGCAACTTTTTGGTCTCAGCCAGATTCTTCGATTTGTAATAGATCCCATAACAGCTCCCCTGTCCAACCGGTATAGTGGTTTGATAGCCCACTGGCGCCGGCACCGGGAACATCCCGGCCGGGTATTGCGGATCAATCAGTTGTAATTCCGCAACAGTCCAACTACCGTTGACAGTCATCGCCGCATCGCCCTTGACCATCATCTGTTCTGCCTGTTCAATTGTTATGCCGAGAGGATCCGCTCCGTAATACCCTTTGTCGTTTAACTCCATAAACATCTCCAAAGCTCTTTTATATTCCGAACGGGCAAACGTTGCTTTCCCCGCCATCAGAGCGTCATCAAAATGGGGATATTTGGAGTATACCAGATTGCCGTTCAGCGTATAGATGGGAAGAAACTGTGGGCACCATGCCGTTTTCGCCGGCATCGCAATAGGAACCTTCCCCGCTTCTTTAATTTTTTGACACACTTTCAGGAAATCTTCCCAGGTTCGCGGTACCTCCAGTTTTAAATCTGCAAAAATCTTTTTGTTGTAGATGACTCCAATTACACTGGTTTCCAGCGGATAAGCATATACTTTTCCATTATATGATACTGCTTGCTTGGGTCCGTCATACAGATCTTTAACCCAAGGCTCATGACTAAGGTCAGCCAGAAGACCACTTTTGGCATAAGGAACCACAGCTTGTAACCCTGGCCACAACTGAATTAAATCGGGGGCATCTCCGGAAGCCACTCTAATCTGAAGTGCTTGTGGATATTGATCGGTTGGAATGGCGCTAAATTGAATTTTTACATTCGCATGTAGCTTTGAATACTTTTGAAAGGCCGCTTCATACTGGTCCCGTAACGGGGTCTGCCAAGTTAGAAAGGTCAATGTGATATTTTTCTGGTTGGCGGCTTCCAATGGGGCTTTGTAGGCATCCACCATAAACGCAGCGATCAGTAGTACCACAGCAGCAATGAAGGCTATTACTTTTCTGTTCATTTCATTCCACTCCCTTATTGTGTTAATTGGATTTCTCATTGCAATGATTAATTATATTAAACTCTATACCTGCTAAAAAAGATATCCATAAATTTGCCCAATTTAGGTGGACTTTTTTGACATCCGTCCTGAGGTTCATTTCCATTATTGCCCGGGGCATCCATTCGGAAATACTTTGACTCTCTCTTTTTTTCAAGATACAATGATATTTGATAAATGGAATTTGGAGGTCTACCTATCATCCATGCCAGGAATTCCAAACATCATCAAAAACTTTTTAACCGGCCCTAATATTCGGACCAGGATCATTGTCCGATATACCATCATCATCCTTATTTCAGTCTTTACAGTTGTTTCCGTCCTATATTTCTATATTGCCAAAATAACCGAAGACGAAATCAACGACTACTCCAATATAATTATCAATCAAATCAGCAAAAATATTGATAATGATTTTAACAATCTGGATGCCTTATTAAATTCCATTTATAACTATAATAGCCGGGAATCATTATTGGAATCTAACGACCGGCTGACATCCTATCAATTATTGCAAATGGCCGACAAGGCTTTAGAAATCATCCGGAATATTTTGTTTTTACGAAATGATATCGTTTCGGTAACGATTTACTCTCTCAAGAATCATTATGTTTATGAAAGAAATAAAGACGGCGACTATACTTTTGAATCCAGCGATCGCTTTTTGAATGCAGCTTGGTATCAAAGGCTGATGTATAGCGATACTAGCCTATATACGGAAAAAAGCGGCCCCGGAAGCGATCCGGATCTGTTAAAAGTATATAAAAAAGTTAAGGGCAGTGATTTGAAAAAAGATGTCGGGATCATCCAGGTCGATTTAAACTATCGGCAGATGAAGGAAGCCTTTGATGAAGTGAAATATGTTCACCAGGGACGAATTATTATCCTCAGCAGCAGCGGAGAGATCATCTATGATACGGAAGAAGCCCGGGCCGGATACTCCGATTATCAGAGCTTAAACCGAATTCAATTGCCTAAGAGTGGAATCGCCGAGGTGAATTTTCATCACAACAGATTTTTTGTAAAGAAGTATTATCAGGAAAAAACCGGTTGGAACATCTTATATCTGACATCCGTAGACTCGGTTTATCGGGTCGTAAAAAATATCAAAAAAATATCCGGTATTACCGCTTTGCTTTTAATCGTCGTATTGACCTATCTTAACCGAAAATTCGCCGCCAGTTTTTCGAAACCCTTGGAGCAGATTACCCTGCATTTTAAAAAGATAGAAAATGGTAAGTTGATACCATTTCAATCCGACTATCCTCACCAGGACGAAATCGCCAAACTGATTACGGGCATGAATTCTATGGTGGAGAAGATTAATTACCTGATTGAATCGGAATACCGCACTCAACTGATGTTGAAAGATACCCAATTAAATGCGCTGATCGCTCAGATTAATCCGCATTTTCTTTATAACGTTTTGGAAAATATCAGTGGTATCGGTTATGCCAATGGAATACCTGAGCTGGTGCTGATCAATGAAAATCTGATTGACCTTCTTAAATACTGTATCAACTTTGAAAAACCCGAAGTGCCCTTGCGGCTGGAACTTGAGAGTCTGAAAAAGTATATTCAGATCGAAAATGCCCGGTTTGGGAATTCCATCGAGCTGCAGGTAAAAATTTCTCCCGCACTATTGGAGCTAAACATACTCAAGTTCACATTACAGCCACTGGTGGAAAACGCCATATTGCACGGACTGGCCCCCAAACTGTATAGAGGATGCATTGAGATTTCGGCTCAAACTGTCAATCATATTTTAACTATCTTCATCCGTGATAATGGCGTCGGTATTGACGCTATAAAATTAAGCCAACTCAATTATTCCCTCGAAAACACTGTCAATCATCATGGGGTGACAGATAAAAAACACCATATCGGCATTGAAAATGTAAATTGGCGCTTAAAGCTTTTCTATGGTCGTGAATATGGCTTAACATATGAAAGCGTTCCGCAGATAGGAACAACGGTAATATTATCGATACCTGCGGTACAAGTCGTTAATTTTGAATTGGGGAAGTGAACGTATGTATCGCATCATGATCGTTGATGACGAAAAAATGGTAATCGAAAGTATTAAGGGTAAAATCAACTGGAACGATTTGAATGCCTGTTTGGTGGGGGAAGCTTGCAATGGAGCGGAAGCACTGCAAAAAATCCCCCAATGCTTTCCCAATATCCTGATTGTTGATATGCGGATGCCGATTATGGACGGATTGGAATTAATCGACCGTCTGCGCCAGTCCAACAGCGCTGTCAAAGTAATTATCACCAGCGCGTATACTGACTTTGAGTATACCAAAAAGGCAATTTGCATAGGGGCAGTCGATTATCTCGTAAAGCCTGTCAAGAAAGAAGAACTGAATCAAGCCATCCTCAATGCCATTCATAAAATCAAGGTAAACCGGTTTGAGGTCACCGAAATATTATCCAGGATGATCAAAAACGAAGTCAATCCGGACGAAGCGGAACTCCTTCTAGAACAGTTGCAGTCTTTGGATAATCATTGGGGCGGTAATGCATATGGCCTACTGGTGATCAAACATTACAACCATAATATCCAACCCCTCCAACCTAATTTAATAAAGGAACTCACCAAGGCCATTGCCGTTTTGAAATCAAATCATGGCATCAGCCATTTTCAAGTATTTATCAATCGTGACATCCAAAATGAACTGGATGTTTTAATCTGCTTTCATTCTTATTTACCCAGCGACAATAATCAATCTTTGAAAGAGTTGACGCGCTCTCTATTTACCGGCGATTATGGCGAGAAATATCAAATATCGATTGGAATCGGGCCCTTAGGGCGAGAACTCTTTGAATTAAAAAGCATGTATCAAGAGGCGACCTATACAGTAAAAGGTTTAAAACCTGTCCGAAGATTAATTTATGAAGCCAGGCAATATCTAGATGAAAACTTTAGCCGGGAAATTAAATTGAAGGATTTAGCCCAAAAATATTTCGTCAGCGAAGAGTATCTGTCCAGGCTATTTAAAGAAGAATTAGGAGAAGGGTTTTCGGAATACCTTACGCGAATCCGTTTAGAAAAAGCCATGGAGTATCTGGGAGAGCCGCGTGTTACAATCAGCCAGATATCAAGTTTAGTGGGGTATACTGATACCAAATATTTCTTCCGGATTTTTAAAAAGAAGTTCAATCTGACCCCCTCTGAGGTCCGAAAACAACTGGAAGAAAAAGTTTAAACAAACTGCCAACTGCCAACTACCTGTACTGTAAGATTTGAACTTGGCGACGTACTATACCTGCTCCAAGACTCGCTACTAGGGACACGGCTATTCTTTCCAGACTGGATTTTCAAATCAGCTCGTCCAGGCGTTCCCCCAGTTCTCTGTATTCGGGTCGTCTTCGGAAACAAACGGCCCGTTATCTTTGCCGATAATGGGCCGTTTGTTCTTAATGTCTATATCATACGTTTTCCTGCTTATTTGGAAATATGGTTGTTTAGTTTATCAATTAGTTCCTGAACCGGAACGCCATGTACCAAACAAGCTTCTGCCAGACTTTCGCCGGTGGAAGAAGGGCACCCCAGACAATGCATTCCCATCTCTAAAAAATAAGGCGCCGTGGTTTGGTCTGCATTTAAGATTTCACCAATTAAAGTATCTTTGGTTATGATCATTTTCATTTCCTCTTTTCTATCAATAATTATTGGAATATATTGAATATCAAGTATTTGGAATAACCCTTCTTCGATGCCTTGTCATCTAGGAAGCCTTATCGATAACTTTGAAGGGTCCCTCACCCAATACCTTCTGATTAAGATTAAACACATGCTCTATTCGAGGTAAAGAAATCCCCAACGTTTCTTTCAGCACATCTTCGATAGTCTCTACGGGTATAATTGTAAGTTGTTGCTTCACTTCTTCAGGCACATCCTTAAGGTCCATCTCATTGTCCCTAGGAATCAAAACTTTTGTTATACCCGCTCGTTGGGCCCCTAGTAATTTTTCCTTGAGGCCACCGATTGGCAATACGGCTCCTCGTAAAGTTAGTTCTCCTGTCATGGCGATTTTGGAATCCACCTTAACGCCTGTGACTAAGGAAGCTAGGGCAGTAAATAATGTGATACCCGCCGACGGACCATCCTTAGGAACCGCCCCCGATGGAACATGAATGTGTAAATCTCTTTCCTTGAAATTAATCGCGTTCATGGGTAATCTTGATTTTAATAAGCTTAAAGAAATTTTGGCCGATTCTTTCATCACATCACCTAATTGACCGGTTAGGGTAACTTCGCCGCTCCCCGACATATCCGTTGCTTCAATAAAAAGTATTTCTCCGCCGACCGGAGTCCATGCCAGTCCTGTGACAACTCCCGGTGGATTATCCAGCTCCGCCCGATCATGTCTGGAAACTTGTCTTCCTAACAATTCCTCCAATTGCTCTATTTTGACTCTGTAAGGTAATTCTATTTTTGTCGATACGATTTTCTCCGAGGCAACTCTGGCAAGGGCAGCCAATTGTTTCTTTAATCCCCTGACTCCGGCTTCTAAAGTGTAGTCACTGATTATTTTTTGTAACACTTCATCCTCAATGACCAATTGTTCGGCAGTTAATCCATGCTCTTCCAGAACTGCGGGAAGTAAATGATTTTTCCCAATATGGAACTTTTCATTAATTGTATAGCTGGAGATTTGAATGACTTCCATTCTATCTAGCAGCGGACCGGGAATACTTTCCAGAGAATTAGCGGTCGCAATAAAGAAAACATCTGACAAATCATAGGGCAGATCCAAATAATGATCGGTAAAGCTGTTGTTTTGTTCCGGATCAAGCACCTCTAATAAAGCACTGGCAGGATCGCCGCTATAACCACCAACCATCAGCTTGTCAACTTCATCTAAAACCATCACCGGATTATTTTCCCCGGCCTTTTTGATGCTTTGAATAATTCTGCCCGGCATAGCTCCAATATAGGTCCTGCGATGTCCTCTAATTTCCGCTTCATCTCGAATCCCGCCTAAACTCAAACGAACATATTTCCTATCAAGAGCTTCGGCAATACTCTTCCCCAGACTTGTCTTTCCTGTGCCGGGAGGTCCTACCAATAATAGAATAGAACCCTTTTTGTCTTTTTTGAGCTGCATTACGGCTAAGTGCTGGATGATTCGATCCTTCACTTTCTCAAGGCCATCGTGTTGCTCATCTAAAATATTTCTTGCTTCCTCCAAATCGATCGGTTTTCCTTCACTCTTTTTCCACGGCAGTTGCACCAACAGATCCAAGTAATTGCGGATAACATTATATTCCGGGCTATTTTG
>DNPP01000018.1:9861-15838 GCA_003501365.1 Bacillota bacterium
AATTCTTCAAGAGCAGTATTCTTTATCTCAGGCGGCATACCGGCTTCTTCAATTTTGCTTCCATAATCGTTATCCTTTTTAGTGCCTTCTGGCTTGCCTTCATTTAATTCCGCTTGAATGGCTTTTAATTGTTCCCTGAGTACTGATTCCCGATAATTTTTATTAGCCTTTTCAGAAAACCGCTCCGCCATCTCCAGTTGTAATTCCACGGTTTCCTTTAGTTTGATCAGATAATCGATAAATTTTAAGCTTCTCTCCTTCAAAGACTGTGTTTCAAGCAAATCATACTTTTCGCCATTGGATATCGGCATAAATTGCGACAGATACATCATGAGAGAATTTAAGTCTTTCAATTCATCCAATACCTTCATGAATTGCTCTGACCCTCGGTATTTCTCGCCGAGTTCCCGAGTAATCTTTTTCAGATAACCCAGCATTTCCGCCTGGCTCTTTTCATTGAGATCAGTATCATCCGGACAAATGTCATATTCAGCATGGATAAAATCCGTCCCAATTTTAAGGGTTTTTATTTCAACTCTATCTAAAACTTTTATCTTAAGCTGGTATCCTTTTTCGGTTTGTTCCACTTCATCAACTCTAAAGGAGACCCCTATCCTGTAAAAATCTTCTTCTTTTACCCCCTTTCGAGTAAAATTTTGTTTGAGGGTTAGTGCAATATTGGTGATATCTTCCCTTTCTAAATTTTCAAGTTCCTCTTCATTCAGTTTAGTTACCCAAAGTATCGAAATAACACCCGGTAATAGCACTGTATCCGATATCGGGATAACCATTCCTTCTTTATTGCTTTTGTCAAAATTGATCAACATATTCATCCTTCCTTTATGAACATTTATAAGTGAGCGCTCGTTTAATTATTTGTTAAATTATAACGAGATTCTTTTAATCTCGTTTGCAAAATTTTTTATATTTATATAAGTAACGCATCCTGAATAATTTCAATCATTTCTCGGAGTAACGCTGCTTTTTCAGCTTCCGTTTTGTGGTGATTGACTGCAATTGATTTTACCGGATAAAATATAAATGCGATTAAATTATCATTATTATAATCCTTGATAATATGTTTGTTTTTCATCTCGACTATCAAATTATGAATCTGGCAAATGCCTTTTAATTCTGAGCAACCACTCGCAAGTGATGGACAATTTGAAAACTGGTCGACAAAATGAAAAATTTCTTCATTCTCCTGAATATAGTTATAATAACTTCTCACCAGTATTTCTATAAGTTGCTGTCCTTCCATTTCTTGATGGACTCTATTTAAAAGATAATTAAAAATTTCTTCTGAGTACTCACGGTAAATATCCTGAAGCATGATTTCTTTGTTATCAAAATAGATATATACCGTTGCCGGAGAAACTCCCGCCTCTTTGGCGATTTTTGAAATCGAAGTCCCTTGAAAACCTTCTTGAAGGATTAACTTAATTACCGCTTCTTTGATACTTTTTTCTTTTTCATCATCTCTTTTTCTCATCTGAACACCTCTATTAATATTTATATAATAAACGATCATTCATTTATTGTCAATAGGTGCTTCCTGTTACTTGCTGTATCCGGCAGCCGGCAGGCATCCCATATTTCCTTTCCCCCAACCGATTATTCGTAAAGTAATTTGTTTATACGATAATCAATTCATGGTGCGATCCTCACGCTTCACCCATGAATTAATCAAAAAAAGCGACGGGTTCACAGTAAGCATCCCATCGCATGCTGATCCGTTATTTATTTATTTATTGTTTGCCAAAATCCGTTGATTTCTTTTTATAATAGATATATAATATCTGTAATATCTTTTATCGGAGGCGGGCCCATTTGAAATATTCCAAGGCGACAAACTACGCTTTACATACGATTGTCTACATGATTGCGCATGGTGATGAAAAATTGGGTGTCCAGAAACTGGCCGGGCACTTCAAGGTATCGGTTACGTATCTTTCCAAGATATTAACCCAACTGGTGAAGGCGGGATTGATTGAATCGACTCCCGGCGCGAAAGGCGGTTATGCATTAAGTAAACAAACAGAGGAGATTTCTTTTATGGATGTAATCAATGCCATTGAAGGAAATGGCGCTTTGTTCAAATGCGAATTTCAAGAAACTAAATGTATGATTCATCAAGTCATGATCGAAGCAGAGAGCCGGATGGAAAAGTACCTGCAAGAAAAGAAACTTTATGAAATAGCTAAAAAAGAAAACCTCGCAAAAAAATGACTATCAAAAAGGAGCTAACCATGGAAAAGAACCACTGTCATTCCAATGAATCGGCACGTTTCGCAGGTAAAATAGAGTCTTTAGACCGGCCTGAAAGGAAAAAGGCTTTCCCTCCCGAAAAGCTATTGGAAATGGTGCCCATTCAAAAAACCGATACCATTTTAGATCTGGGTGCAGGTACAGGATATTTGACCATTCCGGCAGCTAAAATGGTTGATGGCTTGGTTTATGCACTGGATATCGATCCCCGGATGGTAGAGGTTATCGCTTCCAAGGCTCAAGCTGAAAATATTGCAAATATCCGGTTAGTTACGGGAAGTATTGAGGATATTCCACTGCCGGCGGATTCAATGGATGTTGTGTTGGCTTCATTGGTTTTACATGAAGTGAAACCGCTATCCGAAACGTTACGGCAGATTAAGCGCGTGCTGAAAGAAGGCGGATATTTTCTATGTTTGGAATTTGAAAAAAAAGAAAGTTCTGTTGATAGTCAACTTTCTGGTCCGCCAATGAATATAAGGATTCCTTCATCGGTTATGGAACAGGAAATCATCCATGCCGGATTCTTTATAACCCAAAAATTATTTCCAAATGATTTTTTATACATCTTGATTGGTAAAAAGCAGTCTAAAAATGAATTTACCGTCGAGCGGATGATTTCAATGTTAGAGGAACGCGACAGAATTGCGCCGATTGATAAAGAATGCGATAAATTCGGCATCAAAAAAGGGGACCTCGTCATCGACTATGGTTGCGGTTCCGGGGGCTACACCAAAAAAGTATCCGAGTTGATTGGTGATGAGGGAAAAGTATATGCCGTGGATATTCAGGAGCTGTCAATCGAAGCGGTAAAAAAGAAAATTGTCAAATATCAGCTTAAAAATGTCAAACCCATCCTGGTCAAGAATATCAGGCAGATCGAAGACAATGTGGCGGATATCATCCTTGCGATTGATATGTTCCATATGGTTGATGACACTCATCTATTTCTGCAGGAATTGCACAGACTGCTCAAAAATAACGGTTATTTATTTATTAGCATGCATCATATGACCCCCGATGAGGCGCGCGGGAAAATAGCAAGTTCAAAATTGTGGCAAATTGTGGATGAAGTCGATAACTGTTTAAAATGTGTACCAAAGTAAGGCCGATGGGAGCATACCGCGCTTGCAATACTTAGGATCAACCGTTTCCAAAAATATTGGTTATTTTTTATTCTTGTCTCGCGAGAGGCTGTTAAAAAGGGCTTTCGTTTGAGTTAACAGGAAAATCTATTTTAATGTAGAATTCACTAAATAATTGGATGCTCATAAAAACTTTAAGGAGTGAGTTCAATTAAACATGGAAAAATTTTTACTCTTACTCTTCTATTTATTGCATTAGTTTTTTCGTCTCAAAATATTTTTGCCGAAGAGACCGTTAAGGATTCAAAGGGTAATATTATAATTCTACATAATGATTTTACCTGGGAATATTCAAAAGGTACCACGGTTTCTGGTGATGATATCCAATTACTTAAAAAGACGCCTAATATGACTGAGCGAGTTGCAAGTAAGACCGGTAAATTCACTATTTATTACGACCCATCGCTTTGGACTGAAGCTAAAGTCGATAACCCATCCGCAGAATTTGCTTTTAAGAACATCGATAATACCGGCTTTTGCTTAACCATGTTCGATGGGCTATCCATACCCATTGAGCAAATGAAAGATGTATTAATAATCAATGCTCAAAAAATAGATCAAAATGCGCATATTATTGATTCTCAGCCATGTTTAGTCAACGGAACAAAAGGGGAGATAGTAACCTATACTGCCAAACAAAAGTCGATCGAAATAATATTTTATACTTTAATTGTTTCTAAACAAAATGGTACCATACAATTTTCTTTCTACACTTTAGCTTCGGCTTTTAATGATTTAAAGCCTCAATTCTTAAAAGCCATGGGAGGATTGGTTTTTTAAATTCATTGATAAATGGAGTATCTTCCTATCTTTTTGAGTCTACGGCTCAGGAAAATATCATCACGGCTGGCCCTGGTTCGCGAAAGGGTGGTTGTGAAGGCCCGACTACGATATATCAGTTTTAGTTAAGGAGAAAACACGATGATGAAAGAAATTGCTTATAACGAGTATTCCAAACAGGCTATGGAACAGCTCAGTAAAGGCGCATTTTTAACCACCACCCATCATGGCAAGACAAATACGATGACCATCGGTTGGGGCCATATCGGTTTTGCTTGGGGTAAACCAATATTTACAGCCATGGTGCGATCCTCGCGCTATACCTATGAATTAATCGAAAAAAGCAACGAGTTCACCGTAAGCATCCCATTAAACCCGATGAAGCAAGCCCTTGGTATTTGCGGCAGTAAATCGGGGCGCGAAACCGACAAGATTGCAGCTGCAGAATTGACCTTACTGCCGGGGCAAAAAATTGCAACCCCTGTTATTAGCGGCTGCGGCTTGCATTTTGAATGTAAAATAGTTTATAAACAGGCAATGGATCCTGCGCAATTGGATAAATCGCTCAATGAAAAGTGCTATGATACCGGAGATTATCATACTTTCTATGCGGGTGAAATACTTGCTTGTTATACGGAAGAATAAGTTAGCGGGGTAAGCGGACTTTTTCTGTAATTAAACTTGAATCCGGCAAGTAACCCCAAAAACCACAGTCGAATTTAAACTTGCCGGATTCAAACAATTAACCCGATCCGGCCAATTTTTCTGCGCCATTCCAGAAAAATTGTCACTTACTTGCCGGATCGAGGTTAAAATTAAGCCATGAAAAGGATTGTTCCTACCTGGCCCGTTCCTCTAGGGCTGCCTCACCCCTTTTCTCCCCTCTTCAAAAGGCAATGGCGATGGGACTTCTTTTCATTGATGCCCGTGCCATTGAATAATCTTACAATCGGATGGCAGTTCAAATAAAGAATCATCCTGCCTTTCAAATTTTAACTTGATGGTTTCGGAAAGATATTTATTGCTTCCAATGTTTTGTTCCATTTTAATAATTCCATAAAATCTAAATATCTCAAGGAACCTTAGAGCGGGTACATGCTCAAACATTATCGCTTTAGTTAAAAAACCTTACTCCCTCATCCCTTTATTCTTGTCGATTTATCAAATCCAAACTTCAAGCAATCCGCTTGACATTATTCCTTTCCCACCAAAAACCGACGCCGAACAGGACGGGAGGCGGCGCGGCTTCTTTACAAGGACGTAAAACAGCCGTCGGCCACAACGAACCATATTGAAGGCCACCGACACGAGGTCGATGGCCTCTTAAATTATTCCGACTCCGAACATGGATGTGAGGAGATATGAAGGAGGGACCGGGGAACATGGGTCCCCGGCGCCTTTTTGCATACTTTTTGGGCGTCCAAAAAGTATGTCGCCGCCGAAATCCGTGGACCTTTAAAACTATCATTCATTCAACCTTTAGGCCAACCCTCATTCTATCTTTTTTCCTCCAGGGAGAAACAACCTGTCATTTTGTTATTTTTTGAGATAGCTTCGAAGCCAAAACCTTCGTTTCTCCATCCAAAAAGCAAGTCGAATGATTGGCCCCATTTTGACATAAAATTTTTCGGGTCAATTTACGGCTAACACTACTGTAAATGAAATCATATATTGTATGGACCAAAAAGGAGTATGAACACTCTCTTTGAGTGAAATAATATGTATAGGTGATTGCTATGTCAAAATATATAAAGACTCCGATACCTGTAGCTGCAGCACAATCA
>DNPP01000161.1 GCA_003501365.1 Bacillota bacterium
ATTTGAAAGCCAAAAAGAATATCTCGCGCAGAGGCGCAAAGGCGCAGAGTTAAAACATAGGTTATGTTCTTAAGAAGGGTTGATTGGAATATTTGTTTGATAAAATTAACTGCCAAGAACAATACCTCCTGCAGAGGCGCAGAGAACAGATAAATCAGAACTTTTGTATTTTTTAGTTCTAC
The DNA here is from genome assembly GCA_003501365.1 of Bacillota bacterium. GTDB lineage: Bacteria > Bacillota > UBA4882 > UBA8346 > UBA8346 > UBA8346. Next base: position 183 of record DNPP01000161.1, read on the forward strand.
TAATAATTATTGATTTTAAAACTCCGCGCCACTGCGCCTTATACAGTAAAATGATTTTAGAGCTATTAAAACAGTAGTAGCAGAGGGGGGCCTCTGCGCGAGAATAAAAATGGTCCTATAGGACCAACCGTTATTGAAAATATAGCTAAAAAATAATTTGCATCTTTGAATGCACTATCTCTGTTCCTTCCACAAAAGAAATTTAAGGTTTTTCATAAGACAGTTTGACTGTTCAAGAGAGGAAAAAAACTAAAAATACCGAAATTAAAATCGAGAACGATAGCGGATTGCCAAAAAAGCGAAGCGAGGGCCATGTTCTGTGGCAAAGAATATAAAAGGTATTGAGGGGTCGAAGCGTAAATGACAGACTTTGCGAGTGACGAGGACCTAAATAACGGTTTCACACGAGAATTGATAACCACCATTGAAGCCGACGGCGCTTATGCCCTTGACTGGCAGGAAGTAGTAGAACGGAGCTTGACGGAAGCGGCGGTTGCCTTTCAGCAACACTTGTATCAGGCCTATCTGACGGATGCCGATGGGGCTTTTTTTGAGTTGGGAGCAACCCAAAAGCAGGCGGAACTTTCCGAATCGTTGGAATATCTGTATCAAGTGGCGGCGGCTTTCGTAAAGAATCTGACCGGGAATCCGGCTTTGGAAGCATTGCGGGAAAAGACTATTGTTGTTATGGATGATGAGGGACGGGAGAGATTGTTAGCGGCGGCTCCGTATTTGAACGGAGTAGAGTTTTTAAATACTCATTGGTTAGAGTCTGCTTGGGCTCGGCTGAACCAGGCATTCTCGAAAGAGATCCAAAAACAGCCGGAAAGCGTTAGTGTCGCTGAATATCTGATTGGTAAGAATCCCGAGCTTCATTTTGTAGGAAAGGTCTATTTTCACTTAGTGGAAAGCAAGCAGGAAGAGTTCCCTTTTGCCTTTCTGGCTACATATGCGGTGGAAGCTTCGGATACAGGCAAGCCGCCAAAGCATTTGCCGCTACAAAATGCCTTGCTGGAATATGGGGAAAACAGTGCCAAATTGTTGGAACTATTGGCGACCGTCAACAAGGCGGCAGGGCGAAGCCTATTTGTGGCAGAACTGTTGGAAACCGGCGAGTTGTTTCATCCCATCGGACTTAATTCAAGTGAGGCTTTTATTTTTCTCAAAGAAGTACCGCTTTATGAAGAGGTTGGTATTCTGTGCCGGATACCCAATTGGTGGCGGCACAAAGCGGATTCCCTGAAAGTAGTCATTCGGCTCGGGGCCAAGGCGCCATCTTTTTTGGGACTGGACGCTTTGATGGATTTCAATGCGCAGTTGTCGCTGGGCGGGGAGACGATCACACCGGAGGAATTGAAAAAACTGCTTGCTGAAACAGACGGGTTGGCCTTTATCAAAGGAAAATGGGTGGAAGTGGATCGGGAGCGTTTGCGGGAAACGCTGGCTGCCTACGAACAGGCTCATCGATTGGCTGAAAATGGCGATTTGACCTTGGTGGAAGCGTTGCGAATGCGCCTTTCGGCCGCTAAATCTTTGAATCTAAAGGAGAATAATTGTGAAATAGAGGTTACCAACGGGGAATGGTTGGAAAAAGTGCTTTCACAGCTCAGAAGACCTGAAACCATTGAAACACTAAATTGCGGGGCTGATTTTAAGGCGAAACTTAGGGAGTATCAACAAAAGGGTCTGGGGTGGCTCTACTCCATGAAGAGCCTTGGTTTGGGCGCTTGCCTTGCGGATGATATGGGATTGGGCAAAACAGTCCAGGTGCTCGCCCTTTTAAATCACATCCGGACCATGAAAGAAGAAAAGGTCTTGCTAATCGTACCGGCTTCGCTAATCGGTAACTGGACGGCTGAGATCGACAGATTTTCGCCTAGCCTGAAATATTATTTGCTACACCCGCAGGAAAAGGGAAATATTGCGAAGCCCCAGGATTTGAATGGGGGCGTTTATATTACTACCTATGGGATGCTGGGCCGGACGGATTGGCTAAAGGCGATTGAGTGGGATCTGGTGATTCTGGACGAAGCCCAGGCCATTAAAAATCCGGGGGCTAAGCAAACCATAACCGTAAAGCAGTTAAAAGCCCGCAGCAGAATCGCTATGACCGGCACCCCGGTGGAAAACCGGCTGGCGGACCTTTGGTCCATCTTCGATTTCTTGAATAAGGGACTTTTAGGCAGCGCCAAGGAATTTACGACATTTACCAAAAAGCTCTCGGAAAGCAAAGATGGTTATGCCAGGTTGAAGCAAGTAGTAGCGCCCTTTATCCTGCGCCGGCTCAAAACGGATCAAAGCATCATCAGCGATTTGCCCGAGAAAATTGAAATGAAGGTGTATGCGGATCTCACCAAGAAACAGGCGGCGCTTTACAGTGCTATCGTGGCGGATCTTCAAAGTAAACTGGAATGTTCCGCAGGGATCGAAAGAAAAGGATTGGTGCTGGCGGCGTTGATGAAATTTAAACAATTATGCAATCATCCCGACCAGTACTTGGGTCAAGCGGCCTATGCGGAAAACGAAAGCGGCAAGTATGAAAGACTGCGGGCAATCTGTGAGACGATCTATCAGAAAAGAGAGCGGGTCCTGGTATTCACTCAGTTTAAGGAGATCACTGGGCCGCTGGCGGTGTTTTTGAAGACTATTTTTCACCAGGATGGATTGGTGTTGCATGGAGAAACGCCGGTGGCCAAACGGAAGGATATTGTAGCCCGGTTCCAAGGCCATGAATATGTCCCCTTTATAGTATTGTCCATCAAGGCGGGGGGAGTAGGGTTGAACTTGACTGCGGCCAACCATGTAATCCATTTTGACCGCTGGTGGAACCCGGCGGTGGAGAACCAGGCGACTGACCGGGCATTTCGAATCGGCCAGCGAAAAAATGTATTGGTGCACAAGTTTATCACCAAGGGGACTGTGGAAGAAAAGATCGACTTGATGATCGAGGAAAAAACTAAAATGTCGCGGGAGATTATACCGGATATCAAGGAAGGCTGGATTACCGAAATGGATAATCGGCAATTGATGGAATTATTTAGACTTACCAACTCGTAGGACGTCTTATTAATGGAGTTAAAATTGGAAGAGGCAGAGGCAGAGGCAGAGGCATTGCACGAATTGCAAGGAAGGGAATAAAGATGGCGTTTTACGGATATCCGGAGTATGTACCGGTGGCGGAGAAAAAAAGAAGAGCGCAGCAAGCAGTGGGAAAACTTCGCAAAAAGGACCCGGCGATTACGCCGGTGATCATCACCGGTAGAAAGTTGGCCGTGACCTGGTGGGGAGAAGCATGGAACGATAATCTGGAGAGTTATTCCGACTATGAAAACCGCATTGGGCGGGGTCGGAGTTACCTAAGAAATGGGGCAGTGCTTGACCTAAAATTGGAACGGGGCACTATCAAAGCTTTGGTCCAGGGGAGCGCCTCTATACCCTATCAAGTGGAGATTGCCATCCGTCCGCTTACCGAAAGCGTTTGGGCCAAGCTCAAAAAAACCTGTGAGGGGAAGATTGAGTCTCTGCCGGAGTTGATTGACGGCAAATTTCCTAAAGAACTTGGGGAGCTGTTTACTGCCAAAGGAAGCGGTCTGTTCCCGGCGCCGCGGGAGATTACTTTAAGCTGCAGTTGCCCCGATTGGGCCATAATGTGCAAACATGTGGCGGCAGTATTGTACGGAGTGGGGGCCAGGCTGGATGAAGACCCATCCTTGTTTTTCACCCTACGGGGGGTTAAGATCGAGGAATTGATCAGCGAAGCGATCCGGGGTAAGGCCCAATCCATGCTTGGCCATTCAGGTGTCAAGAGCCGCCGGATTTTGGAAGATGTAGATGTTACCGCCATGTTCGGTGTAGAAGTGGCGGCCGCAGAAATGGTTCCTGAGCTAAAGGCGAAAGCTAAAAAGAAGGAGCCGAAATCAGGAAACCGGCGAAAAAAGAGTAAGTAGTAACAGAGAAAGTTTAGTCTTGGATGCTCCGATTGACAATAAGAATAATGGCGGAAATCATGACCGAATACTTTCTTGGACTTTTTGGAAGCTGCATTCATAGCTGGTGAACTCACAAAATAATTCAAACTTTCTCATACGTTTCCTTAAGCAGCAACGCGTCTTTTTCCAAGATTGGGCTTTCACAAATGATGCATCCCTTTACATTAAAATCTTTTAACGCTTTCAGACATAAGGAATATTGAAAATCGCTTTCCTTAAATTCCAAATGGTTTTTCTCCCCTTTGGGAGTATACTGAATGCCTGAAAGGTGGATGTGCATATCTTGTAAGGCTTCTTCTCCTAAACCATCATGGATTGAGGAAAGAATAGCAACAAAGTCGTCATAGTTTTTGAGAGCCCCGTTGCCTCTGGCGTGGATATGGGCAAAGTCGATACAAAGCTTGCAGGTGGGCACTTCTTTACATAAAGAGATTAACTCATCGATACTGCCGAATTGGGTAGGCTTGCCGGTGGTCTCCAGCCGGTAAGCCACGCCCAGATCCGGTAACTTTAGCAAGTTTTCTTTGATAGTAGTATAAGTATCCGCCGGGGAATCGCTTAAATAAAAACCGGGATGAAAAATCAGACTCCTTCCACCGACCAATTCGAGGGCTTTGGCGCCTTTGATGATCCTTTCCAGCGATTGGTCCTGTTTCTCCAGTTCATCGGCATTAAGGTTGACGAAATAAGAACCATGAGCAGAGAGATAAAATTCTTTGGCAGTCTTTTCTTGAAGTATCTCATCTTTATTTTTGGCAGTCACATTGACATTGCGGACAAAGGGAAGCTCCATGGCATCGAGGCCGATGGAATTTAAATAGGTGATACCGCTTTTATAGTTAAATTTGACTGTACCATCTCCGGTAGGAAGGCCGGATATTCCAAATAATAGACGCTCCATGTCGGCTCCTTTAAATGCGTTTTTTCCAATATTATCACGATTGATTTTAAAGGTCAAATGCTCTTCAGAGAAAAGGTTTGAAGTGTATTGATTATTACATAAAAAAACGTGTTATAATAAAAGCAATAATTTTCTGAATCGGTTTAAAAGTAGGCGTTCGGATGAAATATGCTTTCAAAAAAGTAACTATTGCTTATGCTGGCGTTAGTTGAATAAATATTTTACTTTAAAACCGGAGTATGGTAATATAATATAAAGAGATAATCGATTATTGATTGTATTTTATAATGGATTAATTTGGAAGGAAGTATTTTGGGATGACCAACGGCTTTGATTTTCAACATACCACATTAAGCGAGAAAATAAAGAATTATCTTTTGGATTGTATCATCAATAAAAAGATTTACCAACCCGGTTACAAAATTGTTGAAACGCAAATCGCCAAAGAACTTAATGTGAGCCAGGCTCCGGTGCGGGAAGCTATTAAAGATTTAAAAATTATGGGATTTATTGAGAGCGAACCCTATAAAGGCAGTTATATCAAAGAAATTTCCGTCAAAGAATTAAAGGACGTTTACAGTGTCCGGTCTGTATTGGAAGAACTGGCGGTGAAACAAGCCTTCAATAATATCAGCCAAGAGTTTGTCGATCAATTACAATCCATTGTCAATCAAATGACCGAAGCCGCTCGGACCGAAAATTATATCGTTCAGGCCGATCTCGATTGGGAATTTCATTATAAGATGGTTTCATTATCCCAAAATACGGCTTTGGAAAAAATATATACGGATCTGGGGATTAAGTATTGGATTATCCGGGGCGTAACATTTTTAGCAGGTCATAAAATGTTTGATTATGAATTTCAAGCTTTGCGCCATCAGCCCATACTGGATACGATTATTCACAGCGATTTGCCGGCAGCCGTTACTTTGATAAGAAATCATTATGAAGAAAATATTTCTTTGGTTGAACGCACTGAAAACCAATAATATTAACGATATTAAGGAAATAGCTTATCATTCCCAAAAAGCCGTCCTCCGGTACAAATTCTTTCCCGTCCATGTCAAGACGGAAGAAAATTGGAGGACGGCTTTTGCATATCAGTATTTAGACAACTTCATCAATTCATTTCGTTGCTTTCTTAAAGCCCTCATGCAATATCTCCCATTATCCATTTGAAGAAGAATGTGATTTAATGGTTAAAGACATGGGCATTAAAGTTGTTTACATGTCATAAATAATGTGTTACTATAAAGTTAATAATCGATTATCAATTATTGATAATAGATTACATAGCTTTTTGGATGTTTTTGATTAATCGCTTTGGAAGTACAGGGATTTGACTACACTAAGTTTTATGAAAGGGGGTGAGCGGATTTCGAAAAAATAAGGTAATGGTTTTCTATTACAAAACATTAAAGGGGGAGTTGTTGTAATGAAATCAAGACTGGCTTTTTTATTGGTGGGTATATTACTTTTATCATTCGTTTTTTCAGCCTTCGTAAGCGGCGCACAGAGTTTGCCTAAAGGGAATTGGGTGATCGCGTTATCAAACTCATATTATGGGAATACTTGGCGTAAACAAATGGTCGATGCGTTTGTAAATGTGGGTGAAGAGGCTAAAAAGAAAGGGTATATCAAAAACTATATCGTGGTAAACGGCGACGGAACTCAGAATACCCAAATTGCTCAAATGAACAGCCTGATCCTGAAACGGGTCAATGCGATTTGTATTAATGCCGCATCACCGACAGCCCTTAACGGAGTGATTGAAAAAGCCAACAAGGCTGGGATTAAGGTGCTTGCCTTTGACTCAATTGCTGATAGTCCATACTGCTATAAAATGGATTTCGATTTTGTGCAGGACGGTGTCGAAAGAGTGGATTATGTGGCCAAACGGTTTAACGGAAAGGCTAACGTAGTTCAGATCCTCGGCGTTTCCGGTTCCGCTCCCGCCATTCGGATGTTACAGGGCCAAAACGACGAATTGAAAAAATACCCCAATATTAAAGTCGTTGCACAGGTCCAAGGTGAGGCCAGCGCTTCGGTGGCCCAGCAAAACATGGCCAATATTATCCCGAGTTTGCCTCAGGTTGACGCCGTATTAACCCAAGCCGGCAACGCTTCTTATGGCGTAGTCCAGGCTTTTGAAGCCTCTGGAAAACCGATGCCGTTGATTCTAGGCGACAATACCTCGGAATTTCTCCAATGGTGGCTTAAGATGAAACGCGAAAAAAATTATGAAACCATAAGTTTGGGTTCGGCGCCGGGAATCGGCGGCGCAGCTTTCTGGGTATCTTTGGCCGTTCTTAACAAGGTGAAAGTGCCGAAAGAAATCAGATTACCGCTTAGCAAAGTAACCCAGGATGATGTTGACAAATACTCCGAGATGAAACCCGGAACGGTTGTTTCTCCCGATTTTACCTATGAATATGTGCTGGAACATGTAATTAATACGAAATAACAGTCATGCCGATGGAAGTTCTCCAGGCCTCAAAAGGGGGACGGAGAACTTTCATTTTAAGAAAAATTTTATCGGTGTTACTGAAATGATAATTGTGGTAAAGAAGGGATATGCTTCATGGATCACGGTTCGCAGGAAACTAATGAACGGATAAAGGATAAGAGCTTCATTACCGTAAAGGGCATTAAGAAAACATATGGGCCTACGGTTGCGGTGAATGATGTTAACTTTGAGGTTGAACGAGGAGAAGTTATCGGACTGGTCGGGGCCAATGGCGCGGGCAAAAGTGTAATGATGCGGATTCTTTCCGGGGTTACCTGTCCGGACCAGGGAAGTTTATTGCTGGAAAACCGGCCTATCGAATGGTCCGACTATTCGCCATTAACAGCCAAAAAATTTGGAGTCCGGATTGTTTTCCAAGAGTTATCTTTATGTACCAATTTAACGGTATATGAAAACTTTTATTTGGAACATGACCATTTGTTCCAAGGCATTTGGTCCTGGCGCAAAAAAGCGAGAACTTTGGCGCGGCAATCGATTGATGATATATTTCCTAATAACTTCATTGATGTCAATGCCAGACTGAGTTCCTTACCGATAGCGCAGCAGCAAATGGTTGAGATAGCCCGGGCAATTAGTGACCAAAATTTAAAATTGTTAATTCTTGATGAACCCACATCATCCTTACCCAAAGAACAAACCGAGCAGTTGCTCCACTATGTAAGTGTAAGGCGCAATGAGGGGATTTCCTTTATATTTATCTCACATAGGTTGAATGAAATTTTGACACTTTCGAATCGGATTTATGTTATGCAAAACGGCTCCGTCAAATGGACCGGGACCGTATCGGAAACCAATGAAGATGATTTGATCAATAAAATGGGTGAAGGACGGGAGACTCAGTCCAGCGAAGTTGTCGAGCCGGATAACACCGCTACCCCGGTTTCTGTGCAATTTGAGGGCGGCCATACTATTGAGATTCATGATCTCAACACCAAAGAACTGCACCAGATCAATTTACAAATGAAAAGCGGCGAGATCATCGGTATTGCCGGGCTGGACGGCAGTGGGCAGCGGGAGTTTTTAAAGACGCTTTTTAGGCCCAAAAAAGAAAGCAAAAGCATTCAGTCCATGGGTAAAATTGCTTATGTAACCGGTGATCGCAAAAAAGAAGGGAATTTTCCGTTATGGTCGATTGGCCGTAATATGGATATCAGCAAGTTGGCCAGTGGACGGTTGTTTCAGAGAATCCCGGCCAAGTCGATGAATTTGGAGATTCGAAATTGGTATGACCAATTGAAAGTAAAGAGTTCCGGGGTTGATGACTGTATTATCAACCTTAGCGGCGGCAATCAACAAAAAGTATTGATTGCCAGGGCTTTGATGTCGGGCGCCGATATTATCATTCTTGACGATCCCACCCGCGGTGTGGATATCGCTACTAAAAAATTACTTTATCAGATCTTAAAGGAAGCTGCAGCCAAAGGAAAACTGATCATCTGGTACAGCACCGAGGATGAAGAATTCGCTTATTGCAACCGGGTATTGGTGATGGCTAAAGGATCCATTGTTAAAGAACTAAGTGAAAACGAAATTACCAAAGAAAATATTATCAATGCTTCATTTTCCAAATGTAATGAAAAAGCAATCCATGATTACAGCAGCCGGCAGGATAAAATTGATATCACCGGTTTGGTCATTCCATTGATTTCGATGTTGGCATTTTTTATCATTTGCGGGATATTGTCTCCCAATGTTTTTTCCGCCTTCGGCGTTGATTTGTTATTATGCGGGGCTATTCCGCTGATATTTGTCACCCTGAGTCAGACTTTTATTATCGGGTTGTCTCATGTCGACATGGGAATCGGCAATTATGTGGGCCTGATTAATGTTCTATGCGCAACTTTTTTGGTACAAAAGCCGGGATGGGGAATATTGGCTTTGATTGGCTCTGTGGCCCTGTATTCGTTGATGGGAACCCTGATTTATGCGCGGAAGTTGCCTTCGATTGTGGTCACCCTGGGATTTTCATTTATTTGGACCGGTATTGCCTATACAGTTCAAATGGCGCCGGGTGGAACGGCTCCGGGATGGCTTACTACAATATATAACTATCCTGCGCCTTTTTTTCCGAAATCAGTTTACATTGTAGGGCTGGCCGGTTTGGCCGGGTTTTGGGTTTACCGTTCCCGTTACGGGACCGTGTTACGGGGATTCGGTAATAACGCCCAATCGATGCGGCGCAGCGGCTGGTCGGAAATAAAGGCTTATACGGTGAACTATTTAATTAGCGGCCTGTTCGGTTTATTGGGCGGACTCTTGGTGACTGCCATCACCACAGCTTCCGATGCCAATGCCGTTTCTTCCTACACTCTATTGAGCGTGGCTTCCGTAGTTATCGGGGGCGGTTATTTGACCGGTGGAACGGTATCGCCTTTCGGGGCGGTTTTCGGCGCCATTACTCTTTCTCTCATTGCAACATTGATGGGCTTTTTCAATATTAGCTCCAGTTATGTAACTGCCGTGCAGGGCGCAATTTTGTTGATAGTTCTGGCACTAAGACTATTAAGAAAGGACCAGGAACAATGAACCTCAAAATCAGGGATTTTTTAAACAAGGCCCATTGGTTTTGGACCTTCGCCGGCTCGATGTTGTTGTGGATTTTTATCGGAGTTCTTCGTTCCAATTTAAACCTGAACTCACTGTTGACCAATGCCATCGCAGCCTCATTTTTAGCCATTGCTGCTATCGGCCAAATGTTTGTGGTTACCACCGGGGGCGGCGCGATTGATCTTTCGATCCCATCGGTTATAACGCTATCGGCATTCATAGCCACCGGAATGATTAACGGCAGCGATGCCTATTTTTTGCCCGCCGTTTTATTGGTGATGATAATCGGCGCGGTGATTGGAATATTTAATAGTATTATGGTGGTCTATTTGAAGATTCCGCCGATTATCGCGACTTTGGCGACTGGAAACATTGTTACCACTGGTTATCTATTGTATAACGAACATTTTACCGCTTTCAGCATTTGTCCGATTTTACTGGGACTAACCCGGGGGCAATTCTTGGGAATTCCACTGTTAATCTATTTCCTAATTTTGATCGCCGGACTTGTTGCTTTTGTACTGGGTTGTACCACATATGGCCGTTCGTTGATTGCCGTCGGGCAAAACATGAAAGCCGCTTATTTAGCGGGGGTTAAGACCGATCGAACCATAATTATTGCCTATATAATCAGTGGAGTTTTTTCGGGATTGGCCGGAATTTTGATATCGGCCCGGGTGGGCGGAGCTTTTCTGGATATGGGGTCTGCCTATCTGATGCAGACCATTGGGGCGGTCGTTTTAGGAGGCACATTGATTTTTGGCGGCCGGGCCACTATGGGGGGGACCATATTCGGCAGTTTATTTCTAATTTTGCTGGTTACGGCGATGCAGATTGCCGGTCTATCCATCGGACAGCAGAGAATCTTTGAAGGCATCCTGATTATTGCGGTTTTGATGCTGGCCAGTAACAGGCGGGCGGAAGAATAAATACGTAACAATAAAGGGAGGTTATGGCGATGATTATTGATGCCCATGCGCACTTGGGACACGATTATGTATTTGATGAAGATTCCAATGAACAGGAATTATTGGAGTATTACCGGCAATTTGGTATTGCCGGCGCCATCGTGCAGCCTTTTATCAACCGTCCCTATCTTGAGGACACGCGTGAAATTCATGACCGGATTCATGCGTTTTGCAAAAAGGCCGGGCGCTATTTTTGGGGAATGGCCTCGATAAACCCTCATTTCCGGCCCGCGGATTATGAGAAAGAAGCAGAACGCTGCGTTCGGAAATTAGGCTATGTGGCGCTGAAAATTACTCCGATCGCCCATGCCGCCCATCCTGCCAATGAAGATTGCCGGTTTGTTTATGAAGTTGCCGGAAAACTGAAAGTCCCGGTGATGATCCATACGGGAATGGGGATTCCTTTTGCCGATCCGGCCAGCTTGTTGGAGGTAGTCGGTGATTTCAAAGATGTCAAATTTGTAATCGCCCATGCCGGGTCGGACATGTTTTTCCAGCAGGCCTTATATCTGGCCCGCCATTTTGACAATGTTTACCTGGAACCTAGTTGGATTAATATTATGAATATTCGTAAGGCGCTGGAAACTGTCGGTCCAACCAAGCTGATGTTTTCGTCCGACCAAGCGATTAACGCTCCGGTGGAATTGGTCAAATACCGCACCTTAATCCAAGACCCTCAGCAATTGGAGCGAGTCTTGTCCGGTACGGCGATCGAAGTGTTTAATTTGCAAGTGTAATTCATGTTTAGAAGAATGAAGGCATATAGACGGACTCAATATGGTTTATTGTTTTCGATGGTTTGTCAGTGAATATGTTCGTACTATTTGTTATATCAAGATAAAGGAAAGGTCGTAAAGAAATGGAGCGAAATATTGAGAACTTAAAAAAAACAGCAGACCAGCTCAGACTGGATGTTGTAAAAATGGTTCATGATGCCGGGGATGGACATCCCGGGCCGGCGATGTCCGCACTGGATATAATAACCTCACTGTTCTTTCATGAGCTGAATGTAGATGCTAAAAATCCTAAGTGGGAAGATAGGGACCGGTTTATTCTTTCAAAAGGACATGCTTGTCCTGGATTATATGCAGCATTAGCACGTAAGGGATACTTTTCGGTCAATGAATTTGCCGGGCTGAGAACGTTGGGAAGTATATTGCAAGGCCATCCGACGATGCAGAAAACTCCGGGTATCGATATGACCTCGGGCTCTTTGGGTAATGGGCTGCCGATTGGAACAGGCATGGCGATTGCCGCCAAATATAATAAAAAAAATTATTATACCTATGTGATCTTGGGTGACGGCGAGATCCAGGAGGGTATTGTATGGGAGGCGGCTATGTGCGCCAAACGGTACAGACTTGATAATCTTATTGCTTTTATCGATCATAACGGCTGGCAGAGTGGAGGCTCGGTAGAGGAAGTTTCGGGACTATTGCCTATCAAAGAAAAATGGGAGGCTTTTGGTTGGTATGTCCAGGAGATTGATGGCCATGACTATCATCAAATACTGGATGCAATCGATCATGCAAAGAAACAAAAGGGTAAGCCCAGCATGATAGTTGCAAGGACAATCAAGGGTAAGGGCATTGATTATATGGAAAATGACAATTCCTGGCACAAGAGGGTACCTGACGACGCACAGCTTGCCAGGGCGATAGAGTTGTTAGGAGGTGAGGCGTAATGAGTCAATATAAAGGTACCAGAGAAGCTTTTGCCAGAGCGCTTATAGAAATGTCGGAAACAGATAACCGTTTGATGTTTGTTTCACCCGATTCGCTAAAGGCAATGAGGGCTACGGAATTTGCTGAAAAGTTTCCTGAGCGATACATTGAAGTCGGAATCGCAGAGCAAAATGCACTGGATGTGGCGGCAGGGCTTGCAAGCTCCGGGCTGATTCCTTTTGTCGGTACTTATGGAGGTTTTATAACCATGAGGGCCTGTGAGCAGATGAGGACGTTTGTAGCCTACACTCACATGAATGTGAAGATGATTGCCATCAATGGCGGATTGTTAGGTGGTGAACGCGAAGGAGTGACCCATCAATTCTTTGAGGACCTGGGTATTGTAAGGAGTATTCCCGGAATTACAGTCATTACGCCGGCTGATGAATCCCAGGTTTATGGGGCGGTTAAGGCCTGCGTCGACATTGAAGGGCCGGTTTATATACGGTGTGCCAGTGGGCGTGAACCTGTCGTTTATGACCGAAATGTGCCCTTTGAATTTGGTAAAATAAGAATCCTGAAAGAGTATGGCCATGACGCAGCAATATTTGCAAGTGGTTTTATCATGGATAGGGCGATAGCCGCTGCGGAGAAATTGAATAATGAAGGAATAAAGGTGACTCTGGCCGATGTTTCAACCCTTAAGCCCATCGATGTGGAAGGTATTACAAAGATACTTGAGAAATGTAGGGCTGCGGTGACTGTGGAGGATCATAGCATCATTGGAGGATTGGGGAGCGCACTTGCAGAGACTGCGTCTGAGAATTGTCCAGTCCATTTGGCAAGAGTAGGACTTAAAGATGTATTTCCGCAATCAGGGAAACCCAATGCCCTCCTTGACTATTATGGAATAGGGATTATTGACATAATTGATGCTGTGAAAAAAGTTGTTAATAAAAAACAATCATAGGGAGCTGACGATATGAATAAGAAAATTGCTGTTACCGTAATCGGTGCCGGTGGAAAGATGGGGACTCGCACCAGTAAGAACCTGGCCAAGAATTTGCAGAAATATGATTTAATGCTTGTGGAAAACGCTCCCCAAGGCATTGACAGTATCCATGAGCGCGGTCTGGAAGTCACTTCCGTAGAAGAGGCAATTGCCAAATCAGAGGTGATTGTTTTTGCGGTACCCGATACGCTGATTGAAAAGTTGTCGGCTATATATGTTCCTATGCTGAAGTCCGGTACCGGTTTTTTGATCCTAGACCCTGCAGCCGCAGTGGCTAAAGAGTTGACCCTGCGCGACGACTGCACCTTCGGAGTAGCGCATCCCTGCCATCCATCTTTTTTCTTGGACCAGGACACTTTTGAAGCGCGCATGGACCGGTTCGGCGGAGAAGGTGGAAAACAGGATATTGTGATGAGCAAGGTATGCGGACAGGATTCCGTGTATGAAAAATGCATGCAGGTTGCCCAAGACATGTATGCAGCAGAACACGTTTATGTTTTGACTTCCGAGCAAATCGCGTTCCTGGAGCCAACCTTGGTGGAACTGCTGGGAGCCACCTGTCTGTATGCGATGGCAGAGACAGTGAACGAGGCGGAAAAGCGCGGTATCAGCCGTGACGCTGCCGTATCTTTTTTAACAGGCCATATTTATAACCTAACTGCGAATTTCCTGGGCTACATCCCGGGAAAGCCCCCTGTCTCCGACGCCTGCAAGGTTGCTATCGGTCTTGGTAACCGCTTGGTTTTGCGGGATGATTGGAAAAAGATATGGGATGATGAAGTACTTGATAAAGTAATCGCTACCATGCTTCATCCTAAGAATCCACAAATTTGAGATTCAAATGGCGTCCTTTTTCAAATGATTTTGGGTCGCCGTTCATGAAGAATTCAGTGAATCAAAGAATATGAGGTAATGAAAACTATGAAAATTGTCGTTTTGGACGGGTACACGCTAAACCCGGGCGATCTTAGCTGGGAAGGCCTTGAAAAATTAGGAGAACTTACGGTATATGACCATACTCCTTTTGAACAGGCCGTGGAACGTGCCCGGGGGGCGGAAATTGTTTTTACAAACAAAACACCGTTGGGAGAAAAGGAACTTTCGCAGCTTTCCGGACTGAAGTTTGTAGGATTGCTGGCCACAGGTTATAATGTTGTGGATGTTAATTATGCAAGGAAACAGAACATCACCGTAACCAATATACCTACCTATGGAACCAATTCTGTTGCCCAGATGGTTTTTGCATTGATTCTTGAAATGACTCAGCATGTTCAACATCACAGTGATACGGTCATGGATGGTAAATGGGCCCAATGTAGGGACTTCTGCTATTGGAACTATTCCCTGATTGAATTGGCCGGAAAGACCATGGGTATTATTGGCTTCGGACGTATTGGACAGGCAGTGGCCGATATAGCGGAAGGCTTTAAAATGAAGGTCATTGCTTATGATAGTTTTAAAAGCGACCAATCCAAGCGGAAAAATTTTAAATGGGTAGAACTGGATGAACTATTGGCGGCATCCGATTTTGTCAGTCTACATTGCCCACTCTTCCCTGAAACGAAGGGAATCATTAACAAGGAATCGCTCCAGAAAATGAAAAAGACTGCCTTTATTTTCAATACTTCAAGGGGGCCGTTAGTTGTAGACGTGGATCTTGCCGATGCGTTAAATAATGGCATGATCGCCGGGGCCGGTTTGGATGTGCTTTCGGTTGAACCGCCGCAGGCTGACAATCCATTGTTTAGAGCCAAGAATTGCCTAATTACACCCCATATTTCATGGGCTACCAAGGAAGCACGAGCTAGATTGATGGATATTGCGGTTGATAATCTGAAACAATTTATTGCCGGAACTCCTGTGAATGTCGTTAACCAATGAGAGCATTGAGGAGATGACGGAACGTTCACCCGCCAATGCCGATGAAGCGTATCAAGTGGCTTTGAAATTGGCGGCTGGGGATGGACCGGGATAAAAATGCGATCGTAAAGGAAACCTGGAAAATGAAAATTGTATTGGCGCCGGATTCGTTTAAAGGAAGTTTGACCGCTTTGGAGGTCTGTCAGGCAATGGAGGAGGGAATCCGCAGAGTTTTGCCGGAGGCGGAAATGATTTCCGTACCCATGGCTGACGGCGGAGAAGGCACCGTCCAGTCGCTGGTGGATGCCACCGGCGGGCAGATTGTCCATGTCCCGGTTAGGGGTCCTTTGGGCGAACCGGTGTCCGCTTTTTTCGGAATTTTAGGCGACCAAAAGACTGCAGTCATTGAAATGGCCGCAGCCTCGGGGCTGCCATTGGTGCCGCCGGAAAAGCGCGATCCGCGGATTACGACCACTTTTGGAACAGGGGAATTGATTTTGGCCGCCCTGAATAGGGGCTGTACCAAGCTAATCATCGGCATCGGCGGCAGCGCCACTAATGACGGTGGCGCCGGTATGGCACAAGCGTTGGGATATCATTTGAGAGATGCGGAAGGAATTGAATTGGCGGCGGGCGGTGCTGCCTTAAAGAAGTTGGTTCATATCAACAGTGTTTCCAAAGATCGACGCTTGGCTTCTGTAGAAGTCATGGCAGCCTGCGATGTAACCAATCCGCTTACCGGGGAAAACGGCGCTTCAGCCGTTTACGGGCCCCAAAAGGGGGCTACCCCGGAGATGATTTTGGAGCTGGACCAGGCATTGGAACATTTGGCTACGGTTATTTCCGGAGAGTTCGGAAAGGATATTCGAACGATACCCGGTTCCGGAGCTGCCGGAGGCTTAGGTGGCGGACTGATGGCCTTTCTGGGCGGTAGACTACATCCGGGAGTCGATATTGTGATTGAAGCGACAAAACTAAAGGAAAAAATGATCGGCGCCGATCTGGTGATTACCGGTGAAGGCAGGATTGATAGTCAAAGTATTTTCGGCAAGACTCCCATAGGCGTCTCCAGGACAGCCAAAGCATTAGGCATACCTGTACTGGCAATCGCCGGATCTTTGGGAACCGGCGCAGACTTAGCGTTTGAACACGGGATTGACGGCATGGCCTCCATAATCGTTCGTCCCATGACTTTAGTGGAAGCGATTGTGGATGCCAATGAATTGATAGCCGCCGCCGCCGGACGAATGCTACGGATTTATCTGAGTGGGAGAAAACAAAAAAGGTCTAAAACGCGAGAGTAGTCTATAAAAATTACTGATACGACTCAGAGGCTGTCTTAAAAGTAAGCATTTTTCGGAGAGCCTCTGATGATGTTTATTTCAATTTGATAAATGCTTCAAAGTTCATATAGTTGATATTCATTTCATCGGTTGCCGGATCGGTTTGTCCGGAAATCGTGTCGAACTCGTAAAAAACCTTCACCTTCGCGGTTTCATCCAGACAATGGACGGCTTCTTCTCCGGGTGAGATTCTTTTTTTAAATAAGGGGATTACCAGGTCGGATACTCTTTTTTTATAAATTTCCTGATCGTGAGCGGTAATTTTCAGTTCGTGCCTTTCCAAAGAATAACTGATACGAAGCCTTTTGTCAGGATTATTTTTGGTGATATCGGTCTGCGTAATCTTGATAAAATAATCAAATCCTTGGATATCCGTTAACTCGGTATTACGATTGTTTACGAATTGATAATTGAAATAAGATTGATAGTTAGAATCCGGATTCCACTTAAAACCAAATATTTTCGGCATTTCGCTTAGCTTGAAGTGATCCGGTAAATAGTCGGCATCGCCGAGACTATGGGAATCTTTGAAATAGGAAAGGACTGAAATGATTTGGGCTTTATCGGTAGCGGAGATCGGACGGTTCGGTTTTACAAGTGCTTGGCCCTGCAACATGTTGTACTTTTTTAAAATAGCGGTTAAGCGTGAGTTTTGGTCAAATTTGGAGACGGCAAAAGCACTCCAGGGGCCGATGACGGATAAGATTGCAATGATAGTCAGGGAGATTGGGAGGATGATGTTACGGACCCGGTTAGTAAAGAGATAGTAAAGCATCCATCCGCTGACCCATAATCCCGCTAGTAAAACAAAATAGCGGCTTTCGGTGACGCCGTAAGCATGGACCCGGATGCCCATGGAGACAAACATCATAGCCAACAAGGGAAGAATGATTTTGGGAAAATACGCTATGCATTTGGCGAGCCATTTGAGATCATTCCGAAGCGGATAGACCATAAAAAATACGATATTGCTCAATAATGAATACCAGAGGACCAAGTGAGATACGATGCCTGCCGGCCAGACTCTGGTAATAATGATTTTGGCGAAATATACGTAAAGAATCATGGAGTAAACAGCGATCATCGGGATTACAATGTAAAGCAACAGGATTTTAAGGACTTTGGAGAAGGATTCAACCTGGAGTTCTTTTTTTATCGCGGGTAAATCGGCCAGAAAATACGCGGGCGCAAAGATTCCGGCAACGGCTAGCCAAATGTCAAAATAAACTTTTCCTAACTTGATTAGAAAAAGTTTGCTAACGGTAAACAGCATTGCAGAAAGGCCCAGATATAAAACAGCAGCATAAAAGTAAGTGATGGCGAGGCCGGTTAAAAGATGAACACAATAGATTTCGAAATTTTTCCGTTTGAAAAAACAAGGGATAAAAAGAAACATAGAATAAAAAGCGATCGTTAAGGCGATGTACCGGGTTACCGGAACCATAACTAACTTCTTTAATCCAAACAAGTAATATAAGATTAATCCGATGATTACTGCAAGGTAGAGAGTTGCTTTCAACCAGGATTTTAAATCCGGTAATCTTTCAAATATCAATTTGACACTCAAAAATAACGGAATACCTAAGGCTAGAACCATTGCAAGTTTTGTCAAATGATTGCGAAAGGCCGCTGGATCCGAGTAGCCCAGATGATTTAGAAAAATTAAAGTAATGACCACAGCAGTTGCAAGCAGTATCACTTCAGGAAAACGTTTGAGACTGGCTAGAAGTTTGATAAATAGTTCCTTAATGGCTACCATTGGCCTTTTATTCATATCAAAACCTCCTGCGTTCTTACAAGACAGTTTTTATTTTGTCATGCATATGCGTGCACAGGCACCCGCGTATACTCGTCTTTACGAAGTATCATACAAAAAAGCACATGCTTTCCAATTATTTCAAATGGTCTATAATAACTATAATTCATTCATCGCGCGATGTAAAGTAAGGAATAAATATTGAGGTTAGCTATGACGGAATTTAGGAGGGACTGACAATATGCATAAATTATCAGTATAGATAACCCCGGTCCAGCCAATTTTTTTCACGATGCAACCAAGCAATTGACCGGATTACCTCATTTTGCAGAAAAAGTTCTTGTAATTAGTGTTTAGATACTATATACTAATGATTGGTAATTCTGAGGAGAGGAGGTACCATAATCTAAATGGTAGCGCCGGATGCATTAGTTATCCAAATGCAGGTTTTCATCAACCAACTTTTATTTCTTGAAAGGAAGCGAAGTTTTACATTTGAGGGGGTTAGCCTATATCCTTCCGAGATTCATCTGATGTTGGAGACCAAAGGAGAACAGGCGGTTAATGCAACTAGAATCGCCGAAAGGCTTGGTATAACAAAAGGCGCTGTTTCTCAAACACTTTCAAGGCTTGAAAAAAAAGGTATTATCGAAAAAATAAAAGATCCCGGTTATAAGAATGAATTGTCAATTTCGCTTACACCGTTGGGAAAAAGAGTCTATGATCAGTATCAGATATTTTGTAATACGATGAATAAACATTTTTACAACACTTTTTCTCAATACACCCATGATGAACAAGAAATGGTAAGAAGGTTTTTATCGGATATCGGGGATATCTTCAAGTCTATCTAAATATTTTTTTGATTTTGTGTTTAGCATATAAACACATAGATGATTAATCCTTTGTTTCAACATAGTACGATTAAAAATTACAAGGAGCAAAATAATGAAAAACCCAATTCAATGGCTCAGATTATCCTATTGGATCGGTGCAATACTGGATGCCAAAGCAGCACTGATTGTTATTTTACCTAAGTTAGTCCCGCAATTATATTCAGCAATCACAGGACAACCGGTGTTGGATGTCGCATCCTCCGGCATTTTTTTTAGGCCCTTTGATGCTCTGATGGTCTTCGCATGGACTTGTTTACTTTTATGGGCAGATCGCAAGCCCCTGGAGCGAAAAGGAGTATTGCTCCTTACAATTGTTCCCGTTTTATCAGGAATACTCACTTTACGTATTTCTAGAGGGCTTTATAATGCCAATCTTAGCGGTGTATTTACCTTACTGCTAATTGCTTATACACTCTTATGTATTTTTAGCTATTTTATTAATAGCTCAAATAAATAATCACACTTGTAAAACAAAGCGGCCGTTTTGAATATGAGGATACGGCAATTACGGAAAAAGGGAACCTCTAGGTTGAGAATCACACGGATGAAGAACATATCAAAAATGTTTCCGGGCTTGTGATGTTGCTAAACCATTACCTACGAAACGGTAGCATGTTTGCTCTTCCTTAATACAAACTGTAATGATTAGAACCGGAACATCTCCGCAAAATTATAAATAAAGCCATCGGCTAGAGCTTGGATGGCTTCTTTCCGATAATCTGAATAAGGATCATAAACCCCATAAACTCTCAAACCGGCTGCCTTCATTCCGGATATGGCTTCGAGCGTATCATCAAAGGCAATGCAATCACCAGGCCGGACCGCCAATTTTTTGGCGGCCAACCGGTAAACATCGGGGTATTCTTTGCCGCGGCTTACCTCTGCGGTGGAAGTCAGGGCGTCGAATAAATCAAAAATCTCATTGTTTTTTAGAACCGGTTCGTAAAGCAGCTCTGGCAAGCTTGTGGCAGTACCAAGTTTGATATGGGCTTTTTTTAAATATTCCAGATACTCACGGGCATGGGGCTTCAATCGAATATTATAACTGTATTCGTAGCGGCCCATGTTATTCCATTCCTCAATGATATCGGCCGCTTTTTCGTTAAGGTGGAATAAATCAATGGTGTATTGCGCTGCTTCTCTAAAGCTCATTGCATTGATGTTTTTTACATATTCATCCGGTACCGCTAAAATTCGCTTAGCTAGAAAGTCGTAGTCAACTTTTTCCCATACTCCCATTGAATCCAGCAAA
>DNPP01000112.1:0-3935 GCA_003501365.1 Bacillota bacterium
ATAAAACCAACCGCTAAATGGCAAAATTAAATTAAAGCAGATAGGAGGCACCATCATTTTTAACAATAATATTTTAGCACAAGTAGCAGCAATTATCGACAACCCGTTTACACTTTTCGGACTGTTTTTCATCTTCGCCGCAGCGAACCTTTTCTTTCCGCCGATACCCTTAGAAACCGCCGCCCTTTTTGCGGGATGTCTATCCGGTAACGGTCATGGTTCAACGATTGTCATTATTGTGGCGACAGTAGGCGGCATGTCCGGCAGCAGCTTGCTTTTATACCACGTAACCAAAAATCATGGCCTGAGTATCCTCAACAAAACTCCGCTGTTTAAAAATTTCATGACCAGCGCTCGTTATCGAAAAATAATTAGTTGGTTTAAAAAATATGGAATTTACACCCTATTCTTGGGTAAGCTGGTACCGGGAATGAGTTTGTCTACAGTAATTTGTTGCGGTCTACTGAGGTTGGAAACCGCTAAAACCCTAGCGGCAATTATTTTAAGTAACCTATTCTTTTATGCGGCAATAGTCATGACCGGTTATATACTGGGCACAAAATGGGGTTATGCTCTGCCCTGGCTTACTCAAATCGGATTAATATCGCTGGCGGCAATGGTAGCCTTTACAATATTTATACTAATCCATTATTGGGTTCATCGTAGCAGAACGTAAGCCGCACTTAATTTTTAAAACCTTCTCCCAAAACTTCATGAACATCGGTGATGATAATAAACGCCTTCGGGTCGATCCGGTGTACCAATTCCTTCAGCTTAATCTCTTCAACCCTGGAGATTACACAAAGAACAACCTCTTTTTTGGTAGTGGAATATAATCCCCGTCCGGAAAGTCCGGTAGCGCCCCGCTCTAATTCACTCAAAATATGACGTCCAATCTCCTCGGAATATTCAGAGATTATAAAGGCGGCCTTAGCGTAATTAAATCCTTCTAAAACCGCATCCAAAACTTTACTGGTAATAAACAAAGTGATAATTGCGTATAATGCCAGCTCTACGCTGCGAAAAACCAAACCGGCCAAAATGATAACCGCGCTATCGCATAATAATAATCCCTGCCCTATCGGTATTCCGGCAAAATGGTTTATTAATTGAGCAGCTAAATCAGTGCCTCCGGTGGTCCCTCGAAAGCGAAAGGCGATTCCCATACCGATTCCGGCGATAACCCCTCCGTATAGAGCTGCCAGTAACGGGTCTTTGGTTAACGGACTGAGATGTATCACGGAATCCCAAAATTGGGTCATGATCGAGATAAAAGCGGCTCCAAACAAAGTCTTGGCTCCAAAACGCGGTCCAAAAGTCCACAAACAAGCCAAAAACAATGGAATATTCAACATCAACATTGCCCAAGCCACCGGCCAGCGCCACAGATAGTAAAAAACAATCGCCAAACCGCTCACTCCACCGGCGGCTATTTTATTAGGAATCAATAGCCAGACCAAAGCCAGAGCGGTGATGGTTACCCCCACCAAAATGCCGAAATAGTCCATAAGTTCTCTGCGCAGAACAGTCCAATTCCATTTAACTTTTTTCAAAAATAACACCTTCAACCTTTAAATTAACTTCGTCGGGAAGGAAGATCAGAGAGGGGCCGCTAGCGCAAATATTTGTACCAGAACCTTGCCAAATCGGGGAGCCGATTGATTTTCCGAGGTTCCTGCAACATCCGAAAACACCACTCCCAACCATGATTGCGAATGAACGGGGGTGCTTCCCGCCTTAATCCGCTAAGCACTTCAAAGGCGCCCCCAACCCCTATCCCAACGGTCGCCGTAAGATAAGGTAATATCCCGGCCAAAAATAATTCTTGAGCCGGGGTTCCCAAACCTACCAGCAATAAAAACGGTTGACGCCGGATAATATCTTTAAAAACAGCCGTTTGGGTAGAACAACTGCCATAGCCATCTTGAATGTCAGTGATAATCAACCCCGGCCATTTTAACGGTAATACTCTTCGGAGCTCAGAAGCGACTCTGGGCGTGCCTCCGAAAAAATAAACCGGACAAGCATTTTGGCAGGATTTCTGCAACAAAATCCTGGCCAAATCGACTCCTACTAAACGTTGAACATTGGGGCAACCTCTTTTCCGAAGCGCCCAATCAACCCCGTAACCATCCACAGTCACCAAATCCGCCTGTTTGATAATCTCCTTAAAACAGCTGAATTTAGCGGCTGCAATCACCATCTGTGCATTCAGGGTAATGATATGCCGTGAGTGCTGGTGTATGGTCAACCAATCATTCATCAGCGCAACGACTTCATTGTTGCTCAAATTGACCGGGATGCCATCAAGGTATTCAATGCTGCTCATTGTTCTTAACTGATAAACTTTTTTAAAATAAGCTGATTTTCCAGGGCCCGCGCCCGCCAAAAATCAAGCTGTGATGCCCAAGGACAACATTCTTCAAAGGGCTCGCAAAGATAACTCAAAATACGGTTTCCCACAGTCAACCACTCCATCTTACTGGTAGGCCGCAAAAAGGGTACTCCCAATTGCAGGCAAAATCCTTCCATCTTCGGATCCACCGCCATCCCAAAACAGGGAACCTTCTGAACAACGGCAGCCACCAGGCCATGCAAACGGGTAGAGGCGATTACATCCAAACCTCCAATAGCTTTTTGGAGTTCCTCCCATTCGGTCGCTAACGGTAATAAAGTCACCTCGGAATTATAAGAAAGCTGCCGCAAAAAGCTTACGTCTTTTGGATCAACGGCAATTAGGTATAACTCAATATTCTGGTCCCAACCAATACACTCCAACAACTGATTCCAAAACTTTTTACGCATAAAGCCGTCTTCCTGAATAATTAATCCCACTTTAAACCTTTTATCGGTAGGGTGCCCAAGCCAATAATGATTAATCATTGTCTTCGGCAGTTCAGGTAATGTTAATAACGGCTCGGCGGTAATATAAACCTCGGGTTTGCGGACGTTTAATTCAGAGAGTGCAATGATGGAAAGCCGATCTCGTACGGTAATCAGGTCAACCATAGACAAAATCCAGCCGCTAAGAATTCGACCAAGAAATGAATGAAGCGGTCCCATTCCTTGACCATACATCAAAATTCGCAACCTGGATATCTTCGCCAGTAAAATTATCAAACTATAATATAGCAGACTGCGCAGACTGGTACGATCTTGAAATAAACTGCCGCCTCCGCCAATTAATGCATCGGCATGCCAAACAGCGAAGATGATATCGATCAGACTGAACTTTGCGACCGCATTTACCTGAAATTTCCGGGCAGTCTGTTCCGGATTGGCGGATATCACCGTGATTTCGGCTTGTTGATTAATTCTACGAATAACGGCCACCAATTCTCGCAAATTGGTCTCATCCCCTAAATTACCACGTCCATAGTAACCGAAGACCACCAATCCATTCATTTCGTTTTGATCTCCCCACTCTGTAAAGATATCCATAAACCGCAAAAAAACCAAAAATAGCCATTTATCAATGGACTTTCAGACCAAGTTTCAACCATCCCATCAATCAAAAATATCGTGATAATCAGTCCGACGATTCTGACCAAATCCTTGCCGGTCCAACAACTTTTGATGATCTTAGGGAACAGCCAAAAGTACGCCATCATGCTTAAAATACCATTCTCCAGCCAAATTTGTAAAAATAGTTGATGGGCATGCACACTAAAAGTATCTTTGAACTGGTACCAAGGGTAAATCAATTGAAAACTACCCGGGCCACTCCCCCATAACCAGTACTGATGAATACATCGTAAAACCCCCTGCCAGATGTGGAGCCGATACCATAAAGAACTGTCCGTCATCGTGAGCAAGGTTGCCATGCGGACTCTAAAGCCTTGAATTGAAAAGACCAATAACGGTATTACCAGTAAAATCAGCCAACGCCACTGACCGGATTTAAATCCCGAATTCAAAACGAATATGGCCAAGAA
>DNPP01000112.1:4334-6321 GCA_003501365.1 Bacillota bacterium
TGAAAAATAAAGTAACTGCCTAATACCAAAATACTTAATAAATATAAGGCATAAATATTGGGATTACCAAACAGTGAATAACTTCTTACTGATATCAGATTGCGCTGGACTGGAGCCAACCAGCCCGTTGGAGTAGGTACACCGAACCATTGCTGCAACATTCCGATGCCCATCCAAAGCAGACTGGAGTAGCTCAAATATAACAAGAGTTTCCGACTAAACCGGGCTTGGAAAGTTTGCCCGGTCAAATAGGCCATGATCAAGTATTCAATGGCAGTTATCAGGACCGGAACCCCGGCCCGGAATCCTTCCGAAAGGCAAGCGCTCACGGTCATTACCGCGCCAAACAGCAGTAGCTCTTTGGTCAAAAGACTGGTGCGGGCATTTTTGCTTAACCACATCAGCAGCAATAACGGTATTAACAAAAGCCAGTGGCCCAATACCGGCATAAAAACAACCAGTAATATCGTCCCGGCTTCGAACAGCGGCTGCCATCTTCGCAGCCCAAAGCGGTAAGACTGTTCCCGCAGGCCAATGCCAAGCTGTTTTCCCAAGCCAGCAATCCTAGCTAATCTACTTTTGGCAAAACATAGTTGGAACCTCGGTTGACTCTGTACTACAAAGTGATGGATCAATATAAGCGTCTGATTTAACTTTACATCAACGTATAGTTGCTTACAAAGCCTCAATAATCGGATGGTTTGACTGAAAAATAATATCCGGTAAAAACGATAGCCGCAACCATTATTGTTCACGGCTATTGACCCGTAAATATTCGATTTCCCCACTAACGGAACTATAAAGAGTATGAACCTTCAGGTGATTACCTATCCGTACGCCGAGTTTGCCAAAATAAATCCCATACCCGGCCGGTCCGGTGATAATCCGGCCCTTATTTTTTACCAATATGCGCAGATCAAGCTGGGAGGGAGATTGAGTGAGTATGGCAGCGCCGTTTTTTTCCAATAATAACTCCGCCGGATTGATCCGGGTTGCTCTAACCTTACCCAGATAAGCGCCGGTACTATCTTGATACACATCCTGGCCAATGGTAATGCTGTCTGCCAAATAAGGAGGCACATTCCTTGCCAACAATCCAATACTTATCCATTGAACCTTAAATTCAAGCGGCGCCGGACGATAATCCAAAAACACTTTAATCGCTAAAGCAAACAGGATTAACATAACCGCCAGATCAAGCGGATTGATAAATCCCCAGAGCTTGCCGTGGTTGTCGATGATTTTTTTCAAAAGCACCCCTCCACGGCTATTTTAACCAAAAATCTCCCCATAAATGGCTATTGGCCAAAAAGTACTTAATTTCTTTGGAAAAGGGGGTAAGAGGATAGAGGAATAGGGGATAGCCTTATCACCACTAGCGTTCTTTGGCCAATTGTTGTTTTAAAATGTCATTGACGCTCGTCGGATTGGCCCGGCCCTTACTCTCTTTCATCATTTGACCGATTAAAAACTTCAATGCCTGTTCCTTCCCTGTCCGATAATCGGCTACCGATTGCGGATTGGCTTCGATAATCCGGCGGGCCATGTCTTCCAGCTCCGAAGTATCACTAATTTGAACTAGACCCTTTTCCGCCACAATCGCCTGCGGATCTTTCCCGGAAAAGAACATCTCTTCAAAAACTGTCTTGGCGATTTTGCCGCTGATAGTACCGGCATCGATCAATGAGAGCATTTTAGCCAAAGCGTCCGGCTTAATTTTCAGTTCGCTAAACTCAATATGCTCCTGGTTAAGTAGTCGCGCCAACTCACCCATCACCCAATTGCCAACTACTTTGGGTTGATTATATACTGCTACTGTGGCCTCGTAATAATCCGCCATTTCCCGTGAACTGCTGATCAATTCGGCATCATATTCGGGTAGGCCCCACTTTTCGACATATCGCCAGCGCCGCGTATCCGGCATCTCCGGCAATCTTTTCGCCAAGGTTTCCACCCGTTCCCTCGGAACCGTCACCGGCAACAGATC
>DNPP01000474.1 GCA_003501365.1 Bacillota bacterium
GGGTGAATGGGTTGAAGCCGGGGAGGCCCCTGATAATATGGAGCTATTGGGTAGGATGGTTCAGGATATCAGTTTTAACAATGCCAAGAATTATTTTGAGGACAATGCCCATGGCATTAGCTGAGGAATATTTAATAATCAACAACAACATCTTAATTATCTTGGCTATATAGGGTGAAATAAATGTTTTGAATGCTTGATTATGAAAAATCAGACTATGAAGGTAGGCCTAACAAAAAGAACTTAGATAGGATTTACCGGATTTTTTGGATTTACGGGATTTAATAAAACTCACTTTGTCACCCATACTCCAATCCCTCATCCCGTTAATCCTTTTAATCCACGTTAATCCCGTTTCCGTTACCTTCTTTTAAGCTAACTTCTTTCATAAATTTAGTTCAACATATATAGCTTCGGTTCTGCGTATTACTCCCTCTGCAGTAATACTGCGCAAATAATGATCAGGCCCTTCACCGCACCCACCAAAAAGGGAGGAACGCCTAGTAGAGTCATCATGTTGTTAATAATACCCAAAGTCAAAGTACCGCAAACGGTTCCGATAATTTTACCCTTTCCTCCGGACATACTGGTTCCACCGACTACTGCAGCAGCAATCGCGTCCATTTCATAGGAGGCGCCCGATGAAGCCGAGTTCATGCTGCCTAATCGCGACCCTTCCACTATCGCCGCCAAGGCGACCAAAAACCCGCTTAGACTATAAATGATAATCTTCACCCGGTCAACATTGATACCCGAAAGCATAGTAGCTTTTTCATTACTGCCCACCGCATAAACATGCCGCCCGGTGGTGGTCTTCACTGCAAACAAATATACACAAATGCTGATAAATATCCAATACAAAATCGGCATCGGCAATACCCCGAAGAGATTGTAATTGGATATCGCCACAAAAGAGTCTTTTACCGAATTGTCAATCATGATCCCGCCGCCGTTTAAGAGATACTGAGATACCGAACGGTAAATACTCATCGTACCTAAAGTAACAATAAAAGCGGGCAATTTAAATTTGGCAACCAAGGACCCGGAAATCGTTCCCAAAATAATTCCAATTCCCATCCCTACCAGTAATCCTAAAAAGATGTTCCCGGTAAGATTGGTAACTGCCAAAATCCCTATCCCAATAATCACCATCTGAGAACCAACCGATAGGTCGATTCCCCCCGTGATGATAATCAGTGTCATTCCCAAGGCAATAATACCGATAATCGAATTGTTACGTAAAATGTTGATGATATTGTTATATGAAAGAAAAACATCGCTTTTTAAAATAACGGATACTATAAATATCAAGAAGAAGGTTACGATTGCACTGTTGTTTCTGGCAAATTTTTTGAGGCTAAAACTTTTGGTTGCAAACGACATGTGGATTCAGCTCCTCAACAGATATTGGGTCAACACTATTTTCAGAAAATCGAAATCGCCCGAAATCAATGGGACAGACGGCTAAGCGATATTTCCTCCCGTGGCAACAATCATGATTTTCTCCGCGTCCGCTTCCGTCCGTAAAAATTCTTTGCGGATTTCTCCATGATACATCACATAGATCCTATCGCAAAGCTTCAACACTTCTTGAGCCTCGCTGGAGAGAACAATAACGCTCATTCCCTGCTCTGCCAGTCGCATGATAAAATGATAGATCTCAAGTTTGGCGCCGATATCCACGCCCTGAGTCGGATTATCCAGCACAATAATCTGGGGATTGGCTGCCAACCACCGGGAAAGGATCACTTTTTGCTGGTTGCCCCCCGACAGGCTGGTAATCAAATCATCCACACAACTGACCTTTATATTTAAGTCGTTAACAAATTGATCTGTTAATTTCTTCTCTTTCTTTTGGTCAATAAACAAAAACTTTTTCAGTTTATTCATAATGGAAATCGACATGTTTTGCTTAACGGACATATCCCTGATAATTCCGTTTTCCTTGCGGTTACGCGGCACATAACCGATACCGCAACTACACGCCTTGGTTGTGGTATGCATTAATTGACGCACACCATTCATATAGATATCTCCGCTGTAATTTTTGTTGCATCCAAATATCGTTTGAAACAGTTCGCTCCTACCGTCGCCCAGCAAGCCGGTAAAACCGACAATTTCTCCCTTACTTACCTTAAAGCTGATGTCGTGAAATTCTCTTTCATAGGATAGCTTCCGAACTTCCAGTACAGTCGATCCTATCTTACGCGAGGCATACAATTCATCATCCGATAAATCCTTACCTACCATAAATTTGGCTAAAATCGTTTCGTTAATTTGGTCATCGATTTTTCCCGATACGACATTATTACCGTCCCGCATCACTGTATGACTATCGCAAATGGCGACAACCTCTTTCAACTTATGGGATATGAATACTATACTTACACCCTGCTTCTTTAAGGAGGTCATAATCTTAAATACACTTTGGATTTCGATCTCCGTCAAAGCCGTGGTCGGCTCATCCATGATTAAAATTTTGGCATTTCTTAACAATGCCCGGGCGATCTCCACAATCTGTTTATAGGATGTATCTAATTCACTCACAAGAGTCTTAGGGTCTAACTTTACTCCCATATGTTCCAATACTTTGCGGGATTGCTTACACATTTCGGCAACATCAAGAAACCCACCCTTTTTTAACTCATTGCCTAAAAACAGGTTCTCATAAATAGCCAAATCATTAATAAGGGTCAACTCTTGATGGATAAATGCAATCCCCTTTTTCTGCGCATCGGCGGGAGAAGAGACCGTGATCGGCTCTCCGTATAAAATAATCTCTCCCGACTGGGCCGGAAAGACCCCACCGAGGATATTCATCAACGTGCTCTTACCGGTCCCGTTCTCACCCAGCAAAGCGTGAATTTCACCGGGTTTCAGCTGAAAATTCACCCCATGCAACACTTCGTTGGAACCAAATGATTTATAAATGGACTTCATTTCTAAAATGTAATCTACCATATCAGCACCCCGGATTACTTATTGAAAGCTGTCCCAAAAGAACATAGATACGCTTTGGGACAGCTCCGATAGAGCAAAAATCAATTTCCTACAACCGGATTCCAGCTATCCTCAGTATGGCGAACCCTTATCCAGGAATTTAGTATAATTGTCTTTATTAACGATAGTCGGTTCAATAATGGTATTCTTGGGTACTGCTTTGCCATGGATAAGATCATAGGCTGCTTGTACCGCATTCTTAATCATGGACGGGCTATAAGTGGCTGTGAACAAGTCAAGACCGGTATTGCCGCCCATAGTTTTGAAATAAGTCTGGGTTCCGCCGCCACCGGAAATAATTTTGATATCTTTGCGGTTAGCATCTTTAATGGCTTGCAGGATACCTACGGAAGGCTCATCATCAATGGAGAATACTGCGTCAAGTTTCGGATAGGCTACCAGCATATCGGTGGCCATTTTCAAACCGTCTTCCATAGAGAAACCGTTGGAGGTTACATCAATCAATTTCAAAGCGGGATATTTTTGGGCTACGGTTTGTTTAAAACCTTGTACGCGCTCAGTGCTTACAGAACCTACGCTTGGGGTATTCATTACTGCGACGGTTCCTTTACCGCCCAATTTCTTGCCGATGTATTCGGCGGAAGCAACTCCCAGTCCTGCATTGTTACCAGCGATATATGCGGTATAGTCGCCGGATACTTTGCGGTCAAAAAGCACCAATTTGATATTGTTTTTGATGATTTTATCGGCAGCCACGGATACTTCATTATTGTGCGGTAAAAGGACGATTACTGAACATTTTAAAGCAATCATTTCCTCAATCTGGTTGGCTTGTTCATTGACATTGGCGGAAGTCACCAGTTTGTATCCGTTACCTTGTTTTAATCCCAATTGGTCCACTTTTTGTTTGGCAAAATATGATACAGCGGCTAACCAGCCATGATCTGCAGAAGGAATTACGATTCCAATCGGGCCAGGGGTTGTTGCCGCAAACCCGGTGAAAGTCAGGGCAAATAGTAATGCGATAATCATTAGAAATGTAACCTTTTTCATTCGAAAAGCCCTCCTCTAAAATTTAGTTGGTCCTGCTTTAATCATTTATAGCACGGATAGCTATTCTAAAACCCGTAATTTATCGGAACCTCCCACCCCCTTCTCCATGGTCAGTGCCACTTCAAGTATGAGCTATGGTAAGTCTGCCCTTTTCCTTACGGGTCTGTACCAGAATATCGGTATAGTACTTATTGTATGTGCAGCAGCCAACCTTACTTTGTTGAATAAGAAGTTCCAGGCAGTTGTCACAAACCGTGCAATATTTAATTGTTTCTTCCTGATCTTCTCGGAGTTTCTTAGGAAGATACGGGTCGGCAAAAGACTGTCTACCTAGAGCGATCATATCGGTAACACCGTCTTCAATACATTTGGCGCCAAAATTGAATAAGGAACTTTCCTCCTCAGTTACAGCGCAGAGACCGTTCTTCCCATTTCGAAACAACGAGAAATTTGATCCGATAATCACCGTCTCCGGTTTGACATTATCTTTAAAAGCTTTGGAGAAAGTTTGGTGCAGATAGGCAAAATAAGGTATATGCTTATCAACCTGCGTTAAACTAATGGTAATAGAAGGACTACCGGCAGACTGGATAAAAAATTGGGCGCCCCGCTCCTCCAAACCCTTTAAAAGGGCAATTGGTTCTGTCAAATCGATAACCGGGGATTTCGGTCCTGAAGTTCCAAATCCTCCAGGGAAACCCTCCCATGCCGATATTTTGGAGCCAATAAGAAAATTCTTATCATTTACGGCCCGGGAAATTCTCTCATAAAGATCAAATGCAAATCGGCTACGATTTTCCCACGAGCCGCCATATTTCCATTTTCGATCATTATAAGGCCTGATAACCTGTGAACCGAAATAACCATGACAAAGCTTCATATCAATGCCGTCTGCGCCGGCATCATGGGCAATTTGCGCTGCCAGTACGAAATTATCCATAATCTTATCCACTTCTGCTTCCGTCAACAAATCCCCACCATAGCCGTGTAATGGCTTTACAGTCACCCTCCGTGAAAATTTGGGGTTACTCAATTCACCGGAATGGGTCAATTGAAAGATAAACAAAGATTTGGGATTGGCGGCCTTAACCCGTTTGACGAACTTCGTGAGCGGTTCCTTATTGGGCGCCATGATTGTTAATTGATTGTCCCGGGATCTGCTCTCACGGGTAATGGAAATTGCTTCTAAGCTAACCAATCCGGCTTCGCCCCGAAATAACTCCTCATATCTTTGGGTAGTCGATTCGGATGGATTACCAGTCTCATCTTCATCATTGCACTCCATTGCTTGGATAAAGAAACGATTGGGGGATACGCGTTGACCAATCTTGATCGGACTCAACAAAGTATCTTTGTAACTCATTTCAACACTCTCCTGTTTCCATAATTTAAATTTATACTGTTATTTATTAATTTTGGTTCTTTTGGTAATTTCAGGCGAAACAAAAATCTTGATGATCTCTTTATTGGTCTTCAACTCATGAAGCGCACTTTCCAATTCCTCTAAAGGAATAACATCTGAAAACAAAGGTGTTGGGTCAATCCGCTTATATGAAAGAAGATTGATGACTTCTGCCCAGTTGTTGCCGATACCAGCACAGCTCCCACGCAATTTCTTTTCACCAAGCACAAATTCATAAGGCTCAAATTGGGCCGTTCGCCCCTGGGGAACAACACCGAAAGCCTCAACCGCACCACCTCTACGAACCATCTTAAAGGCTTGTTCATAGGTTGCAGGAGTACCTACGGCTTCCAATACAAAATCGGCGCCTACGCCGCCAGTCAGTTTTTTCACTTCAGCAACCACGTCATCTACTTCATTGATGTTAATGAAATAGTCTGCCACGCCCATCTTTTTTGCAAGATCCAGCCTTGCTTGGCTATCTCCGGTCATGATGATAGGAGCGGCTCCGCGCAACTTGGCCATCGCGGCATGCAATATACCTAATCCGCAACCAATAACTACAACACTGGATGATATAGTACAGCTCATACTTTTGGCGCCTTGTAGAACCGCGGTCATCGGTTCAATAAAAGCCGCTGAATAATCATCCACTCCAGATGGAATAACATAACAATTTTTCCACGGCGCCTTAACATACTCCGCGAAGGCTCCATTGGTATGGATGCCAAGTTGGGTAAAATTCTCGCAGAGTAAAAAATCGCCCCGGCGGCAGAAATAGCAGGTTCCACAAGTGAGACAAATATCAGCTGAAACTCTGTCCCCTATCTTGATGCCTTTGGCATTTTTACCGACTTGCTCTACAATACCCCAAAATTCATGTCCCGAAATAAGCGGGAGATAATCGGCGGCATACAATCCAGCGTAAATTTTTAAATCGGTACCGCAAATTCCGCACATTTTTACTTTAATAAGTACTTCATCTTCATTGATTTCCGGCACGGGCACCTGTTTTAGCGCCATTTTGTTAGGCGCTTCCACCACTTGGGCGCGCATCATTTTCCCCATGTTCACAACTCCCTCACCATTTATATTTCAATTGCTTTTGGGTTTTCCAGTCTGGAATTCATTGAAAAGCTTATCTGTTCTTCCTTCATAAGGAGCCTTGATCAATAACGGTTTTAAAAATTCAGCAGTTTTTTCAATGCCGTCCATCCGGCTCATCGTTACATCCTCGTGTTCATAACTGAGCACTCCGTGATAACCAACCATGGCAA
>DNPP01000206.1:0-2353 GCA_003501365.1 Bacillota bacterium
TTCAAGCCATCCGGGGAGCGATCTAACGGCGGCGGTTGAATTAGCCGAGTATTTGCGAGATATTCATCATACACCCGAACAAGTACAGGATTTTTATCCTACACCGGGGAGTTTATCCACTTGTATGTTTTACACCGGGTTGGATCCCCGTACCATGGAAGAGGTATATGTACCCAAATCGCCGAAGGAAAAAGCGATGCAGCGTGCGTTATTGCAATTTCGCCGCCCTCAAAATGATAAATTGGTATATGAGGCGCTGGTGCAGGCTGGGAGAACCGATTTAATTGGTTATGGGCACCAATGCTTGATTCGCCCTAAACCGGTGAGAAGGAAGGTCACTAGTAGAGCGTATCGTAAATAAACGGCAATCAGAAATGGGGTAGATACGCTCTTCTTAAGCAAAACGTTCACAATCATTGAGTAGTTATTTAGAGAACGTTTTACTAGTCAGCGCCCTTCCGGAAAACATTAAATCTACCTCAATATTGAGGAACTCAATAATGGACCCCCAGGATATGAATGAAACGGATGGCGATCCACCGATAGGTGGAGAGTTGTCGATGTAACGAATCCGGTGAATGGGTCGCAATATATATATTATCAAGAGTAACCGGAGACCCTATTTTGGTTACCACCAGGGTATGATTGAAATGCTGCGGGTTAGTGAAAGAGAGTTGGATGAAATCACCGGGTTGAATCTCCGCTAACATGCCGGCAACAGCAAATGGACCCTGATTGAGGTTGCCGCTTAAAAACTGATACAGGTAATTGACTCCGGTCCATGAGGGGGATTTTTCATTACCGTTGATGTAATACCAACCGTAAAGGGGGGTATAGTTCATCACTCCGGCACCGTGATATAAAGCTTGCGAAGCAAAATTGGTACAGTCGCCACCTAGGTTTGAGTAATCATAAAATTGAGGATTGCGCCGCATGGCCCATTGTACTGCATAATTAACGGTTTTTTCGCCATCGTACGGTTTGGTTTGAAGCAACATTTTTTAGTTCACCACTTTATAATATCATATCGCCTTTGTTGAATTTTGGTGCTTTTTAAACTACCATTAAGGAGTTACGATGAGATATCGACGGTATTATTTAATTTTGATATTATTTATTTTGATTGCGGGCGTTATGATACCCTTTACCCATGCCGAAACCCGACCTAGCTTCATTATATTTAGTTATGGTTTTTGGGGTAGTCTAGACCGTTTACCGTCTGAAGATCCATCGTGGTTGCAAAAGTCTCCCTATCCCCATATCCGGAAACGGCAAGATATTTCCGTGCTGGATGGCCCGGAATACCAACCCATTCCTCAGTCCATGCTGGCAACTGGTGAAGGACCTTCAGTAAGCAAATATTTCTTCTGTTCTTATTATCAATTGGAGCATGAGATGGCTTATTGGGCCGAGCGGATTAATAAACAAGAGCATTATGAACGGATTAAAATTTTCGACAATTGGCAGGTACTTGAGCAACAACCACAGAGGAATAAAATTGCCGATATAAACGTTATTTATCTAAAGTACGATTGGCGGCTGAATTTACCCCAGGTCGAAAAGGATTATGTCCAACCTTTGGTCCGTTTTATTGACCGACGTTATCCCGGCGCCGAACTTCATTGGATTGGTCATAGCTTGGGCGGGATTGTGGGTCGTTATGCAGTTGCGTGCCATCCGGGCCGTTTTGCTTCATTGATTTCGATTGGTGGACCCCAATATGGGATTTATGAGATTGGAATGGAATGCCGCGGGGAACTGGTGACTTACAACGGCCGCTGGGATTTGGAAAAATCCCAAGAATTTGGTTTACAAGTGGCGGAGCGATTTTTTTTCGGTACTCACCTGATAGAGTCCGGCCCCCGCTTTGGCGTTACGGCGGCCAAATTTATCAGTTTATATTTGCCGATGATGCATTGGATGGACCCTAAAACCGCTGATTTACAAGATGGGTTTGGCTCATTGGCCAAATTAAAAGAAGCGGTGCCTCATGCCATTGCAATCTACGGATTGGGATACGGCAGCTACGATCTGGAAGGTAATTATCATCCGGCGTTAGCGGACCATTACGGTATAGGTCCGGGCTTATTGCCGGGCAAAGACTCACCCGGGGAATATGCATACAGCGGGGATGGCCGGGTGGATCCGGTCAGCGCAATCGGTCCTTTTACCAGTACTCTTTGTATCGGCAAAGACCGTTCTCACGGAAATATGATGTGGTCGCCTTTGATCTTGACTTTCTTGATTGATCGTTATTATTACCAAGGGACAATGAGTATTCCGGAGTTATGGCTGGCCATGCGTAGGTTGGCCGTTCCCTTTGTCGAACGGAAACAACATCTGGACTGGTTAT
>DNPP01000206.1:2687-3288 GCA_003501365.1 Bacillota bacterium
TAGGAGGCAAAGAAATTGGCGGAACAAAAGGGATTGGATACCATCAGTATAAATCAGCGTTTCATGGTTAAACCGGGCCGCTATCGACATTTTAAGGGCAAGGAATATGAGGTGCTGGGTGTTGCCAGACATAGTGAGGATCTAACGGAGTTCGTGGTATATCGGGCTTTATATGGAGACGGCGGGTTGTGGATTAGGCCATGTGAGATGTTTGTAGAACAGATCACGGTTGCCGGAGTTAAAAAACCACGTTTTGAATTCCTGGGCGATTGAACAAACAAATAACCCAGAGAGTTTTAAAGGGCTCTCTGGGCGTGGTAATAATTAGCATAAATTTATTTTTAAAGCTCTCGGACAGCCATACCTTTGATGCCTAAATTTTCGACATTTAGTTTTTCCCGGATCTCCCGTAATTGGCTTTCAAAATTCTCTAAATCACTATTAATTTTAGCAAATTTTTCATTAAAGCGGTTGTCCTTTTTACTTACCTCATTTAAAAGAGCCTGTGCATCTTCCAAACGATTAATTGCTTGAATAACTTTGGTTTCTTCAATTGTACCCATTCTGATCTCCCTTCTAAGAATTTTAGTAGACAACAAAT
>DNPP01000256.1:0-4756 GCA_003501365.1 Bacillota bacterium
AGAGCATTTTCTCGTAACTAATCTTTTTAGGTTGAGTTTTTGCAATCACCGTATCAACCACAGTACGGCTGCGGATGATCTCCGCATAAGTGGAGAGCAACTTTTGCATTCCCATATCGGACTCATGTGGATCTGCCAGCAAAGAGTTATCCAAACTTTTCGATTGTTTAATTCGTAGCGTTGTTACCCCCTCATAGGTTGGGGGCATCAAGAAACTCAGTGCCGCAGTAATCACAACCGTAACCGAGAACATAAAAAGGACAAGACGAAACCGTCTACGGATTACCTGGATCACATTTCCTAAATCCAAAACTTGTTCGTCACAATTCGACTGTGCCTCAACCATAATTCAACATACCTCCATATTTAACCATAGGTTATAAATAATAAACTCTCCAATAGTTTCTCCGGGGATTATCCAACATTCATAAAACTATCACAAAATTTACCATACTTATGTCGTTTCGTAATAGAAGTTCCATTTATAATTCCGTTGTTTTCAGGTTTTATCCTGATAAAACTTGTACTGGGCGGCAACTGATGAACTTTTTAGAGAATATTATTTTATTGGTGAGATTATTACCATATACTATTTCATTTAGTAGATATTTGTATTTTTATGGCAATCCGAAGAGTTTCTCCATGCAATGAGCAATAAAAAACCCGGATGGTGGTTATGCTGCCAATCCGGGTTTTATATAAATAGGTACCGGGCGCCGGGATAAATTTGGAAACCAAAAATCATCCATATTCAAACCGTCCCAGCTACCAGCGGCCTATTATTATAGATGAAAACCCACTCCCAAATATAGCGTTGGATTTTCCTCGGTAGTAGTTACTTCGAATATCCAAGTAGCTTTCTTTGCCTTAAATTCCATTTTCATATCCCACCCCTCATAATCGGGATCTCCCAAAGCACTCAGGCTCAGTCCAAAATTCCCAGTTCCGAATCGAGCCCCGGCCCACCAAACTCCTTCCTTGGAATATTCATCTGTATTAAAGATATAAGATGCCGCGAAATACTTGGCAAAAAGATTTACATTCGAAGCAGGTTGGGTTACATCGCCGATTCCGATCATTAAAGCGTCGTGTTTGTCCGGCCCTATCCCTTTCCCGGCTAAAACCTCCAATGAAGTCTCATGATCGGAGTCTAGTTCAAAGGATAATCCGGCTGAATAAAGCAATTCGTTACGATAGTCCAGCGTAAAACTACTTTGAGAACCGATCGGAGCAGTCAAATTAAACCAGCCATTGAGTTCATTATCATGTCTAGCCGCAGAAATGCCCAGTTCTAACGTTGGTTCTATTTGAAATTCCGGCTTTTCTTCATCCATTAATGCCTCAAATCCTCCCAGGGAGGCGATGGGTACCAAACCGGAACTAGTGGCTAAAGTAGTTTGAATATTTACCGGTGTAGCAGAAAGAAAAACCACAAAATCTCTATGACCTTGGCCCTTTTCGCTTTCAAAGCGGCCCAGCTTTTTGGTGCTTGAATTGTTGGTATGGCGTATTACCGCTAAAATCTCGCGTTTGCCCGGAGTAGTATGGATCATGGTTGCCACCCGATGGGTCTGTTCCCTTACTTCTTTTACATCACTATCTTGGTTAAAGTCGGTATTGTTGGTCATATCTCGTTCAATCCGAATATCGGAAGTCACTTTGCCACTTTCTGCATCGACCCGTAAAGGAGTAATCTGGATGGTAAAAAATCGGTCAGTATCGATGTCTCCGCTTATCGAACGGGTACTGGAACGAAGTTGCACCATCTTCCCTGGTATAGTAATGAGCCATGGCTGCCGGGTCACACTGGCAGCGTATTCATCTGCCTTTTGATTGATAGTAAATTGAATTTGGCTGTTAATCGTCCATTGTTCAGGTGTGACAATAATCTCTTTATTGTCGGTGAACGATTTATCATAGGTTGCAGAGAATAAAAAATCCAGATCCGATGAACTGCCCACATCCATGATCTGCAGACTATAAGCAATTGATAACTGTCCCGAAGTTTTGGTTTTCTCCCACAACTTTGTCAATATTTGATTCAGTTGGGAGGCAGGCGCTTTCACATAAGCGACTCCCAATGATTCATCGTAAGTAAGGTATTGTTTGAACTCTCCCAATTCCTGCCGGGTCGGTTCATCTAAAAAACCCACCGGAACTAAGGTGGAGTCGGCCTCTGCCATCAATGTCAAAGGGGACCTAGGCCCACTCACCAGATAGTAGTTATCGACCTTGGTATAAGAGTAGCCCAGGGGATCGAGTAAAGTTTTTAAGGATACTTCCACTGTATCACCCTGGATATCCTTGGGCGCGGGCCCAACCAACAACGGGTCAGCGATAATTACTACTCCAAACTTGTCACCCAGCGCTTTTAGGCTTCGTTCAAATTGAGCAGCCGAAACCTGTCCGGAAAGATCTTCGGCCTTAACATTAATTAACATCATGCTAATAAGTAGGGCTAATAGAATCAGGGCCCGGGACATTGTCTTACCGCTGGTCATTCCTTTACAACCTCAGCCGTTAGGAAGACTAATAATTGGCTGTTAGCTTTAGCTTTCGATTTTTGTTTGAATAAATATCCCACAATCGGAATATCACCCAAGATGGGAGTTTTGATCGTTTCATCACTATCATTCTTATCCGTTAGTCCGGCTACCATCACCGTTTGCCCTGGTAAAAAGCGCACTGTTGAACTGTAATTCCTGCTTTTAACGACTATTTTGTCTTCGGTTGTTTGATCGGTAAAGTTGCTAATATTTTGGGAGATAGTAAGTTCGATCTGGTCTCCGACAATCTTCGGGGTTACTTTAAGGCCCACTCCCGCCTCTACATTCTCTGTACTTGAAGAAGAAGAGTTGGTTCCGGTTGAGTACAAGATTAATGTGCGTTTTTCACCGACAAAAAGATCGCCGCTTTTCCCCTCGGTTACTAACAACTCCGGATCAGCATGGATGGTAGCTTTCTTCTCATCCGCCAATGCTTTAATCGTTGCGGAAAAGTGTCCGAAACCGGCGTCGCCTTCTCCAGAGAGGGTTCCTGCAGCTAGATCGAGAGCTAAGGTCCTAGTTCCTACTCCACTGGCATTGAAATCGATGTTAAAAACATTCATGCCCCATTCCTTAAGAACTTCATTACTGATTTCAGTGACTAGAGCCTTAATTTTGATCTGTTTTCTTTCACCGTCCATTTTTTGGATGTCGGCAAGGATTTTTTTGAGTAATTCGGGGGGCGCGATAATGCTTACAGAGTCTTTACTATTATCAAATTTAACATAGGGTTCGTAGACACTTGGGATTAATGATTTGGCCGAATCAGCACTGATATTTTTCAGATAGTAAACCGTACTTTCGGATAAACCAGTAAACGCAGGATTTTTAGGGTCCGGAAGTCCAACTACGTAAAAATCATCAATTTTATGATAACAATACCCGCCTCCAATTAACATCATCTGCAAAGCTTTCTCCAAGGGGACGTCTTTTATATCCAAAGTGATTACGCCTTTTACATTTTCGTCTACTAAGATATTAACTTTGGATTGTAAAGCAACTTCTTTAATTGATTCCAGTAAATCGGAATCAAAAAAAGTAGCCGTTATTAAGGGTTGATCCTCAGAATTATTGGATTCGGCGATAGCCAAATTTGGTACCGTCAATACCGCCAGCGTAATAATCAATATGAGGATAAAACAATTCTTGTTTTTTACTTGCCATTTCATCTATTTTCATTCCTCCCCGGAATTCCTAAACACTTCTACCTTTTTTAAAATTGAACAGTTAACCCAGTATATCCTCTTTACTTGTGATTACACAGCCGAAGCCGGGTTGAATGGCTACTTAACGGTTAAGTTCATTTGAGATAAACCAATAGATTTATCATTTTCAGCTATTGAAATAATGGCATGGTATTCCCCGGGTTGTAATTTCTTGGCGGTGGAACCAGTATAAGTCATATTCTTGGCAGGATATATTGAAGCAGTATCATCCCCTTCTACCGAAAGCTTAATGGAATCGATTATATTATTTCTTTTATCTTTTATAACCGCTGTAATAGCTGGGGTAATTTTAACTTTGCCAGTATTTTTAACTATTGCCGACAACAGATACCGATTTTTATCCGCTTCCCCTATCAAGTTGGTAACCTCGGCAGAATGAGTAAGGATTCCAGGAATAGAAGCAGTCA
The DNA here is from genome assembly GCA_003501365.1 of Bacillota bacterium. Classification (GTDB taxonomy): domain Bacteria; phylum Bacillota; class UBA4882; order UBA8346; family UBA8346; genus UBA8346. Next base: position 4,180 of record DNPP01000256.1, read on the forward strand.
ATAAAGCACTCGAATTCTCTAATAAGACCGGTTTGTCATCCATCGAATAAGATTTAACCTGTAATGCTCCATAGTTGGCTTGAAGCGGCATATCCTTGGGAAATTTAACAATTAATACGCTTACATGCATTCGTCCCGGTTCTAGAGTAAACTTTTTGTCGCCTTGAATACTAATCTCAGTATTATCATTAATCGAATAGGGATAATTTGAAGAAATATCAGCTATTTCAGTAGTTATCATCATTGGTTTATCCGACCTATTTTCAATCTTTACCGCCTTAATAGCGATAGTCCCCGGTTTTCCCTCAAAAGTTACTTCGGTTGGTGCAACTTTGATAGTTTTTAGCTTTTCTTTCGGATAATTATATTCTCCGGCTCGAACTGTAATTGTCTTGGTTCTCATGATTTGTCCGGATGATGCGAAACGATAAAATGTCCTCATCTCGTATTGGCCGGGTAATAAGACCTCTTTGGGAATTCCGTAATAAAGTAATTCAGTGTCCGGGAATATTCTGGTGTCAATGAAATTGGCATCCCAGGATGATCGGGGTTTTAATTCAACCCTGTCAATGAGTTT
>DNPP01000256.1:4971-5534 GCA_003501365.1 Bacillota bacterium
GGGTGTTGGTTACCAATGATTCGGCGATGACAGCCATATGATAAGTGCCTCCTGCCGCTCTCAAAGGAACTTTTATTGTGCCTTTGACAGTTACAGGAAGGTCATTGATGATGCTGACCTTTGATGGAATTTCAACCCATTTGGTCGGAGAATCGCTATCCGGATTAGGCTCCAAAAATTGTAAACTGCCGTCCAACAGTTGCTTGGCATCAAACAGAACCAGTTTTACCTCTTCTGGTTTTCCGGGGGAAACAACATGCAGCTCAAAAGGGTATGTTTCACCGGGTTTCAAAACAGATTCGAAACTTAAAGGTTCAATCGAAATGGCGAACGCGGTAATTTGAAAAATAATAAATATAATAATTGCAACCAATAAACCGAAAATTTTGCTGCGTTTCATTGACTAACCTCCATAAAAACTCTTTTGCCCTCCCACATTTAATTTTGTGGCGAGCCCAAAAACTTGGGCTCGCCGAGGATGTTAGTTGGGCAAAGGATATTATTAATTGAATATTTTAGTTCTTGTATACATAGAAGAATACGTCGGCGTCATATTTACCAGC
>DNPP01000291.1 GCA_003501365.1 Bacillota bacterium
AAAATCCGGATACAAAACACCACGATGGCTCCCATATAAATATCAATGCCTAAAGTATCGCCAATAAAGGCAAGGAGCGCTGCTAAAGCTGTATTGGTAAAAAAACTGCTCATAAATTTGGAAAAAATAAATTTCTGAACCAATTGGGCACGAATACCGCCGAAGATCGCATCCAAAGCTGCCAGAATCGCAATCGCAGTATACTTTACAAAATTAATCGGGATATCATAGGGAATGATGACTCCCAAGATAATACCTACCAATGCGCCAATAATAGGAATATACAATTATTTCCTCTCCTTTACCGCTCTGGCATACTCATAGGAAATAGCGCCTTTATAAGCCGGAATTTCAATCCTATCTACCGTCTCCATCGAGAATTTAAGATTGAAAGCCAGGATTTCCTGTTCAACATAACCCCCTGGCAGTGTTATCGCTTTTTTCAGATTTGCAGGATTACCAATGGCAGAAATCTCATAGGGAGGAGCTAGCCTTTTGGCGTCTACCAGGAGGGTAGTCCCGGCACAACTAAAACCGGAGGTGTTGATGATCCTATTCTTATTAACTGCAATCGCCTCAGCGCCGGCAGCCCAAAGTTCATTAATCAAAAGGTCCAATTGATAATAGTGTACAATATAAAAATTTGGATCTTCATAATTATCTAATTTCTTATCGTAATTGGTTAAGGTAATAAAAATGCCTTGACCTCTTAACGGAACTAAACCAGTGGCCATTCGAAGCCGTACAATTTCTTGGTCTCGGTCATAATCTTTTAACTGCTTGTGAAGGTATTCGTTCTCTTGTTTATATTTTTCCAATTGCATTTTTTGGCTGCCATATATTTTAGCTAATTCATTGACTTGACGGGTAGGTAAAGTTGTACTAATCCTCCATTCCGTCCGCAATTGGAAAACCAAGATCAGACCTAACATCATTGAAACTATAGCAATCCCCACTTGCCAACTTCTAATTTCAACCATCTAAAACTCCAATTTCTATATTTACCTAATTATTCTAGGTTATAAATAAATTTCCTTCGTTATCTAAGAACTTTAAAATAAAAAGGGGTTGTCTCAAAACAAAAATGAGACAACCCCTCATTTACATACATTCCGGCTTCCAGAACCTGATAAAATCTAAAATGTGGACCTAAATGTCCTTATCCTTACTATCGCTACCCGCATGCCACCAAACCCGGTCGAATATCGCTTCGCGAATCAAGGATAAATTTTGGAAGATACGGATACTAAACACCACGATCGCTCCCATATAAATATCAATACCTAAAATATCGCCAAGATAGGCCAGAAGCGCCGCCAAAGCTGTATTTGTAAAAAAACTGCTGATAAATTTGTAAAAAACAAACTTTTGATCCAATTGGGCACGAATACCGCCGAAAATCGCATCCAAAGCAGCTAAAATGGCAATTGCAGTATACTTTACAAAATTAATGGGAATATCATAGGGAATAAAAACTCCGATAATAATTCCGATTAATGCACCAATAATCGGGATATACAAACTATTTGGCCTCCTCTACCGGCTCAGCATAATCAAAGGAAATACTACCCTTATAAGCTGGAATTTCAATTTCATCCGCGGTCTCAATGGAAAATTTCAGGTTGAAAGAGAGAATCTGCTGTTCCACAAAACCGCCGGGCATCATCAGCGCATTTTTCAAATTTTTAGGGTCTCCAATGGCCGAGATCTCATAGGGAGGCGCCAATCGCTTAGTATCGACTAAAATGGTAGTTCCGGCACAACTAAAACCGGTAGTGTTACCGATACGGTAATTGTTAATGGCGACTGCCTCGGCTCCAGCAGCCCAAAGTTCATTGACTAATAATTCCAATTGATCGTAGTGCACAATATAAAAAACCGGATCCTCATAATTTTTGAGCTTTTTATCGGAATCGCTCAAGGTGATGAAGATACCTTTCCCTTTAAGCGGAACCAACCCGGAGGTCATTCGCAGCCGTACAATCTCACGGTCCCGGTCGTAGTCTTTCAATTGTTTGCGGAGATATTCATTTTCATTTTGATATTTTTCCAATTGGAGCTTTTGGCTGCTGAACATCTTCGCCAATTCATTGACTTGGCGGGTTGGTAAAACCGCTCGCATCTTCCATTCAGTACGCAGTTGAAAGACAAAGAGCAAGCCTAACACCATCGATACAACGCCAATCCCCAAGTGCCAACTTTTTATCCGCACCAATCCAATAAGTCCCCTTTTTCGTTAATCTGCTATTCATTTCACCACGGAACGCCAAATTCCTCTCTTAAAATCCAGGATTATTTAATAGCCATTTATTTCATAAAAAAGCACCGCGACCCGGTGCTTATAAGGTTGAAGCAATAGTTGTCCCTTATTGAACAATAGATTAAATTTTAAAGTTGACTCAGCAAAAACGATTGACGCTTTCCGAAAAATAAATTTAGGATTAAAACATGATACAAAAACATTTACCACAGGGGTCACAGAGGATAGGCAAATGGAAAAATCTCAGCCGGGATCTACTCCATGATTTTATTTGTGGTTGATTGAAATTCTTTTCAAAAATGTAAACCTAAAACCAATTTGTAAACCTTTTGAATCTTAGTTGGGCGGTTACTGGAGGCAATTCTTTACGAAGTCGCTTTCTTTGCTGCTACCAACACCCGGGAAAGTAAATGAATTTGCTCCAAAGTCTTACCGGTTCCCATCACCACGCTGTCAAGCGGATCATCGGCAATTTTAACGGACATTCCCAACTCCTTACTCAATAACTGGTCAAATCCTTTCAAAAGTGAGCCCCCACCGGTCATCATAATATCCTTAAACATAATATCCGCCACCAGTTCCGGTGGGGTTTTTTCGATAGTTTGACGAACCGCATTAACGATAGCATTTAATGGATCTTTAAGTGCCTGCCGGATTTCCTCCGAACTTACTTCCACAACTTTAGGTAAACCGGTCACATGGTCTCTGCCGCGGACCTCATATTTGATCTCTTTTTCCAACGGGTAGGCCGATCCCAAATAAATTTTAATATCTTCGGCGGTCCGTTCACCGATCATCAGATTATAATTACGCCGGACACTTCTGGCAATCGCCTCGTCCATCATGTCGCCACCCACTGGGATGGATTGCCCGGTTACGATTCCACCCAACGATATTACGGCAATATCGGTAGTCCCCCCGCCGATATCAATAATCATATTACCGGTCGCCTCATGAACAGGTAACCCGACTCCAATCGCAGCAGCCACAGGTTCCTCAATCAAAAACACCTCGCGGGAGCCGGCATTGATCGTGGCCTCAATTACTGCCCGTCTTTGGACTTCGGTGGTTCCCGAGGGAATACTGACTACTGTCCGCGGTTTGATAAATACTTTACCCCGACAAGCTTTGCGGATAAAATATTTGATCATTTCCCGGGTAATGTCAAAATCAGCAATAACCCCATCCCGCAAGGGACGAATCGCGATAATGTCGCCGGGAGTACGTCCAATCATCTGGCGGGCTCCGCTGCCGACTGCCAGAACCTCCTTGGTATTTTTGCGAATCGCGACGACAGAAGGTTCTTTCAAGATAATTCCTTTATTTCTCTCATATACCAGACTATTGGCGGTCCCCAGGTCAATTCCCAAATCTTTGATAAAATGCCGGGTGATAAATTTTACTGCCATTTTTATTCCAACTTTCTTTTTGG
>DNPP01000017.1:0-7377 GCA_003501365.1 Bacillota bacterium
GGCCGGGTCTTCTCCGAAAGGGGCTCAGTCAACGAGATGCGACGCAGTCGTTGTAATTTCTCCATTTCCTTACGGGATTCTCGATCAACCGCTGTTTTATTCCCCTGTTGGGATTTTAATAGATTCCAAAAATATAATCCGATGACGATCGCGAAGAATAAGTTGATGAGGCCGATTACATTTCCTAAAACCTCCATTTGGCATACTCCTCTCTAAGGCAGTTTACCAATAGTATCACCAAACAAGGTTTATTTAAACCAATAACTATAAAGTAAAAAAATCCCAACCTTTTTTCAGTTGGGATCAACAGTCAATACTATTTCGAAGGTTCGACTTAGGCCGATTCTTCTTTTTTCTTCTTACGGGACTCTACTCCGATAAATAAAGGTTCGCCATTTTCTTCTACCATTGAGCGGGTCACCACACAACGTTTTAAATCCGTGCGGGACGGTAAATCATACATCAGTTCCAGCAATAATTTTTCAATTATAGCACGTAGGCCCCTAGCGCCGGTATTTCTCTTAATTGCCTGTTTAGCAATTGATTCCAAGGCCTCCGGTTCAAACCCAAGCTCAATATTGTCCAACTCGAATAATTTTTGAAATTGCTTGGCTAAGGCGTTTTTGGGTTCAGTCAAGATTTGGACCAAAGCTTTTTCATCCAAAGCATCCAATGCCACCACAATCGGCAACCTACCCACAAACTCGGGTATCAATCCGAATTTTAACAAATCTTCCGGCATAATCTGACGCAAGATCTCCCCCAAGGGTTTTTCGGTTTTTGAACGAACTTCGGCCCCGAAGCCCAAGGTCTTTTTACCGATCCGATTTTCAATGATCTTTTCTAAACCGTCAAAAGCTCCGCCACATATGAAAAGAATACTGGTAGTGTCCAGTTGAATAAATTCTTGGTGCGGATGTTTCCGGCCACCTTGCGGCGGTACCGAAGCTACGGTACCCTCTAAAATCTTTAACAAAGCCTGCTGAACGCCTTCTCCGGAAACATCCCGGGTAATGGAGGGGTTCTCCGACTTTCGGGCAATCTTATCCACTTCATCAATGTAGATGATACCTCTCTCAGCCCGTTCCACATCGTAATCAGCAGCTTGAATCAACTTTAAAAGAATATTTTCAACGTCTTCGCCAACATAACCCGCTTCAGTCAGCGAGGTAGCATCGGCAATTGCAAACGGAACATTCAATATTTTGGCTAATGTTTGCGCCAATAAAGTTTTTCCGCAACCAGTCGGTCCCAATAGTAAAATATTGCTTTTTTGTAACTCAACATCTTCGAAGTGTTCTTCGGAATTGATCCGTTTATAATGGTTGTAAACCGCAACCGCTAAGGTTTTCTTGGCATCATCCTGGCCAATTACATATTGATCCAGTATGTCCTTAATCTCTTTAGGTTTTGGGTTATTACCAATATCTAAACTTACCTCTTCATTAAGTTCCTCGTCGATTATTTCATTGCACAGTTCAATACACTCATCACAAATATAAACCCCCGGGCCGGCAATCAATTTTTTAACCTGCTCCTGGGCCTTACCGCAAAAAGAGCATTTTAACTGGCCCTTCTCGTCTCCAAACTTTAACATCTCTCTCCACCTCGCTTTCGGATTATTATTGAGGCACCTGCAATTATTAAAACTACGACTACAACTATGGATCAAAAATGTTCAAACCTAATCTCAAAAACTGCCGGCTAGAGGCTATTTTTTCTTGCTGATAAATATATCGTCAATTATACCGTATTCTTTAGCTTCAGCTGCAGACATCCAGAAATTACGGTCCACATCACGCTCAATCTTTTCCCGGGGTTGGCCGGTATGCTTAATTAAAATTTGGTTACCCACTTCCCGTAATTTCAAAATCTCACGGGCTTGAATTTCAATATCAACGGCTTGCCCTTCGGCTCCGCCATGGGGTTGATGAATCATTACCCGGGAGTTTGGCAAAGCAAAACGTTTTCCTTTTGCTCCGGCCGCCAAAAGCAGCGCAGCCATACTAGCGGCAATACCGACACAAGTCGTAGTGACCTGTGGCCGTATGTACTGAATTGTATCATAGATCGCCAAACCGGAATAAACCACTCCACCGGGACTGTTAATATAAAGAAAAATATCTTTATCCGGGTCTTCGCTCTCTAAAAACAACAGCTGGGCAATGACCAGATTGGCCATATCATCATCAATCGGTCCGCCAATAAAGACAATCCGGTCTTTTAAAAGCCGGGAATAAATATCATAAGCTCTTTCACCACGATTGGTTTGTTCAACAACCATTGGTACTAAACTCATAGCCTAAAAACCTCCTTACAAGTTATTTTTCGATAGCTTTAGCCTGTTCTTTAACAAAATCGGCGGTTTTTTCCAATAAAATAGCCTGTTTGATACTGGAAAGTCTGCCGTCTTTCTGCAAATCCTTCTTTAACTTTTCAGGATTTTTTTGTTCATAGATGGTTGCTAATTCTTGAATTTTTTGGTCCACTTCGGCTTCTGAGACCACCATATTTTCTTCTTTGGCGATACTGTTTAAAATAAGGTCGGTCTTGACCCGTTTAACGGCTTCAGGGCGAAAATCTTCCATAACTTGTTCGTTGGTTTTTTTGGTGTACTCAAGGTACTGATCCAAAGTTAAGCCTTGATAGGTTAAATTATGCTCAAAGCGGTGTAATAAGTCGTGCATTTCTTGATGAATCATAGTTTCCGGCAATTGTACTTCGGCATTTTCCACCGCCTGGTTGATCGCCGACTCGGTATACTTTGCTTCAGCTTCCTTTTGGTTCATCGCTAGTATCTTTTCATGGAGATCTTTTTTGAGTTCTGCTAAAGTTTCAAATTTACCGATACTTTTGGCAAACTCGTCATCAAGCCCGGGGATTTCTTTTACTTTAATCTCTTTAAGGATAACCTTAAAAGTAGCTTCCTTACCCGCCAAATCTTTACTGTGATAATCACCGGGGAACGTGACTTTAATATCCTTGGCGGCAGCTAACTCCATCCCAATCAACTGCTCTTCAAAACCGGGGATAAAACTTCCCGAACCGATCTCCAAAGAATAACCCTGAGCGGCCCCACCGGCAAATGGTTTTTCATCAACATAGCCTTCAAAATCGATAATTGCAAAATCGCCCTGTTCTAATTGGGCCTTTTCACTTAATACAAGCTCGGCATGGCGTTCCTGGAGTGATTTAAGTCTTTCTTCAATTTGACTTTCTTCAACGGTGGCTGGCTCTTTTTTTACTTCAAGGCCCTTATATTGTCCCAGTTTCACTTCGGGTAATACTTCGATTTTAGCCTTAAAAGTAAAATTTTTACCGTCCTCAAATTTATCTTCCATTTCTAGCTTGGGTTGATCAATCGGTTCCAAATTAAAATGTTCAATCCCTTTATAATAACCCTTGGTTACCATAATATCTAAAGCATCTTCATAAAGGACCGTCTTCCCAAATTGAGCCTCCAAAATATGCCGGGGAATATGCCCCTTACGAAAGCCGGGAATATTAACTTTGTTAACGACGATTTTATAACTTTCCGCTAATGCTTCTTCGACCTCTTGGGGGTCAACCGTTACTTCCAGTCTTACAAAATTCTGCTCTAGCTTTTCCAGGTTAAACTGCATTTATGCTCCTCCTGAATCTGTACTATAATATATGTTTGACACCGAAATTTTTGCCGATGATTTGCAAACAGCATTCGACAATTCGCTTTAAAACTCCTGCTATTGTCGAAAGACCCAACTGAGATTCTAAGATTAATTATAATCCCAATGATAAGAACTTTTTAGCCGCTGAAAATTCGTCTATCGCTTTAGTATTGGCAAATCCCGTAAAAAATTTCAGTATAAAAAATAAGCCCCGGTTTATCCGAGGATATATCAAAATATTACCGTTGTTATAATGAATTGTCAATAGTCTCTCCATAAATCTAATATTTGGTGCGAAAGGCGGGACTTGAACCCGCACGGTTGCCCACTAGATCCTAAGTCTAGCGCGTCTGCCATTCCGCCACTTTCGCATGTATAAAGATTATAGCACCGGCAAAGCAAGACGTCAACTATCCAGTTGGCAGTTAGTAATGGGTAATCGGAAATAGGGAATAGAGAATAGGGAATGGACCATGAGCAGTTAGTTGACAATTTATTGCAGCAGTTCGGTAAACCAATCCCAAATTCTTTGCAGCAGACCCTTTCGGGAAACCGGGGCCATAGCAACTAACGGCACTTTTTCCAGCAATTCTCCGCCTAAATGTACGTTCAATTCGCCAACCGGTTGGGCCCGTTCGACCGGAGCTTGTACCGAAGAAGGCAAATCCAAGTTAATCTTGAGTTTTGATTCAGTGCCTTTGGGAATCAATAGATTGATCGGTTGATTGGCGACAACCGATACGTGTTCTTTAACCCCTTGGGCCACATTGATTGTTCCCAGTTTCTCATCGGCTGACGCGATCCTGTAAAGCTGGAAGTGGTTAAAGCCATAATCAAATAAAGCTTTGGAATCCGCATAGACATCTTTACTATTAAGCACAACCGCGATTAAACGATGATTATTTTTAGTGGCGGACGACACCAGACAATGCCCCGCCTGCCTGGTATAACCGGTTTTAACGCCATCCGCATACTCATAGCGCCATAATAGCTTATTATGATTATACATAATACGATCCCATTTATGACCCGGCCAAGCGATAATCTTTTTTTTGGTCTTCACAATCTCCTCAAAAATCGGATTATGTAATGCATATCGGGTAATTAAGGCCAAATCATAAGCTGTGGTGTAATGTTCTTTTTCAGGTAGGCCATTGCTATTTACGAAATTACTATTTCTAGCCCCCAAATCTTTGGCTTTCGTATTCATCCAGGTGGTAAACTTTTGTTCGGAACCGGCTAAATTTTCAGCTACTGCAACGGATGCATCATTTCCTGAACTCAATAGAATCCCATATAACAGATCTTTTAAATTATGACACTCTCCGGCAGCCAACCAAATGGATGAGCCGTCCGCTTTACTTGCCTTGGTGCTGGCAACGATCTCCTGATCCTGCTTTCCATGTTCTATGGCTACAATCGCAGTTAGGATCTTAGTTGTACTGGCCGGGGCAAGTCGTTGACTGGCATTTTTTTGATATAAAGTTTCACCCGTAGTATAATCCATTAGGATAGCCGCGGAAGCTGTAACTCCCACCTCGGACTTGGCCCAGGTCCTGCCGGTCATAAAAGTAAGCAAAGTGACAAGTAGTAATAAGCAAATCAAGCGGTATTTCATAAACTCTCCCACCAAAGCATTTTTATAATTCATTTCTGAAGTTACCCCGAAAATCCTGCGCCGAAATTATTTTTTTAATTGGAAATTATTGTATGATTTCAAAAATTTGACTTCAACTGTTCTGGGTCATTTTAGCGGGCTCCCCACTCCTGAATATCAAAAAACCGCGTTTCCGCGGCTTATTTAATGAATCTCTTTCTCCTGGCTTTTGGGACTTATTAAATTTTGCAATTTGTCCAGTAACTGTGGAGCTGAATCCAGGATACGATCAACCAAAACATTACTTTCAACCGGTAGTAACTTCGTCTGCTCTTTGCCAACCACTAAGAAAGCCACCGGATTAATGGTAATAGCGGCGCCGCTTCCCCCACCAAACGGAAATTTATTATCCTCCGTTGGTTCTTGACTGCCCCGGTCCTTGTCTTTTGTTTTAGCCTGAGCAGCTTCAAACTCACTACCCCCGGCAGCAAAGCCAAACGTTACCCGAGAAATTGGGACGATCACACTTCCGTCCAAAGTTTCCACCGGATCACCTAGAATGGTATTGACATCTACCATCTCTTTAATATTTTGCATTGCGGTTTTCATTAAACCCTCAATTGGATGATTCTCCAATCCCGATCCCCCCTTCCCCTTTCATCATCCGATAGCGAAAACGCGCTATAAAAGCGGCAATAATAATATAGCCCAGTTTGACATGGAATATACAATCGAAGATGAAGTCCAATTTGGCTGCTCCAAAATCCGCGATAATCTGGATATCCGGTGGATTACACGGATCAAACTTTGCGCTGCGATGGAGCAAACTTAAAATACTGGATTTGACCCCCCACAAAATGCCATAAATAATGGCGGTACCTACCGGTTCGCCAGTACCAAATTTGGTTTTCCAAACAAATTTTTTAAAACAGCCCCGTCTTTCGAGATCCTCCACAACCAATATCCATGGTTGATACTTGGCGGGCAAAAAATACGTTAATAAGGTAACTCCTACCCCAAATTTCTGATAACGTTGTAAAAATTCCCGCCAAATTCGGGAGTCTCCTTGAATGGATGACGTATCTTCCTTGGTTTGCTTCTTTCGCAAAAACAGCCATCTACCGGAAAGTGTTTCCCGTTTTTTGAGACCTCGAGGAGTTAATTGCAGCAGGCTCACGGTCCGACGCATTTTTAACAGGCCTCCCAGAAACGACAACTCCAATGCCAGTGTATCATCCCAGGCAATTTTCTGGTAAAAAATTCTGAATTGGACCGGTAGGAAAAAAAGCACGCAAAAGGTGCCTAAGAACAACAAAAGTATTACCACAGATTCACCCCAGACTTCCAGTCTGTGGTTATTTTTCCACTAATGGATTGACCTATGCGCCTCCCAGCGAAAGATACTTAAATGTTTCTTAATTTCACTCCGGAACTGAAATATCAGATCAGTGCCAACAGCTGAAAACAGAGTGACTATAAGGATAATCAACCAATCGGCCGAATTTAAATTACTGGTATAGAAAATCCGTTGTAACCAAGGTAACGTAATAACCGCAACTTGCATCAAACTGGAAATCAATACCGCTCCCAACAAATATATATTTTGAAAAGGATTAAGTTGGAGTAACGACTTCTGTTCGGAACGGCATTGAAAAACAAAACTTAATTGGGCAAAAACCAAAGTAGCGAATGCCGCAGTCCGAGCCTCAAATAACTCCCCGCCGGTTCTTAGCTTAAAAATATATACTCCTAAAGTAACGGCACCGATCATAATACCTTGCAATAAAATCTTTAGACCCAAACCCCTGCCGAAGATGCCTTCCCGGGGCGGTCTGGGTCGCCGGTTCATATTGTCCGACTCGGCGGGGTCCATTCCTAAGGCAATTGCCGGAAGACCATCCGTAACCAGATTGACCCACAGTATTTGAATCGGCAGTAATGGAAATGGTAGACCCAGCATGATACCGCCAAACATTGTCAATATTTCCCCCATGTTACAGCTTAACAAATAACGGATAAATTTACGGATATTATCATAAATGGTGCGACCTTCTTCAACCGCAGCGATGATAGTGGCAAAATTATCGTCGGCGATTACCATAGCTGAAGCTTCTTTGGTCACATCAGTCCCGC
>DNPP01000017.1:7577-11742 GCA_003501365.1 Bacillota bacterium
CCATTCGGACGCAATAAATGAATTTGTCTGGCAATTGCCGCGGCAGTCCGCGGATAGTCACCGGTGATCATTTTAGTTTGGATCCCGGCCCGCCGGGCTTTTTCAATGGCAAAACGCGATTCCGGCCGGGGTGGATCGCTCATCCCCATTAATCCGACGAAGATTAATTCATTTTCAGGGTCACCATTTATAGCAATTTCTTGATACGAAGCCGGACGATAAGCAAAAGCCAAAACCCGCAGAGCCTCAGAACCCCATTCATCGATCCGCGATTTAAGTTCACGAAGGTTTAAGCTGGATAATGGGATAATGCCTTCGCTGGCCCAAATTTTAGTGCAACGTCCCATGATAACGTCTGGGGCACCTTTGGTCAATAAACAGGGACTAGCGCCATGCCCCTTTACCCAGACACTCATTCTTTTTCGATCAGAGCTAAAAGGGACTTCTCCTAGACGGGGTTGCCTTTGACTCAATTCTTTAGCTTTCATGCCATGATCTAAAGCAGCCGCCATAAGGGCCACTTCAGTCGGATCGCCAACCATCTCGGAAATTCCAACGGCTTCAAATTGGGCATTATTACAAAGCATGCCAATCTCCAATAAAAGATTATACTGAGGAGCTAAAAAATTCAGTTGCTGTATTGGCTGATGGTGATGCTCCAAACTATATTCCCGTCCTGCCGCCCATAACCGGGTGACGGCCAATTGATTTTGGGTTAAGGTACCGGTTTTATCGGAACAAATGACCGTGGCGCAACCCAGGGTTTCAACCGCAGGTAACTTACGAATAATGGCTTTTCGCCGGATCATTTTTTGGACACCTACTGCTAAGGCAATGGTTACAATAGCAGGTAACCCCTCGGGTATGGCTGCCACCGCCAAGCTAACCGCTGCCAGAAACATTTGGCGCGGAGGTTCGCCGCGCAGAACCCCCATCGTACCTACGGCGGAGCAGATTCCCAAACAAATGATAACCAGCCATTTGCCCATCTGTTCCAGACGCTTTTGCAAAGGAGTCTCTTCATTATGGACGCTGCTGATCATGTTGGCGATCTTACCAATCTCGGTCCCCATTCCGGTAGCGGTCACTACCGCCCGGCCTCTGCCATTTGCGACCACCGTCCCGGCAAATACCATATTTCGTTGATCCCCTAAGGAGGGATTGGCTTCTCTGGCTATCTTTTCGTTTTTAAGAACTGCCAGTGATTCACCGGTCAAAGTTGCTTCATTAATTTCTAAATTGGAGGCTTGGATCAGTCTGCCGTCGGCCGCGATCCGATCACCGCTCTCCAATACCAAAATGTCGCCGGGAACCAAAGACTTGGCCGGGATCCTTTGAATCTTACCATCCCGAAAGACATGGGCCAGCGGGGCAGTCAATTCTTTCAATGCTTCCAAGGACTTTTCAGCCCGGTACTCCTGAATAAAGCCCAAGATGGCATTAAGAATCACGATTGCTACGATGGTGATGGCATCCGCCCTTTCACCCAGCATACCGGAGATAATTGCCGCTCCAATCAGCACCAATACCATAAAATCTTTAAACTGAGTGCCGAATATCTGCCATGGTGAAAGTTTCACCCCGGATTCCAATTGATTGTGGCCCACTTTGGCTAACCTACGGTTTGCCTCCATAGTGGTCAAACCTTGCTTTGTGCAGCTGGAAAAGGCTTTGAGAACTTCATTGACCTCAATGTTAAACCAGTTGGACATTTTGCCCTCCATTGACCAAACTCTTTTTCCCCGCTATACTTACTTCAGGAGGATAAAAAAAATGCCTATGGATGCCCCAGCTGTTGCCTTAATTTCCAAAGAACTTAACCATTATTTGCCGGTGCGGATCGACCAAATATACCAGCCCTTCTCCGATGAGATACTCTTCTGCGGTTATGGCTCCGGTAGCGATTTTAAATTATTGATCTCTTTAAATGCCAGTTTTGGCCGTTTTCATTTAATCAGTGAATTATCAAAAGAAAATTTGCCGGTTCCCGGCAGCTTTTGTCATTTGTTGCGCAAATATTTTTCCAGCTCCAAGTTGATCGCCATCGAAGCAGTGCCTTTTGAAAGAATCAGTAAATTTACTTTTGAGGTATATAATGAAACTAGCGGCATAACCAAGCGGTATTTGCTGGTGGAATTGACAGCCAAGAGTTCCAACCTGGTTGTTTGTGATGATAACCTAATCATCATTGATGCTTGGCGCAGAGTTGCTCCTAGGAAGCCGGAAGAACGCGAGATTTCTGCCGGAATAAAGTATGAATTACCGACGACCGGCGGTCGTTGGCGTCCGGTAACTGTCACCGAAGAACAGTTTAAAGCGCTCTTTGACCAGCTACCACCGGAGGTTACCCTTGAACGTTTCTTTTTGAAACATTGGTATGGCTTGTCGGCGCTTTCAATTAATGAAATCACCCGCTCGGCAGGGTTTACTCCGACCACTGTTTGTAAAAACATTTTGGAGCAAGATTACTCCAAAATGTTTAATGCCTTGAACGCCTGGTCTCAAGCTGTCGCCCAGTCCGATTTCAATCCGACTTGTCTGATGGATGAGTCCGGAAAAGCAACTGACTGTTCGGCTCTACCCATTCATTTCCCGCCCGCTCAGTCCCGTATTCAACCGATAGCCGAATTGCAACAAGCAATTGCCGCTATTTATCATGAACGGCATGTAGCAAGCCGCTTTAAGGAAGCTAAACTCAACCTGATCAAAAAAATTAATATTCATTCTGAGAAAATCCACACCAAACTTGTGAAACAAGAGGCGGAAGCCAATACAGCCGATCGCGGCGACAGTCTCCGGATCGCCGGCGAGCTTTTAACGACCTATGGTTTTCAAATTCCGAAAGGGAGTTCCAAGACCAGCTTAGTCAATCACTATGACCCGGAAGCCAAAGAAATAGAGATTATCTTAAATCCAGCCTTATCGCCTCACGCCAATGCTCAGGTTTATTTTAAAAAATACCAAAAAGCCAAGAAAGGGCAGATCGCGATTGCGCTCCAAATCGCTAAGACCAAAGAAGTTTTTGATTATCTTGAAAGTATTGAAGTGATGGCTCAAAATGCCGTCAATATGTCTGATCTGCAGCTGGTTTCCGAAGAACTCGACCAAAATGATACCGCCAAAAAATTTAAAACTCCCGCGGTTAAAAAATTTGCCAAGAAAGAAAAACCAGTCGAACCGCGACAATTTAAAACCCCTGCCGGCCATACCATCCTAGTGGGCCGGAACAATATCCAAAACGATCGGTTAACCTTTAAGATTGCCGATCCCGGTGACTGGTGGTTCCATACCCAAAAAATCCCCGGTTCCCATGTTATTTTACGTCCTCAACCCGGAATCCCGGTTGATGATGAATCGTTAAATTACGCTTGTCAATTGGCGACCTATTTCAGTAAAGGCCGCCAGTCGACCAAGGTTCCGGTGGACTATACCCAGCGTAAAAATGTCAAAAAACCCCCCGCCGCCAAACCGGGGTTTGTAATTTACGACTTTTTTAAAACTGCCATTATCACACCGGATTTGGATCTGCTGATAAGTTTGGGCATACCGAAACCGGGTTAACCGTATTTTTATTTGCAATTTACCGCTGAGATCATATAAAATATGGAGAGAATAACGGAAGGAGATTGGCATTATTGAGTATTTTATACTTAGCAATTTGCGCTTTGGTAGGTTATTTCGCATATAAAAAAGGCCGCAATGCATTCGGATGGGGTATTCTATCCATCTTTATCTCTCCGGTCCTAACAGGAATCATTCTCGCTTGTTCAAAAGATATCAAAGTGGCCGAGTCCATTCAAGAAGTCAAGATGGAGCAGCAGCAAATCAAAGACCGGGTCGTGGCGGATGAAAAGGTGAATGATCATCGATTCGAAAGTCTGGAACGGGAGATCGCGGCTTCTAAAAGTACTCCGGGCACTATAAGCCAAGCTCCGAACTCGGTGTATCTGGAGAATAAGACCAAGGAATGCCCGGCTTGCGGCAATCCGATTAAAACGGATGCCATCAAATGCAAACATTGCGGAGTAATGATCGAGGAGATCGCCAAACGCGAATGCCCGTTTTGCAAAGAACTCATTGCGGCGGATGCCACCAAATGCGTTCATTGTAAAAGCATAGTAAATACTTAATAATTATGCAATATGGGGCGTCACTGTTTATTAAG
>DNPP01000123.1 GCA_003501365.1 Bacillota bacterium
TCCGGGACAGAGCCAAAAGTTTGGACTATTGCCAAGAAATGTTATGGTAAATTACAAATGCAATTCTCATAATAGCTCTAGGTATACAGAAAGCAGCTAAAAGGTAAAAATCTGAAATGACGTTAATAAAAAATAATCAGGGACCATTGGATATCATTGGCGATCTCCATGGTTGCTTTGAAGAACTCCGGGAATTGTTGGTCAAACTTGGTTATCAACGTATCATCACCGAAAGCGGAAATCTTGATTATGGCTTTGAAGTTATCCATCCGCAGGGGCGGACTTTGGTTTTCTTAGGTGACCTGGTGGATCGGGGGCCGAAGATTTGCGCGGTTTTAAAGTTCGTCATGGCAATGGTTGGTAAGGGGAAAGCCTTAAGTGTTTTGGGTAATCACGATGATAAACTATTACGAAAGCTGAAGGGCAGTAATGTCCAGAATAAACATGGCTTGGAAGAGTCTTTACGCCAATTGGCCGAAGAAAGGCCTGAGTTTTCAATCGCAGTATGCCGCTTTTTCGATAGCCTTGATAGCTCCTACTTCTTGGATCATCAAAAATTAGTGGTTGCGCATGCCGGAATGAAGGAAGAACTTCAAAAACTGAATTTGAAAGAAACACGGCAGTTTGGACTATTCGGGGAAACCACCGGCAAGACGGATGAATTGGGTTTGCCGGTACGGTTAAATTGGGCAGCCAGGTACAGCGGACGGGCGTTGGTGGTCTATGGTCATACTCCGGTGGCTGAAGCTGAATGGTTTAACCGGACCATCGATATTGATACCGGATGTGTCTTTGGAGGGAAACTTACCGCATTGCGTTACCCGGAGAGAGATTTGGTTGATGTACCGGCCCACGCTATCTACTGTCAACCCGCACGACAGTTTTTAGCGGAAACCGCTCAAAAACCGGGGCTGCTTAAAATTTGAAATTACCAAAATATCAATAAAGGTCGAGGGTTTTCCTACGACCTTTATTTTTTTGGATCCCATAATTTTTTGAACATCGCCTTTATTTGATCTCTTTAAAGAGTTCATGCCATCTAATTTGGTGCCGTTCCTTGTCAAAACTCCAAAAGGTAAACAGGGGAGTGCCGAAGACATTGTGTAGCGGGACAAAACCCCAATAACGGGAGTCGTATGAATTATCGCGATTGTCGCCCATCACAAACAAGTGTTCTTGGGGAACGGTAACCGGACCGTAATGCCTGCCGGGGCTGTTTTGGTTCAACGAATCATCATTGACATAACGGGTATAGGGTTCGTAGATGGCCTTGCCGTTAATGTAAACGGTTTTGCCGTTAATTTTCACTTCTTCACCGGGTAAGGCGACCACACGTTTAACATAGTTCAGATTTTCATCCAGCGGATATTTAAAAATTACAATATCACCACGTTTGACCTTTTTGAATCCTGGTAATTTAATTTTAGTTAATCGGAAGAAACCGCCATATACCGAAGGTAAAGCTATGTAACGGGTATTGGTCATAATCGTGGGCTCCATAGAACCGGTGGGGGTGTCATAACCGGCAACCACGAAAGGTTGAATCAGAAAGAAGGTAACGCTAAATACCACGACTAACGAACGGATTTCCCAAAGGCAACGGATGAGCCAAGGACTTTCTGCTAAAGGTTTAGCGGGTTTACCAATAAAAAACTGCCATATTTTTTTGAGCATTAGATATTACACCACCTTTCAATAATTGAAGTCCACTCAATGCCGATCAGCTGACACCAATCCCAAATTGGCAAAGGGACACTTTATGTTATTATTTTCCCTTGAATGAGAAATTATAGTTTTTCTAACGTCGATTTCAAGTGAAAGTTTCTTGAAAATTATGCGCCACGAGCTAAAGAGACAAAGTGATGAAATACACCGAGGGTGGATGTTCTATCTGGAATCTGGGTAAAAAAGTATTTTTTAATAGAAAAAAGCGGGGCTGTCTCCAGAAATCTTTTGAGACCGCCCCGCTTTAATATTTATTTTATATTTTATTTTTGATTCTTGATATCCGAGCCGATATTGTAATAATGGACCTTTGGAGGGTTCGGTTGCGGATTTTGATTATCTTTGTTACTTAGAGCAGCTAGTTTATCTTCAATCTCATGAAATTCGTTTTCAATAACCTGTTGTAAACTTTGCAACACTTCGGCGAATATTTGAAGTTGAGCGCGGAAACTCGTCGGAATGGGATTGAGTTTTGGTTCGGGTTCAGGCATGGGAGCCTCCTCATAGTAATTCAAAATAATGATACTTTTTATGTTTTTCATTGTATCACACTTTCAAATGTTTGGTGGCGAATTTTGGCGGTTTGTTATAAAATCCGGACAAAGTTAATTTACTACGGCAGGTATCTTGCGACAAAATCGCGAAATTGAAAATTGAATAAATACGCAGGATTGGTGTTTGGATGCAAAATTTTGTTCATTTACATGTTCATAGCCAATACTCCTTGTTGGATGGGGCGGCCGAGATCGGCTCGTTGCTCGCAAAAACCAAGCAATTGGGAATGCCGGCGTTGGCCATCACTGATCATGGAGTGATGTATGGCAGTTTGAAATTTTACCAACAAGCATTGAAGGCCGGTATCAAGCCGATTATGGGCTGTGAGGTCTATGTGGCGCCGCGCGCGCTTACCGACAAGATCCCTAAAATCGATGAGAATCCCACTCATTTGGTGCTTTTGGCGATGGATCACCGCGGTTATCAAAACTTGCTAAAATTGGTTTCGATCGCGCATATTGATGGTTTTTATTACAAACCCCGCATCGATATGGATACCCTACGTCGGTATAGCCAAGGATTAATTGGTTTGACGGCCTGTTTATCCGGGCAGATTCCGCGGCTGCTCGTTGCGGGTAAGTATGAGGAAGCCAAAAAACAGCTGCTTTGGTTTCAGGAGATTTTCGGCAACGCTAATTTTTATTTGGAACTGCAATACCAGCAATTGGCGGAACAACGAAACGTAAACCGTAATCTGGCTAAGTTGGCGCGGGAATGCGGCGCTCCGCTAGTGGCTACCAATGATGTGCATTATTTAAACCGGGAGGATGCCCAGGTTCATGATGTACTGTTGTGCATCCAGACTGGTAAGACCGTAAATGACACCAACCGAATGAAGTTTTCAACCGCCGAATTTTATTTGAAAAGTCCGGCTGAAATGGCGGAGATTTTCAATGATTATCCAGAGGCTTTGGAAAATACGCTAAAGATTGCCGAGCGTTGCAATGTTCAACTGGAACTCGGAAAATTACATATGCCGAAGTTTACGTTGCCTCCGGAGACTACGGCGGAAAGATATCTTGAGGAACTGTGCAGGCAGTCCGCAGTCGATAAAGGGATAACTTGGGATCAGGGGCGTGAAGAACGTTTAAATTACGAATTGTCCATCATCAATCAAATGGGTTTTCCCGGTTATTTTTTAATTGTCCGTGATTTCGTCCATTTTGCCAAGGAGCGGCAAATCATGGTGGGACCGGGCCGGGGTTCGGCTGCGGGTAGTCTGGTTGCCTATCTGCTGGGTATCACCAATCTGGACCCAATTGAGTACGGTTTATTGTTTGAGCGGTTTTTGAACCCGGAGCGGATCTCCATGCCCGATATTGATATTGATTTCTGTATCGAGCGCCGTGGTGAAGTTATCAGTTATGTCCGCCAAAAGTTTGGTGAAGACCGGGTAGCACAAATTATAACTTTCGGGACTATGGCAGCCCGGGCCGCAGTGCGGGATGTGGGCAGAGTTTTAGGGATTGCTTACAGTGAGGTCGACCGGGTCGCCAAATTAATACCGCGCGAGTTGGGCATCTCAATTGCGGATGCGATAGCGCATACTCCGGAGTTACAGGAGTTGATCCGGAACAGTCCACAGATAACCCAATTGATACAAATTGCCGTCAAGATTGAAGGGTTTCCCCGTCATGCCTCAACCCATGCGGCGGGGGTGGTGATCTCGGATGAGCCGTTAACCACGTTTTTACCGCTCAGCCGTTCGAATGAGGATGAAATCATTACCCAATTCACAATGGAAGACATTGAAACTTTGGGCCTTTTAAAGATGGATTTTTTGGGATTGCGCACTCTGACTGTGCTGCGCGATACCCAAGCCTTGATTGAACAGAATCGTGGCCGGCAAGTTACAATTGAGGGGATTCCTTTGAACGATCCGCTCACCTTTCAAGATTTGGCTGATGGGCATACCTTAGGGGTGTTTCAACTTGAAAGCGCAGGCATTCGCCGTCTATTAATGAGGCTACGGCCCGAGGAGATCGATGACTTGACCGCTTTGAATGCCTTATACCGGCCCGGCCCCCTGGGCAGCGGCATGGTCGACGACTTCATCAAAGGACGCCATGGTCAACAGACAATCAACTATCTGCATCCATTACTGGAACCGATTTTAAAAGAGACATACGGAGTCATTCTGTATCAAGAACAAGTAATGAAGATTGTAAGCTCTTTGGGCGGCTTCAGTCTTGGTCAGGCGGATCTGGTGCGTCGGGCGATGGGTAAAAAGAAACCGGAAGTCCTGGCGGCAATGCGGCAACAGTTTATCGAAGGGGCTATCGCCAATAGAGTTCCCGAACAAACTGCGATTTCAATCTTTGATTTACTGGAGTATTTTGCGGGCTATGGTTTTAATAAATCCCATTCGGCAGCATATGCAGTGGTTGTCTATCAAACCGCTTATTTTAAAACGAATTTTCCTCAAGAGTTCATGGCCGCACTACTCACCAGTGTAATGGGTAATACCGATAAAATTGCTTTGTACATCGAGGAATGCCGCCGGATGGGGATTGCGATCCTGCCTCCGGATGTGAATAAGAGCAAGGCCTATTTTAACCCGGAGGGATCGGGAATCCGTTTCGGCCTACTCAGTATTAAGAATGTCGGTATTGGAGCCATTGAACGGATTATTCAGGAGCGTAAATCCGG
>DNPP01000159.1 GCA_003501365.1 Bacillota bacterium
CCAGGATGCCGCCGAACACCTGAAAGAGGTTCAGCGGTTCCCGTAAGAATAAAAACCCTAAAACCATACTGGAAACAGGTACGATATAGTGAAAAAGAATCACTTTTACCGGGCCTGTTTTTTCAATTCCTGTATACCAGCAGATATAAGCCGCTACTGTGCCGCAGACGATAATATAAGTCATTTTCCAAGCCATTATCCTGGAAACCTGAACCGGGACTGCCGGCGCGCGCATGCGCGCGACATTCAAGATGCAATAAACAATCAATACAGGCAAGCCTAAAGCCATAGTCAAGGCATTGAGTTTGACGGGAGAGTAACGGTTAAGCAGCGGTTTGGAAAAAAGCGTATAAGCGGCAAATAGCAGAGCGCTTACGAGTACTATCAGATTGCCAATAAAGAACCGCGAATGGAAATTAAAATTGGCGCCGGGTGATTGACTAATCATCAGAAAAACTCCGTAAAAAGATAGGCAAGTATATATCCAACGTTTGAATCCGATTTTTTCTTTATGAATAATCTGCACATAGAGTTGGGCAAAAAGCGGCGAGGTTGAAATGATTAAGGCGGCGTTGGACGCTGTCGTCAGATGGATGCCTGTAGTCCATAAAATGTTATAAAATCCTACTCCAAGAACACCAAGTAATAGTATTTTTCCGATATCGGACCGTTCGATCCCCAGACCTTCCTTGGTAACGATCAGATACAAAAAAAGGATTGCTACGGCTATGGTAAAACGAATCACTAGAAATGCGCTCTCCGGAATTTCCGCCAGTACCGACTTTACTGCCACATAATTGATACCCCAGAGCAAAGCGGCAATGATTGAGAAATAATCGTATTTTTCGATGATAGACATTTCAAATTCCTCGCTTCATTCAATTATGATCTTTAGAGTTGTAATTTGCGTTTTCCAATTCCTCCAATATCCATCTGGTGACTTCTTGGGTCAGGGGAATGCAAACCTGGCATTTGACTTTTGATCCGTATAATTTGACGGCTTCGGGATCTTTCTTATCGTAGCCGATAATATCTCTACAGTTTGATGAACCATATTTTCCGCAAAATTTTTGGAAAATACGGTCAGCCGGTTCACAGGCCGCATTTCGGCCTTCATTTTCAGACGTTCTTCCTTTAAAAATACCCATGCACAAATAAGCTGCAAGTAATGAACCACATGCGGCCCCATTATTGATCAGTCCGCCGCCCAAGGGAGTACTGATTTTGAGGAGCATCTCACGTGAGAAGGTCTGATAACCGCAGTATTCGCCCACCGCAAGCAGGATCGCCTCACAACAATGAAAATTTCCTCCATATAATTCACCGGCTTTTTCAATAACTTCAGTCCATTTTTCCATGTTTGGAACACCTCTTTTTTGTTATATAATTAAACCACATATCACTGGCTTGCTGAAGGACCAGTTTTAGATCAAAATTTCAGTACCAGTTACTATTCATATTTTAAGAAAAGTAATCATTGCAAAGGAGTGTCCCTGAAATGTTACATTTAGATATTCAAAAAGAACCCGGAAGCCCCATCATGAAACAAATTTATCAGCAGATTCGATACAAGATTTTAAATGGGGAAATCAAAGCGGGAGAAAAGCTTTCTTCCAGTAGAGAGATGTCGCAGAACTTAAATGTCTCAAGAAATACGATAATGTCTGCGTACGAAATGTTGATTGCCGAAGGGTATTTGGCTACCATACCGGGATCGGGTTTTTTTGTTGCCCAGGGGGTGGAATTTCCCGAGACGCCTTCGGGAATCAATGATTATCAGATGACTGCTTTTACGGCCAGGCAACTTGAGGAGGGTACCATAGGTTTTCATAGTGGTACTCCGGCTTTGGACTTGTTCCCACGCAGCAAATGGAATAAAATCGCCAGTCAGACCTTTAACGAAGCCCCGGTTTCTGCTTTGGGTTATGATGATCCCCAAGGTAGACCGGAGCTTCGAAATATTCTTGCCTTGTACCTGAAAAAAGTCCGCGGCATGCATTGCCATCCTGACCAGATTATTATTACAACCGGCGCGAAGCAGGGATTATCACTAGTCGCTAAATGTCTCCTTAAGTCCGGTAGTGAAGTATGGATTGAAGATCCTTCAAACATCAATGTGCGGAAAATATTTTTCTATCATACCGATCATATTGTGCCTATCGCTGTCGATTATCAGGGAATCAGGCCGGAGTTATTTCCGGCAGGCGGATCTCCTGAATTGATTTTCGTTACACCCTCGCATCAGTTTCCTTTGGGAGGAGTGTTGCCGATTCAAAGAAGGCT
Organism: Bacillota bacterium; assembly: GCA_003501365.1. GTDB lineage: Bacteria > Bacillota > UBA4882 > UBA8346 > UBA8346 > UBA8346. The sequence goes on from DNPP01000159.1 coordinate 2,284, forward strand.
TGCCCTGGTTCGTTTTGCTCAAAAGTCTGATTGCTATATTGTGGAGGACGATTATGACAGCGAATTCAGTTATCGGGGAATGCCCGTAACTACACTTCAGGAACTTGATAATAAAAAGGTTATTTATATCGGGACTTTTAGCAAAATACTTTTTCCCTCCCTTAGGCTTGGTTATATCGTACTTCCTTTTCCTTTGATAGAACCGTTCCGGGAATGGAAACGCCTTGGGGATCATCACTCCAACTCTTTAAATCAGCTTACTTTGATGCGTTTTATTGAAAGTGGAGAACTGGAACGCCATATTGCGCGGATGAAAAAAATCTATCATAAACGCCGTGATTTTTTAATTGCGGGACTGCATGAATATTTTCCGGATCAAGTTAAAATAATCGGTGAAATGGCTGGTATGCATGTGGTGGCCGAATTCTTAGGGGTGACTTTTACCGCAGAATTAATCCAAGAGCTTGAAAAAGCAAGGGTAAATGTGATTCCGGTTGAGGAACATGCTATGGTAAAGGGAAATCACCAAAATCAAATGATTCTCGGATATGCTCATCTTGACGAGGCGGAAATCGCCGAAGGCCTTTTACGGCTTGAAAGAATCATTAAGCCAGCGTTTTGCTCAAGCGATGGAAAGAAAAATTACCGAGAATGAGCCCTTTACATCATGATAAATTGATATCGGCTAAAGAAATAATTAATAATATTAATCATAATATTAATTTTATTAAACAATAAATTGACAAAGTTAATAAATGATGGTAGACTATGAACAGAATTTAGTAGATAGCTGTTTGCGCAGTAAAGGAGTACCTGATGAATTCGATTCAGCAACGCAATCTTTTGCTCTTTATCGGCGGACGTTTGATTTCACTTATCGGCAGCGGAATTCAGATGATCGCGATTCCTTTGTTTATTTTAGATTATACCGGCTCCGGTACGTTGATGGGTGTTTTTACTATGCTTTGCATGATACCGATGTTGTTGGTAGCACCGTTGGCCGGAGTGCTCGGCGATCGCTGGAACCGTAAGGGTATTGCAGTTTATACCGATTTGGGCCGGGGAATGATGATCATGCTTTTAGCCTGGTTGGCCTTTGGCCATCGGATGAATATTACCGTCCTATTTACCGCCCAGATTTTTATTTCCATTATGGATGGTCTTTTTAATACGGCAACAGCCGCAATGTTGGCGGACCTCGTCGACTCCGACGACTTTAACCGGGCCAATGCCAGTAAAAGTGCGGTTGATTGTTTATCCATGATCATCGGACCTGTGGTGGGCGGAATTATTTACGGTATCTCCGGGATTCAAATGGTTTTCTTTCTCAATGCATTATCTTTCATCCTCTCGGCTTTATGTGAGATTTTTATTCTTTACCGGATGCCGCTTCAAAACAAGGCTAAACTGAAAATCCGTTCCTTTATTACCGAAAACCGGGATGCTTTATCCTTCATCAACAATTACCGGGGGCTGCAACAACTCTTTATATTCGTGATGATTGCCAACTTCCTGGTTGCTCCCATCATTATGGTGGTATTTCCTTACGTTCTCAAAAGAGGCATCGGGTTTACCTCGCAGCAATATGGTTACATCATGACATCTTTCATGGCAGGATTGCTAATCGGTAATGTCTTGATAGGATCTCTGTTAGCCAAGGCTAGGTCCGGGACAATGGTGAAAACCGGTTTATTGATTCAAGGATTTTTATTAATGGTTATCGCTATGATTTTCTTTCCGGCTATTGTGAAAGAGTTTAACGGGCCGACCTGGTCGCTGTTTGGAGTTATTGCCGGAAGTTTTTTAGTCAGTGGCGTTTTCAACGCAATGGTCAATACGCCTCTGATGACCAACCTGCAAAAAATGGTCCCTCCAGACATGCGGGCCCGCTTCTTTGCGGCGCTCGGGCTTATTACTCAGTTTGCAATACCGGTGGGTTCTTTGATTTATGGGTTCCTGCTTGACAAAATACCAGCCCATTTGATATTGGGTGCTGTCGGAGTTCTAAATTTCGCTATAACGCTGTTCTTTTTTAAATATGCCTCTCCGGAAGCCTATGAACCGACAGTTACTTTTCAGGAAACCATTACAACAGACTAATAGTTTATTGTACTTCATGAGAAAGGAATATTAAAAATATGCGCTATAAAGCACCGAGTCAATGCCCGGTATGTAATCACGAGCTCATAGTTACCAAATTAAGCTGCACCAATTGTTCGACCAACTTGGAAGGGGAATTCGCTCCCTGTAAATTTTGTCTGCTTCCGGCAGAACAACGCGATTTTATCGAGGTTTTTCTTAAATGCCGCGGTAATATTAAAGATGTTGAAAAGGAACTGGGTATTTCCTATCCTACGGTAAGGAACCGCCTTAATGCAGCGATTGAAGCTTTGGGTTACCGGGTAGATCGAGATGCCGGTGAACTGGCCGAAGAGAAGGAAGAACGGCAGGCGATACTGGATTCATTGGAACGCGGTGAGATTACGCCCGCTGAAGCCACTAAACAGCTGAAAAAATTGACCAATAAATAATACTAAATTGCATTCAAAAAGGTACTATTGGAAATTACCAACGCAATATTTGTTATAAATAGTAGATTAATTGCAAATTGGAACAAGGGGGACTGGACAAGCCATGTCTGAAGAAAAACTGCGCATACTTGATTTATTTAAAGAAGGAAAGATTAGTTCCGCAGAAACGCTGGAATTATTGAGCGCGCTGGATGAAACCGCCGGTGTAAATGAAGCTTTAAAAACGGATACTACGGCTACCAAAAAAGCGAATGGGTCGGGCCCTGAACGTAGCGAAGGCAATAGATTGGATTCATCGGGATATAGTAATTGCCGCCATTTGGAGGTTACGCTCATTGGAGGCGGTGACATTACCGTGGACGGTTGGGATGGTAATGAGGTAATCATTGATAAACCCAAATCGACCCGCGTTTTTCAGAAACATAAGCGAACCGATGATCGTTACAAGATTTTTTGCTTAGGTAGCGTAGATTATGAAGTGAAAGTGCCGTATAACTGGGATTTGACTATTTATACCGCTGGGGGCGATATCCGGATCGGGGATGTTTCCGGACAAATAAACGGGAAGACTCTCGGAGGCGATATCCGACTTTCCCATATCAACGGCGGTCTAAACCTGACTACTGCCGGCGGTGATATTAAGCTGGACGACTCCGATGCCGACGGTCATGTGCATACCATGGGCGGGGATATAGTATTTCATAATGTCACCGGTAATGTGGAAGGGACTACCCTCGGCGGCGAAATGATTCGTAAATAGGTGGCCTTAATGATAATAAATTAGAGAAAGAGGGTTTTTTTGTCATGAGTGAAGAAAAATTAAAGATCCTGCAGATGATCCAGGAAGGCAAAATTAATGCCGCTGAAGGATTGGAGCTACTCAAAGCATTGGAAGAAAGCGAAGAACCCGCGACGGGAAATAAAACTATTTTCACTTCAGCTGTTTCTCCTAATTTAGCCAATCGTTTTTTACGGGTCCGGGTTTATACCGAAAACAACACCAAAGTCAATGTCAATCTGCCGCTTGGTTTATTAAAAGTAGCCTCCAAGTTTGCTAATTTCGGCACCCGGTTTATCCCGGAGGCGGCCAGGGAAGAAATGAACCGCAAAGGAATCGATTTGGACCAAATCAACTTTGAAGAGTTGATTGAACAAATCAATCAGGGACTGGTGGATGGAAAGATCGTGGATATCGATGTCAATGATCCCAACGAAGGTCAGGTCAAGGTGGAAGTCTATGTGGATTAGCCAATTTTTGAATATGTATCGGCCACTATTCTTGTTGGTGCGGATACGCTTTGGCGGTTTTAGGTTGACATTGCCTCTGGCGCTTTTTTTAATTGATGAAACTTTCGATATCTTGGCCGATCTGCTTTGGCTGGCGGAGAAACTCACGCCGGTCAAAATATCTAGTGGATATCCAGACTTTGACTGGAAGTGGACGATACCCAGGTTTAAAGAAACTCCAACTTACAGTTTTCCAGCTCATCAAATTTTGGAACTCAGCCGTGAATTGCTAAATGAATTACGAAGATATGGCAGGTACTCGCTAGTTGAGGTGAAAACCGGAGCGGGGCCTCATAAGCAGCACGTCTCAGTGGAACTCTTTTAAAGATTAAATTGACTATCCCTTTAGCTCAGGGACTATAAAAGGGTTAAATCTTTTTAACTGGGGAGAATCACTGGCAAAGGAACGCGAATGCGGCCAAAAATGCAAAGAAAAGATCTTTTTCCACCATGAAGGTCATGAAGAACATGAAGAACTAGAGCGAAGCTCTACTAAAAAACTTCATGACCTTCATGCTCTTCATGGTAAAAATATTTAAATTTTTTCCTGAGTGAGTAAATGGGATAGTCAACAAGATTAAAGTGAGGCAACTCGATGCGAAAGCTAGTACTGAAAGTGATTGGCAATATTGTAGCTTTTTATTGCGCCGCTAAGTTGTTTCCGGCGATTTATCTAGGTAGCATGGAAACAGCATTATGGGCCGGAATGATATTGGCAGGCGTCAATCTGCTAATTCGGCCGCTTTTGTTTTTAATTACTTTGCCGGTTAATTTATTAACGTTAGGCCTTTTTTCACTGGTGTTAAACACCTGGATGGTCATGCTTACCGACAAGTTTCTCTCGGGCCTTCAGATCCCCGGTTTCTGGCCGGCTTTGGCCACCGCGGTAATCATCTCTGTCTGTAATATGGTGGTTCAAACGCTGGATGATTGAAATGAACCCAATCATCATGTCCCGAGTACTAT
>DNPP01000039.1 GCA_003501365.1 Bacillota bacterium
GTCGACCAATTGCCGTCGGTGGGACCGGGTACAGTGCTGCAGGACTTAATTCAATCCGAATGTATTCCGGTGGTTCGCTTGAATGTAATCTTTAGGCAGGCCCAGCAGAGTTTGATCGTTTCCAACGCGCACAAGATCAATCAGGGTGAGTTCCCGATCCTGACAACGGATAATGATTTCTTTTTTATCGAGGATCAGGACCCGGAGCATATCGCCCGGACTATCCCCGAACTAGTCAAAGTACGGATACCAACCTATTTAAAATGCGATCCGATTGAGGATATTCAGGTTTTAACCCCGATGCGCCGTACAGTTACAGGGATTGAGAATTTGAATCTGACTTTGCAGGAGGCCTTAAATCCACCCAGGTTGTCCTTGGCAGAGTTGAAGGTCGGCAATATGACCTTTCGGATCGGCGATAAGGTAATGCAGCTAAAAAATGATTATCAAAAGATAGTTTTTAACGGCGATATCGGTAGGATCCGCCAGATCGATCCGGAGGACCGCCGAATCGTGGTAGGATTTCAAGAATTGGAAGGCGAGCGTACCATCCCTTATGAATCGGAGGATTTGGATCAACTGGTGCTCTCCTATGCGATTTCGGTCCATAAGAGCCAGGGCAATGAATATCCGGTGGTAATCATGCCGGTAACCACCCAACACTTCTTGATGTTGCAACGAAATTTGTTATATACCGCCGTGACCCGGGCCAAAAAGATGGTGGTGCTGATCGGAACCAAGAAAGCGGTTGCGATCGCGGTGAAGAACAATAAGATCGTGGAGAGGCATTCTCTGCTGAAAGAGAGGATCAGGGGAGCGGTGTGAAGGTATGATAAAATTTGGCGTAGAAATTCTGAGACATGGAAAACTGACAAATAATTATTAAGGGACTTTAATTTTTTTCTGCGCCTCAGTGTATCTGTGGCCTTAACCACATAGACAAGCGCGCGGATGAAACGCGCGAAGGCATAGAGGTGAAAATAAGGCCACCTTTTTTGTATGCGGTGTCATTGAAAGGCGTCACCGGGATGCGAAGCAGCTTACCCCCTGAACTACCGCAGCTTGGGGGCAAGATTAAGTCCCTTACCGAAAAAATTGTTGCAATTAAAGATTTTGTTGACTATCATATTTACTCAGGAAAACATTTAAATATTTTTACCATGAAGAGCATGAAGGTCATGAAGTTTTAGTAGAGCTTCGCTCTAATTCTTCATGTCCTTCATGGTGGAAAAAGATCTTTTCTTTGCATTTTTGGCCGCGTTCGCGCTCCTTGCCAGTGATTCTCTCCAGTTAGAATGTTTAGCCCTTTTATAGTCCTGAGCTAAAGGGATAGTCAATAAGATTTTTGAAGTTATTTGCCGGATTCATGGATAAATACTTTACAGAGAACAGCTGATTTTTAGCTGTTCTTTTTTTATCAGTCGGATTATTGCGAGTTTTTTATGATCTAGTATATAATTAAAATAATTTTATCTATTATAAATTAATTATGAAAATTAAAGAGGAATTAATTTTAACACAAAGAAGTATCAATTAAAAATTACACAAAAAATGGGACGCTTTAAAATTCTAAATCACCTGTTACCCGATAAATATTATCTATATTGAGTCCGGTAAGTACAAACCGGAGTTTGATAGTAAAGAGGGGATATTCAAATGGCAAATACATCGGTATCAAGACGGTTGTCCCTGTTAATCGGATGTCTGGGAATATTTTTAATATCAGTATTACCCGTCTCGGCTACAGGCCCCATATCGTACCAGTATAGTTATGGAGGCGATGGTAATACTTATACTAATTACTTCCTGCAAAATTCATATCCATATTCAATTTATATCTGGTGGCAAATTACCGTTGGTGATAGAGACCGCATGGAAAGTTGTACAGAACCCAGGTTTCAAATTCAATACTATTCCAACGGAACAGCAACTCAATCCATAGTATATGAAGCGTTTCACAATAGCACACGATCGGGCTGTTTTTTACTTCCAGCCAATACTGGTATTTGTGTTACGGTATATACTGGGCACTGGCACCATAGGTATTATCATAATTTAAGTTATCATAATGATTATGGAGGTTTTGATTGTTCATATACAATTACATATCAGCCTGATGAAGTCGCCCCAAATAGCCCTGGAATACCAGCTATCATAGATAACGGCGACGGCCATGTGTACCAATCCGCTGGAATTAGCTATACTAACTATCAGCCGGTTCCACTTACCTGGAAAGCAGCCCAGGATAACCCCTCCATATATAATGGCGTCGAGATTAAGAGCGATATCAAGGAATATATCCTCGATATAAACAACCTGGAACAATCACAGACTTATGGTACTAACCAATGCAGTCTTGCCACACTGGCTCAAGGTGAAAATAAGATTAAAGTAAAGGCCCGCGACAAAGCGGGTAATATAGGTTCCTTCAGTGAAGAATTGACTTTGTTCGTCGATCAAATCGCACCTTCGATCCCCGGCGCGCCGACTACGGTGAATCAAAATGGCTACACTCATGCCGCCAATTTAACCTGGACTTGGGACGCGTCAAGCGACACCACCCCGGGTAGCGGTTTAAAAGGTTATCAAGTCTATGTGGTCAAGGACGACGGCACTGTGGCCGTCGACTGGGTGAGCACCACCACCAATAGCTATAGCCAAGAAAGCATTGATGGTGCCGGATATACCTGTAAAGTCCGGGCCATTGACAATGTAGGCAATCTCAGTTATGAATCCATCCCGGTCACGGTAAAAGTTGACCGCTCAGTCCCACAAGTTTCTCTTACTGAGTATCCACTCCATCAAAGCGGAAACCAGCTCTCTTTAAGCTGGAACACCGTCATCGATACCGGTAGCGGTTTAAAAAATTATGAAGTGGCTTTAACCAGTACCGCTATAGCTCCCGATGATACCCAAGCCCAAGTCTTGGAAAACACTACGACCAGCGCTACTCAATATACCTTTGCCACCAAGATCAATTCTAAAGGAAAATACTACGCCTGGGTTCGAGGAATCGATCAATTAGGAAACCGGGGAGTCTGGCAAGGTACTGTCGCTTTTCCTAAATATAGCATCACCGGACCCGCTAATGGTGAATATATCGGCTCCAAACTGACCGTTGGTATACATTCCACTGACAGTGTCTCTTTGAAATTCCGGGCTGGATATCAGTTAAGCGGCGATAATTCAACGGTTCAATATAGCAACTATGATACAAGTACAGTGACGGTTAATCTGACTCAAGGAACATGGAAATGGTGGCTGGAGATTTATGAGGGAAACGACGCCGCCCCTCAAATAACTGAAAGCTTTAAAGTGACCGTCGACACAACGCCACCGCCATCGGAATCCAATACGTTTGTGATCAAAGCCACATCCGGCGGCCAGATTTATGATACCACCAATTACCCGACAAACATCCGGAACGTCTCCATCACTAATTTGAACTTGATTGACAACCCCGGCGGCTCCGGCATTAAGGGCATCTACCTATGGAACGGAACCGAAACAACGCCTCCGGTGAACGCTACATATAAAGCATTGGCGGATATTTCAACCGCTATCCCCTGGACCCTGGCGGACGGCGAAGACGGCATCCGGACCGTCACCATGCAAGTCGTCGACAACGCCGGCAACAGCACTCTAGTCACCTATCAAGTATTGCTTGATACTACGCTTCCGGCAGCATTGGACCCCAAGAAAATAACCCATACCACCACCGACAGCCAAATTGCTTTCCAGTGGCAGGCTAGTGACGCCGGTAATGATATCGCCCAATTCCAAGGCCAGTATACCCTGCCCGACGGGACCGTAAAAGAATTTCAAGTTACCGCAAGCAACGATGGCAACAACACCGCAACCGGCAGCCTAACCGTCCCCGTATCCGGCTATGGCCCCAATCAACCGGTGGTCTTAACAGTTGCTTCCGTCGACAAAGCCGGTAATCAATCAACCCCGGCTAGCTATACGGCATACACCAAAGCCGCCTTGGGCAGCCTGCAAAACCTGGACGGCGGCTATGATCCAAATCTGCAACAATTCTACCTCAGCTGGCAAATATCAGATACAGTCAGTACTGGGGCTGACAAATATATTTTGGAATACGGCACCCAAGACACCAATACCGAAACTTTCACAGTCCAGGCCACCCTGTCGCCGGTATCCGGGATATTTACCCATAGCGG
>DNPP01000402.1:0-277 GCA_003501365.1 Bacillota bacterium
AAATGGGCTGGGCAGCACATGCATTAAGAAAGGGCGAATAAACTCCGGAGCATCAAGAGTCATTAACTTTGTTTTGTTATTGTCTTTGTAATCACGCCATTGAAACGAAACTTGGTCATTATCAAGACCGACAATTCTTTGATTTGAAATCGCCACCCGGTGAGTGTAACGGCCCAAGTAACGTAAGACATGCCACGGGCTTTTGAAAGGTTTTTTGCAATAAACCACCCATTCTTTTTGGTACAGAGTATCGATGAAAGTTTGAAATTTAAGTTTT
>DNPP01000402.1:598-3744 GCA_003501365.1 Bacillota bacterium
AAAGCTAGGAACTTACCTCTGAATTTACGGGACAGGACCTTTACTGGAATAAAAAACTTCTTCCGGGATAGCACCCAGCGGGTACCGTCGAAAGATAATCCTCCGCCGGGAACGATGCAATGGACATGGGGATGGCCCATTAAGTTTTGGCCCCAAGTATGAAGGACTGAGATAAATCCGATCCCAGCACCTAAATACTTAGGGTCTCGGGAGAGTTCCAATAAAGTCTCGGATGCAGCCTTAAATAGAAGTGAGTAAAAGATTTTTTGATTCTGCAAAGCTAAATGATTTAAGGAATCCGGGACAGTAAAGACCACATGAAAATATCCAATAGAGAGCAAATCCCGTTCCCGTTCAAGGAGCCCTGCTCCTTGGCTAATCCCTGGCATTTCGGGCAATGACGGTTGCGGCAGGAGTTATAGGAGATTCGCTCATGGCCGCATGAGTCACAGACTTCGATATGACCACCTAAGTTAGCAGTTCGGCAAGACTCGATGGCTTTCATAGTTTTCAGCTGGTTAAGCGGTAAAGAATGATTTTTTCGATAATCCGGGCCGAACTGTTCAAAGATATCCTGTAGCTCAAGACTCATGTTTCCCATCCCTTTCAAGTAACGTGTCCAAAGGGCTTTTAACATGCAAGAGCCGTATTTTGGTTACTTGGAGATATAGCAGGGTAGTATTAAGATTGGCATGGCCTAAGAGGCGTTGAATTCGCAGAATATCGGTACCATCTTCCAGTAAATGAGTTGCAAAGCTATGTCGTAAGGAATGAATACTAGCTTTTTTATTAATACCAGCTTTATTTCGCATTTTTGAGAAAGCATCCTGAATTGCACGGGTACGAAGGGGTTGACCGGGAAGTTTGCCTGGGAAAAGCCATTCTTCTGGGCGATATTGTTTCCAGTATTGACGAAGTACTTCTAAATTAGCTTTTGATAAAAGAGTAAAGCGGTCAAGGTCTCCTTTGCCTTGACGGATTAAGATTTGCATATTTTCGCTATCAATATCGGATATTTTTAAATGGGCGATTTCACTGACTCTTAATCCACCGGAATAGGCAATCATAAACAAGCTGTCTATTCAAGATGTTATGTCGAAGGAGCAAATTCACGGAGCCAGCGCACCCACATCCATCAGGCCAAGTCGGACGTCGCCACTAGGCTTGATGGACGTCGTGAGTGCAGGGACGATATCTGCAATTTGCCTATCATGTTTTTAATCTGGGTAATTTTGTCCACAAGGGCCGCCCATTCATGGGCGGTTTTAAAGAAAGAATTAGAAATAAGCCTAAAACATTTATGTAAAAAATTTCTTGTATAAATTAACCCATGTTGATATAATGTAATTACAAAGTAATAACTAAAGAGGAGAGAAAATAAAATGCAGATGGACATCATTAAGATTGGTAATTCAAAGGGAATTCGGCTTCCTCAAACAGTTTTAAAACAATGTGGGATTGAATCGAAGGTTGAATTGGAAATTCAAGATGATTGTATTATTCTTAAACCGGTAAAAACCCCACGTCAAGGTTGGGCTGAAGCTTTTAAACTTATGCATAAAAATAACGATGATACTTTGTTAATACTCGAAGAAATCGATGATAAAATGCTGGAGGTTTGGGATGAATCAAAGCATTGAACAATACTCATTGTATTGGGTTGATTTAAATCCAACCAAAGGTGCAGAGATAAATAAAATTCGGCCATGTGTAGTAATATCGCCTTCGGAAATGAATGAAAATTTACAAACGATAATAATAGCTCCGTTAACTAGTCGAGGAAGAGAAGGATATCCTACTCGTGTAAAAGTTGAAGTGAATGAAAAGGAAGGTTGGATTGTATTAGATCAGATACGATCCATAGATAAAACCAGGTTGTGTGATCAAATTGGAAATTTAAAACCGGATGAAATATTAACAGTAAAAAGTATTATCAAAGAAATGTTAGTTGATTAAATAAACATTTTTTATATTGAAAGCGGTTCTGTCCGTCTTCACGCTTCCATGCGTTCCGACTTTGCCGATGGGCAAGATAGCGAAAAACATGATAGGCAAACTCTGCGGCTCACGCCTTGCCCTTCGGGGCAGATAACAGCAAGGGTTTGAGTTCGGTCGCGTGGAGTCAAAGTGGGTGGATTCGAAGAAGCTATCAATTCATGGAGTTGTTTCAAGAAGATAATTCATGATGGGGCGCTCCCACATCCGTCCGGCCAAGTCATGTAAGACCCGCCTGAGTAAGATAATTCGAAGGAGCGGCCAGGCTTAGGCCGGACGGACGTCTCAAACCCGCGGACATTAGTGCGCCAAGCGAAGCTTGGCGGTTCTGATAGAGTGAAAGTATCTATACGGTAAGGATTAACCACCCACCGGTAGTAGACCTTGTGACATATTGGACCCTCGTTGACCGGCCCGTCGTGGGCACGGCCAAAATATTGAAGCTGAAATTAGAAGATGTTTATATTAAAAACCCAAACAATTTATTTTATTGGTATACAGATTTCGCAATAATGATTGGAAACCATCTCTTCAATATATCTTTCAAAAATGGGCCGATCATCAATCTGAAAACCGCTATTCGGCAACATAGAAAAGATTTCACTCCACGCTTTTAGAATATCCTCGGCTGTGTGTGTAACTTTGAAAATTGCATATTTTCCACCGACTAATTCACTTTCTTCAACCGAATCGTCAATTTGATAAAGGTTTGAAATAACAATTCCAACATCGTAACGGCAGTTCTCAGGCAAAGTTGTTTCGGGATTGTCATGTGAAATTCCGAGGATTATTGAGGATTTGGGGAACAGATTGTTTGCCTCAGCCCATTTCTTTAATTTTTGCATTATCTGAATATTGGCAGGTCCATATGGACCAATATGTCGCATGTATGCAATACGATATTTTGGAAGAGTTTCGATTTTAATATTCATAATTTCTTTTTCCTTTCTATATTTATATTTTAATATTTCCTGCATTTCAAATACTACCATGATTTAAAATTATTATCATTTCTTTTTTTAAAATTTGTATAAATTAGTTTGCCAATATCGATGGTTTATGATTTCCGATAAAAAGAAGGAATGAAAAATTAATGGAAGAATGATTTATAATAACATTAGAAGAGAGCCGATCAGCCAACCTTCCATGGT
>DNPP01000335.1:0-3478 GCA_003501365.1 Bacillota bacterium
GAGTCCAAACAATTGCAGTTTTATAAAGATCAATACCTGGGTTTCGTTGCCGCTTCTTACTTTACCAAACCGGGGATATATCCCTTATCGGTAAAGGTTACCAAGGACACCCAAAGTTATACCAGGGATTATTCTATTGAAATTTCCAAGCGGGATTTTCCTGAGGACCGGGTGGTTATCAACGAAAAAAATCGCAAACAAATATTAACCTTAGACAATGTCAACACCGATAGTAAAACCACCACCGATGTCAGACAGAAAGCGCAAGCGGAAGCTTTACCGCCATTGTGGAAGGGTAAATTTATTTGGCCGGTGCATGGTAAAATCACTACCGAGTTTGGCAGGGTCCGCTATATGAATAATATTGAAGAAGGCAGGCATTCCGGGGTTGATATTGCGGCGCCAATTGGAACACCGGTGCTGGCCTGCAACCGGGGCAAAGTGATTTTTGCCGGGGATTTGAATGTCACCGGTTTGACGGTTATTGTCCACCACGGCATGGGGCTGTATACTTCATATTGTCATCTCTCCAAAATCGGAGTGACTGAGGGAGAACAGGTCGATACGGGAGAGGCCATCGGACAAGTAGGTATGACCGGTTTAGCCACCGGCCCGCATCTTCATTTAACGGTCCGGGTGGACGAGATCTGTATTGACCCGTATTTGATACTGGATAATGAAATAAATTGGAATTAAAACGTCGATATTTAATGAGGCAGAGGGGCAACTGGATACGGGCATCAATGACTATGGCGAAGGGGAAAATGCCGCGATGGCCGGGGAAGAACGGGAGATTATTTTAGCTCTGGAAGCAATTGCTTCCTTAAATACAACTAATTAAGGAGGAGAAAGTGGATGAGTAAAAAAGGAATGTGGTCTTTAAAATTGACTACCGCCTCATTGGTTTTGATCCCAGCCGCAGTAGCCATCAACTTCATTGGCAAATCTTTTGCCGGGGTGTTAAAATTACCGTTATGGTTGGACGCTATCGGTACGGTACTCGCCAGTATGTTGGCCGGACCCATTATCGGAGCGCTTTGTGGAGCGATTAACAATATTATTTATGGACTTACGATGGATCCGATTTCGTTTGTTTACGCCATTACCAGTGTGGCTATCGGGCTTGCGGTCGGTATTATGGCCTATAATGGCTGGGTATCGAGTTTATGGAAGGCCTTTTTTGTCGGTATTGTGGTAGCGCTGGTATCCGCTGTCGTATCGACTCCCATTAATATTGGATTTTGGAAGGGCCAGACCGGTAATATTTGGGGAGATGCGCTTTATGCGATTTTAATTGCTCATAAAAATCCGGTTTGGTTATCATCTTTCCTGGATGAATTTGTCGTTGATTTGCCGGATAAAATTGCTACCGTAATGATCAGTTATGGTATTTTCAAAGGGCTGCCGAAAAAACTTACGGTTCTCTATAGTAATGACAACAAAACTGAAACCCTTTAAGATTGTCAGGGGCTGATCGGTAGATTAGCCCCTTTTTAATATTAGGATGGTGGTTGTATTTGAATTCCATGAGTTTGTACCAGCCCCGGCAGTCACTGATTCATCGAATTGACCCAATCAGCAAAATATTTTATATTTTGGCAGCGGTTGCCGTACCATTTATCTTACCGACGGTAACGGTGGCCGTGATTTGCTTGTTGGTGAGCGCCGTTATCCTATTATTGGCTAAAGTTTTCCGGAAAGTGATTCCGTTGGTGGGTTTCAGTATGGTGATTCTGTTGTCGGTTGTCGTAATTCAAGGATTATTTATGGCAGAGAATAAGATCCCGTTATTTAGGCTTGGCCCGCTTATTTTTTATCAGGAAGGATTAAGCTTTGCGTTAGGGCTCAGCCTACGGGTTTTAAATATTATTAGTGCGTTTGCCATCTTGGTACTGACCACTAAGCCATCCGATTTGATTGAAAGTCTAGTCCGCAAAGGGTTATCACCCAAGATCGGTTATGTGTTAAGCTCCGTATTACAAATTATCCCGCAAATGACGGCGACGATGGGAACCATCATGGATGCCCAGCGATCCCGCGGTATGGAGACTGAGGGGAAATTGGCCGTCCGGCTCAAGGCCTTTTTCCCGCTAATTGGGCCGGTAGTTATGAATTCACTGATTAATACCAGGGAGCGGGCGATGGCGCTGGAAGTCCGGGGCTTTAATTCACCGGTTCCGAAGACCTTTCTAAATCAAGAATTTAAAAGCGCGTATAGCAAGATCATTCAATGGACTTTAATTCTGATCATCATCATGGCATTGGTCTGGAGGATCCTTGGATGGCTGAAATAAAGATAATGGTTACGGTTGATAATTTGAAATACCGTTATCCTTTGACTGAAGAACTGGCTCTTAAGGGCGTATCCCTGGAGATTGCCAGTGGGGAATTCATTGGAGTGATTGGGCCCAATATGGCGGGGAAATCTACTCTTTGCCAGGCATTGGTGGGGTTGGTGCCCCAATTTTATCATGGCGCCTACGGCGGCCGGGTAATCATTGATGGATTGGATGCCGCTCATATCGAACTTAGTAAATTAGCCTCAAAAGTGGGGATAGTTTTTCAAAATCCGTTTACCCAGGTGACCGGGGCTAAAATGACGGTTTATGATGAAGTCGCCTTCGGCTTGGAAAATATGGGTTTAGCCCGTACGGAAATGATTCGACGGATCGACGAAGCGTTAACGATGTTGGATATTTATGAATTTCGTTCTCATAATCCCTTTGATCTTTCCGGGGGACAGATGCAGCGAATGGCAATCGCCAGTATTATTGCAATGCGACCGCAAGTCATTATCTTTGATGAGCCCACTTCACAACTTGATCCGCAAGGTTCGGAAGAGGTTTTTAAGGCGGTTCGGAGTTTAAGCAGACAGGGAATGACCATTATTATGGTTGAACATAAAATTGAAAAAATTGCCAAATATGCGGATCGAGTTCTGTTACTCCACCAAGGCCGGGTCGTTGATTTTGACCGGCCCCAAAAAGTTTTTTCCAGACCGGACTTGGAGAATTATGGAGTGACTGCTCCGGTTTTCACCAACATATGTAAAGGCCTAAATATTACGGATAAAACCAGCGGCCTATATCCGGTTACCTTGGATGATACCTATAGGCAATTGCGGGCCAATAATTCCGAATTCGGCAAGTAGTCATAGTCATCCATCCCGGGCTAGTCGGGCTGGTAAAGGGCATGTGAAAGGATAAAAATTGGCCAAAGCCGACCTAACGCTCGCTAAAAGTCAAATGGATAGCTAATTCAAGTGGAAGAGTATCCTCACGTTCGCTGTAAGTGTTGCCGCTGATCCCTAAAAGATTTTTGACTGCGGAGGCATCGGTTACTCTTCCCGCAACGCGGAAGCCCGTGTCCTAGGACACGAGAGTTAGGTCTACGCCCTAAATTGTATTTTCATATTATTCGCCCACCCCGGCTAGCCGGGGTACATTAGAGATGCCAAAGGGCATAATCTCGCGCAGAG
>DNPP01000335.1:3730-4302 GCA_003501365.1 Bacillota bacterium
GCGCAGAGTTAAAGAGCATGAATAAATATGATTATAAGCTTCTCTCCGCGCCCCTGCGCCTCAGCGGGAGAATAGGGTTTAAAAGTATTTTCTGAGTAGTGCGTATTAAATAACGGTGTGAAAAATTGGTATGATGAGGAGCGATGGCAAACTCAAATGGCAACCATTACTGTAGAAAAGCTTCATTTTTCATACCCAACCGGAAGCGCGGTCTTAAAGGGCATTGATCTGACTTTTGAAAATGTCTCCACAGCAATTATCGGGCAGAATGGTTCCGGGAAAACCACGTTCGTCAAGCTATTGAAGGGTTTACTCCGGCCAAGTTCAGGGCGTATTTTAATTAATGGCAGGGATATCGCAGAAGTGACAGTAGCGAAGCTAGCCGCTGAGATCGGTTTGGTTTTTCAAAATCCCAATGATCAAATCTTTAAGAGTAATGTAATGGATGAGGTCATGTTCGGCCCGTTAAATATCGGTCAATCCGAAACCATCGCCAGGGAAAACTCGTTAAAAGCCTTGGAAATGGTCGGCCTGACCGGCTATCGGAATGTGCATCCTTATGATTTAAGCCT
>DNPP01000335.1:4467-5403 GCA_003501365.1 Bacillota bacterium
TTGTGGCTGAAACCTTTGAAAAAACAATTGTTTTTCAGAACGGTCAAGTTTTGTTGAACGGCAATACCCGGGAGGTGTTTGGGGCGGGAGATGTCCTATATGGCGCATATCTAGAACCGCCGCATGTCACTCAGCTAGGTCAGAAGTTGGGGTATCAGGATACCTTTTTGACTTCTTCCCAGTTGATCGAGTATAAGAAGCAATCAGCAAACTAGGCTGAATAATAATTTATCCCGTTTTTATCGGTTATGTTCAACCCAACTTGTTACCAAGCCCAGATGGACTTGAGCTGGTTTAAGCAGGTTGGTTGGAAGGGCTTTCACCGGAACTTGATTCTTGATTCTGGGGTTCAGATATCGGAACCGGCGTTTGATTAATGGGTTGGCTCTCCGATTGCGTTGCAGATACTAAAGGACCGGCTATTTTCGCCGGTTTTTTTTCAATGCCGGTAGTCTTTTGATTTTCTGCGAGTTCCGGATCAGGAGCAGGAGCAGGAGCAGTAGTAGGCAGCACTTGAAAAGGTTTTGTAAAGGATTGACTGACGTTCAGGAGACTTCCCCGCAAAATAGGCCGTAGATATTCGATCGTGGTAATTCCTTCTTCTTCAAGCCTGGAGGGACAACCCAGAATCCATCCGGCTAAAATCCCGATTAAAAAATTCTGTAAAAATAACTTTCCTGAACTGGCAAGCAATAGAAACATGGACAGGTTGGAGACCTGCAAAAAAGGGCTTAAAGCGCACAGTACAACTAAGGTTATCCCACTGATCACCGCAATGAAACGTTTGGTGGCCCCGATGGTAATGATCATCGGGATCAGCGATAGGACAACCAGAAAGGCCTTCATGAATTGAATGGCAAAAATGACTTCGGTAGTGGGAAGAGCCAAGGGGATATGATAGGTTTGGAAATAAAGTTGGGTAATCAAGTGATAGTC
>DNPP01000335.1:5721-7471 GCA_003501365.1 Bacillota bacterium
AATCGCAAGCTCCAAACCGACCAGGGACGGTGGATATATGAACCAAAAACCTGTTTTGATGAAGAAGCAAACAAAAAGGTAATCAGCAAAGCGGTTACCAGCGCCGCCAAAAATTGAACCAGCATCAAACCGGGAATGATGGTCGCGTTAAGAATATTAGGCGCCAGGACGGCGCTCTCCAGGCTCACTGAAAAGGGATTTAGAAAAAGCAAAATGGTCCAAGTCAGGATATGATTAAGTTTCGATGTATGAACAATCTGGGAAATAGCCCCGATTACGAAGGCCATTACAACGGATGCTCCCAGAAACCAAAGCTTACCCACACCCAGTTTGTCCATATCCGGGAAAGGCACGCCTTGACGGGTAAGTACCGCACCTAAACCAAAGGTGATTAATGTATAAATGGCTCCTACAACGATACTCCGCCAAATGATGCCCACAATTTTTTCAGCGACACCCAACTCAACTTCTTCCTGATAGTCCATTCAAACGTCCTCCTCCAAATCGGGAAATTCCAGCGTTATGGTATCCCCGGTCTGATGATACTGAAAGAATCCAGTAACCGGCTGGGGGTGTTCGGCCAAAAATCGGGAAATGGCCTGGGTTTCTCCAAATGTATGCATCGGCACAAAAAGATTCGGCTTGATAGTATCGATAAATTGCGCGGCGCCGGCCCAATTATTTAAGCGAGGGTCGGTATTGGAAAAAGCTATTTGAACGGGTCTTTGTTTGAGTTTGGTCAACACTTCCGCGAAATAATCCACCAAAAGCCGGTGTTCTTGTGCAGTCAGATTACCCCAGTCCCAATTGGCCAGATCGCCTCCGAAATATATATTCAAACCGTTACAGCAGATAAGAAAGGCCACTCCTTGGTCATTGCTCCGGAAAGTGTAAATTTCCAAATCATTAATACGATAAGATTGATCCGGAGCCACACAGAAGCAATCGGCCATTGTTTCGAAGGAACGATTCTTTTTAATAATATCTTTGGATAAGATATAGGTTGTTTTACGGGTATTTGCAGCTAATTCTGAAATATTGCGGTTAAAATGATCTTGGTGGTTGTGGGATGCCAAAATGTATAAGTCACTGTTTTGGATTTTTGCTTGTAAAACATTACGGATGTTCTCACTAAGGTAATTATCGCTTGGATAATCAAAAAGAAAGGTTTTCCGGTTTAGTTTTAGGACGAAACAGTTATGAAAGATGTAGCTAATCTCAGCTTGCATAGGTGAAGTCTCCTTATTTTATTATTATTTCTAGGTTGACTCAAATACTCCTTTCAAGGCGTCCATTTTTTACCATAATATTGTTTTGCATTTTCCGGCGGTCACTGCAGAGAATATGCTTCAGGGTGAGGGGATGTCAAAAAAATATAAATATTATTATAGGGGCTCACGCGCACGCGTCCGTCTTAATCAGGAAAAGCGAAACAGTTTTCCCCGTATCATACTGGCGGTTTTGTTAAGTACCAGCTTTGTAGTTATCGGCTTAGTTTTTTTTAATCCGCTGGTTTGGCGGCTTGATCTCCGTTCCGAACTGGAAAGAAGTAAAATAGCTTCCACTATCTATGACCGTCATGGAGCGGCTGTTGCCACTTTGTACTCCAAAACCCGGCTGTGGGTGGCTTATGACCAAATACCCCAGGATTTATCGAAAGCTTTTATCGCTACGGAAGATTACCGTTTTTTCCTGCATAAGGGAATTGACTTCTGGGGTATCGGCCGCGCCCTATTTCAGGATATTCGGG
>DNPP01000297.1 GCA_003501365.1 Bacillota bacterium
GATGGGCCATCAATCTTACCACCGCCAATCACATTGACATGTACATCGTAATCAGCCATATCCATGCCGGTCATCAGACGGACCACTGAAGCGGCATTAAATACCGAGTCTTTGGTCATGCTGCCGGCGGTTTCATTAAAACGGAGCCGGCCTTTGCCCTTCTCGGTGGCGGGAAAACAAACCGCTTCAATCTCAAGGATCGAACCGAGAAAACCGCTGACACCTAAACCGAAGATCTTGCCAATCTCCAATTTCTCCGAGGCTCTCACCGTTAAAAACGGAGATAAGCGGCTGGCTTGAAAGACCTCATGCAATTCGTTATGGGTGATATGAACCTCTTCGGGGTTAATATCGGCCATTTTATTTTTATATAACGCCAGTCCGAACGCATCCGCCAAAATACCAGCTGCCTTACGGCCTTCGATTGAATAATCGCTGATCAAGCCGGGAATATCCGGGTCAATATTAGCCTTGATCCGGGAAGCGGCCCGGGTTACGATCTCCCGAATGTCATTCTGGTCCAAGGGCTCAAAATAAACCTCGGCGCATCGGGAGCGAATGGCCGGGCTGATCTCCGAAGGGTCACGGGTAGTCGCGGCGATCAAAACAAAATCAGCCGGCGCTCCGTCGGTAAATAATTTTTTAATATATTTCGGAACATTGGGATCATTGGGATCATAATAAGCTGAATCAAAGATTACCCGTTTGTCTTCCAATACTTTTAGCAATTTGTTTTGAAGCATGGCGTCCATCTCACCGATCTCATCAATAAACAACACTCCGCCATGGGCATCGGTTACCAAACCCAATTTGGGTTCCGGAACGCCGCCCTCCGCCAAATCTCTTTTAGCACCCTGATAAATCGGGTCATGGACCGATCCCAGCAAAGGATTGGTTACCTCCCGCGGGTCCCAGCGCAAAGTAGTGCCATCGACCTCAACAAAGGGAGCTGCTTCTTTAAAAGGTGTAAACTGAAGTTTCTTCGCTTCTTCCAGTACCAAACGGGCTACGGTTGTCTTGCCGACTCCCGGCGGGCCATAAAGGATTACATGTTGCGGAAATGGCGAAGCGATTTTGGTAAGCAGGGAAGTCACCGCCCGTTCCTGACCTACCACTTCCCCCAGATTAGTCGGTTTTAAAGCCTCCATGGCCGATTTAGAGAGATTAATCTGATCCATCTTCTCCAGATCCGCCAGTTTCTTTAAGGTATGAGGGTTATCGGGACCAGCCGATTCCTGCAATATCTGAATCTTTATCTCCTTGAGATATTCCTCATGGCGTTGCTGCATCCGGTCGGCAATCTTCTTTTCGATCTTCTCTTCCACGGTTCTGCGGGCAATCAGATCAGCGATCTCTTCCTCGATCTCATTGATAATCTGCGGTAATTCTTTATGTTGCGGCATAGTGTCGATGGTTGGGTCTTCAAATACTATCCGCTGTAAAGCCAGAACCCGTTCCTCAATGATTTCCGAACGCATTAACTTTAAAGCCTCTACCTTCCCGGCCTTAAGAATAAGTTTATCCGAACCATATAGATTAGATAGTAAAGCAAAAACAGCCGCCACCTGTCTGGTCAATTGTTCATCATCCAATAACCGCTCGTGAAGCGGAACAACGGGTTTGGAATTATTGGTTATTTTTTTGATAAAACCTTTCATAAAAACTCCTTCCGCCAACAAAATAAATCAAAAATCCGCTCAGTGCTGAATTACAGGCCTTTAAGCGAAGAACGGGAAATAGCGGAAATCCCAATCGTAATCAATTTTTTAAATATTACGCCAAAACTAATTTATTCAGCGCACACTCTCACCGTAATTTCAACGGAAATGCCTTTATAAAGATGGACTTTTACCGGATAATCGCCAATATTTTTAATTGAATCATCAATCTCCAATTTCCGTTTATCCAGCTCCAAATGATGTTCTTTTTTAAGTTGGTCGACAATATCCTTGGCGGTGATCGAACCAAATAAACGCCCGCCTTCACCGGTTTTGACCTTAAATGTTATGGATAGGCCTTTAAGAGTTTTCGCCAACTCCTGGGCTTCGGCACACTCCGTCTCTTCTCTTCGGGATGCGCTTTCTTTCTGAGCCGCCAATATTTTTAAGTTAGCGGCAGTTGCTTCTGTCACTAAACCTTTGGGTAATAAAAAATTCCGGGCATAACCGTCTGAAACTTCCTTAATTTCGCCACGTTTACCTAAAGCACGAATATCCTGTTTTAAAATGACTTTCATCCTAGTCCACCTGCCTAGAAAATATTTTAAACCACCAAACCTACCTTTGATTTCGTTCTTTAAAGTAGTGTTCTAAATTGGTTACATCGCCATACCATTCTTCAATTTCATGATTTTGCAACTGGGAAGACTCCAAACGTTCGGCAATCCGAGTGTCTAATTTATGAAACGGCACACCGAGACGTTTCCCTAATAAATAACAACCCACGACCAAGCCGGCTAATGAATCGCCAATTATCTCTTGGTTATTCTTCACCATCGCTTTATATAATGCACCAATTCCTGCAATAAGTTCAGCTTTAAGCCATTCGATAATCCGTATATTCTTTGCAATATCAATATCAGGGTTGTTAGAAGACATAAAGTAATTTCCCCTTTCAACCCATTCTATTCTCTACAGTAGCAAAATTTCCTGCGCAGAAGCTGTCTTAAAAGCAGATTAAAATCAATGTAAATACTTTCCTGTTATTAGCCTAAAAAAAGAGGCCATTGGCCTCTATTCATTCACTCGTAAAAGGAAGTAATGCAATCTGCCTTGCCCGTTTAATGGCAACTGTCAGTTGCCGCTGATGAACGGCACAATTGCCGGAGATCCGGCGGGGCAATATCTTGCCGCGTTCCGTGATGAACTTACGGACTTTAGCGGTTTCCTT
>DNPP01000057.1:0-5056 GCA_003501365.1 Bacillota bacterium
AAATCAAACCTTGCCGATTAAAAAGGCTAAAAAAATTGGATCCGCCTCTACCCTTGGAGTGGGGGCAACTTATCTTTTATTGTTGATTTATGGATTATTTGTGGTTATGCCGATGTTAATTGTTTTATTCTCTTCGATCCGTCCCGGAGCAGAAATTTTTAAAAACATGATGCCTTTTACCTGGCGGACCTTATTGCCCAATCAAATCACATTTGACGCTTATGTCGCTCTGTTCCGTGAGTATCACTTCGGTAAGGTCCTTTTCAATAGTTTTTATGTGGCCACTCTTTCAGTGGTTATCGGAATATTGATTAATGCCATGGCGGGTTTTGCCTTTGCCGTTTTTCGGTTTCGGGGACGGGAAATGCTGTTTGCATTTGTACTTATAACATTTATGGTTCCGTTTGAAGCCATTTCAATACCGCTATTTCAGATTATCAACCAGCTGCAGTTAATGAATACATATTGGGGGTTAATTTTGCCCGGAATTGCCAATGGGCTGGTAGTATTTCTTTTTCGTCAGTTTTTCAAAGGATTACCGATTGCTCTTTTTGAGTCCGCCCGTATTGACGGCGCAAATTGGATGACCATATTTACTAAATTGGCGCTTCCTTTATCCAGACCGGCAATGTTAAGTGCGGGAATCTTAATCTTCATTACTCAATGGGGTTCCTTCTTTTATCCCTTGTTGGTGGCCAATCAACCTGAATACCGTGTCATTCAGGTGGCGATTGCCAATTTCTTTACTCAATATCAGACATTATGGAATCTTTTATTTGCGAGTGTCGTGATTGCCGCAGTGATTCCGATTATTTTATTATTGCCGATGCAACGTTATTACGTACAAGCCGTGACGCAAACGGGTATCAAAGAATAAATGAAAACACCATGAGGTGAAATCAATGGAATTATTAGAATGGTTAACTTTGGAACAAGTAGTTAACGATGAATTGATTCAGGCTGCCGAGGAAGGAAAGGATGTCAGTCGGTTTAAACTTAAACTGGAACAAATCAACAGCTTGCCGGAAGCACAGCGTAGAGTGGAACTTCAGAATTTAAATAATGAAATGATGAAGGCAAAGGTCCGACCGGACTATCCCTATGTTGAGCCGACGGAATTGACGGAAATTCGTCGCGCGCGCGCGCAAGAGCGAAGAGACTCAATCCTTTGCGGGAGAAATCAGCCAAAATTGTCCCGTCGGCAATTGTTTGACCGGATATACGGAGCGTGGCTGGGTAGATGTTCCGGTTGTTTGCTGGGCAAACCAGTTGAAGGAATGATGTCGGATCAAATTGCAGCATTGCTAAAATGGAAAAAAGCAGTGCCGCTTAATTTTTATATTGCTCAAGAGGGTGGATTACCACCGGGTTTTCTAATGGACGATGAACAGGTGAAACGGTATCAGACCGGGACCTTTGAAAACGTAAATCAAATGCTGCGTGATGATGATATTGATTATACCATGATTAGCTTGATGATTATGGAGAAATACGGGCGTGATTTTACTACTGCCGATATTGGAGCGACCTGGTTGCAAACGATACCGTTGTTGATGACTTATACTGCCGAACGGGTCGCGTATCGGAATTTTGCCAATGGCCTGGTTCCGCCGGAATCAGGGCGGATTTTAAATCCGTACCGGGAATGGATTGGAGCCCAAATACGCGGTGATCTCTGGGGATATATTAATCCCGGCAATCCTGAATTAGCAGCTGAATACGCTTTTCGGGACGCTACTTTGTCCCATTACAAAAACGGTGTTTATGGAGAAATGTTCATTTCGGCGCTAATCGCGGCGGCCATTGAAGCCAAAGACCTTCACAGCGCGGTCTTGATCGCTTTGGGAGAAATACCCGATAAATCCAGACTGGCGGAAACCATCCGGCAAGTGATGGAATGGTCGGAACAAGACCAAAATTGGGAAACTACTTTTGAGCGGATTATTGACCGCTATCAAGGTTATAATTGGTTTCATACGATTCCCAATGCGGCAATTGTAGTGATGGCACTTTTATATGGAAATGGCGATTTTGAAAAATCCATAACTATTGCTGTTTTAGCTGGCTTGGATACGGATTGCAATGGCGCTACAGTCGGTTCCATTGTCGGAGCTTATCTGGGAGCCGCCCGATTACCTTCGAAATGGATTGATCCTTTGAATGACAGAGTGGCAACAGCAGTG
This sequence comes from Bacillota bacterium, assembly GCA_003501365.1. GTDB lineage: Bacteria > Bacillota > UBA4882 > UBA8346 > UBA8346 > UBA8346. The sequence goes on from DNPP01000057.1 coordinate 2,184, forward strand.
GTCGGAATGACGGATACCGCCATTAGTGAGCTTGCCGAACGAACATTGGCTTTTATAGGCTAATTTCAGAGAAAAGGAACGGTGAATTTTGGATGAAGAAGATTATTATTGATACGGATCCCGGAATCGGCGCCTTGGGAGCGGATATTGACGACGGCTTGGCAATCGTGATGGCTTTAAATTCGGAAAATCTTCAGGTCTTGGGATTAACCCCGGTAAACGGCAATGTTACTTGCCAACAGGGAACCCTAAATGCTTTGAATCTGTTGCAGGTAATGAACCGTCCGGAGATTCCGGTTCATCCGGGCGCGGATCAGCCATTATTGGGAGACATGAAGTTCGTACGGGATACTTTCGCTGAAATTTTGCAACGGGCAGGATGGAAGGATCCCTTGCCGGTAACAACAACTCAATTAATGCCTCAGTCACAGCATGCCGTAGATTTTATTATTGAGCAAGCATGCAAGTACCCCGGGGAGATTACCATGGTTTGCATCGGGCCGTTGACCAATCTGGCAATGGCGATCCGGAAGATGCCAAGTCTCCCTCGACTGCTTAAAGAAACGATTATCATGGGCGGCGGCTGGACTCAGCCTTTGGATTGTATAACTCCGGTGGCGGAATTCAACATGTTTTGCGACCCGGAAGCCGCTAAGATCGTCCTTCATTCGGGGATGCCCTTATTTATGACCGGATATGAATTGTGCAAGAAAACCCAGTTGAAACCGGAGCATCTGGAGATGTTGCGCAAAAGGAATACGCCGGTCAGCCGTTTTATTGCGGAAATGGCCGAGCCTTGGCTGGCATTCATGAACGCAGCCTTCGGTCTCAATCTTTGTTTTCTTCCCGATCCCCAGGCTATTGCCTTGGCAATCGACGAATCTATTTTTACCATCGAGTCAATGTATATCGATGTTGAAACCAAAGGTGAATTGACCCGGGGAATGACTGTGGCTGATCGTAATCAGGCTTTGCATAAATGTCCTTATCCACCCAATGTTCGGGTTTGCACTGATATTGATGTTGATAAATTTATGGCGTTGCTTTTAAAATTGTTACGATAAATTGGCTTTAATGATTGAATGTTGGCCAATGAATGAACGGGAATACAGGATCATCAATAGTAGTCCCCCGAACTGGTTGGTTAAAATTACGTAGTATCAAAAAAATCAAGGAAATTTTGACATAGATGTTGCAAAAGTTTGAGGAGCAACATCTTTTTGTTGAGTTTCACTTTTTGCTTACTGTATTATAATCAATAATTCAGCAATTCCGGCCGCTTCACCCAAAGGACATAATTGATTTTTTAGCGGTATCGTCTCGCCCCCCAGTACTCTTCTCCATAGACATCCCCTTCGAATGGTTCGATCCGGATCACCGACTTGCTGTTGGGCGCGTGGATCATCAAGCTGTCCCCGATGTACATCCCTACATGATGGATTTTCTCCGGGGACCGGTTGATGGCAAAGAATAACAGGTCGCCCGGTTCGAGATTTCCTTTAGCAATAGCCATCCCGGCCGCCGCTTGTTCGGAAGCATCGCGGGGAATGATTATGCCTTGGGATTGATAAAGCCGGAACATCAAGCCGGAGCAGTCAAATCCGAAACTTGAAGTACCACTCCATAAATATTTCAGATCAAGAAACCGCCGGGCTTCTTGGACGATGCCTCGGCTGGAAAAGCTGAGTTCATCGGTTTTTTTTATTTCCTTGGGAGAAAGATAACCGGTGGTTCCGTCCGGTAAACGTACTTTGACAGAAGATGCGCTCTCAGCGATAATGGGCAATCTGGTCTGGTAACTCAGGACGATGCGTGCATCCGTTAGTGCCGGGTCCGAGAATAGGCTAGCCTTTGGAATCATAATGACTGCCTCAGTCAAGCTTACCTGTTCACGTAAATAAGTGGAATCACAGCCGATTTGGCTAGCCAAGACCCATCCGGGATAGCCTTGCGAATTTTGGTTGGTCGGTTGGGAGACAGCGACCACTTTAAGCCACTCCCCCTGTCGCTCCAAGATAAGCAGCCGTTCACCATAAAGCGCAGTTGTATCGACTTTACCGACCAGCCAGAGCCGTTCGTCGGTACTTAAGTCCTCTGACCAAACGGCTGTATGGAGAGCCGCCTGATTACTGCTATTTTTACAAACCGCATCTTCGCTGGGTTTTGACCAAAATAGGGCCAGCGGGACATTGATGGAGCCATAGACCGGTTTTTTTAGTGCATCCGACATATTCAATGAATCTCCTTTTTAGAGTAAGTGAATGTATAGGGTTTAACATTATTATATAGGTTAAGGCACACTATAATCAATGGACTTATTTAGCTGTTGACTTCGAGTGGGCTCTAGGTAATATACTAAAATAATAGCTCTGTTTTCATTAATGCTTGATCCAAAACGTCCATTGACCACTCCGTAATTTTCACTTCATTTGTTTTTAAAGGAAACTTTCTATGCCAATAATTTTTTGGAGGGCAGGAACATACAGAGTTATAGCTAATTAGGTAGAAGGTTTGGGATAAAAATTGAGCTTCGTTTCTAGGGGTCATCAACGAACTGCCAATTTTCATTGCTTTTTGAAAGCCGGTTTGATCGGCTTTTAGAAAAGTTGGGAAGTATAATACTAGGTATAAGGAGCGATGAATTTGAAAGTATTATATTATGATTGCTTTTGCGGTATCAGCGGCGATATGAACTTAGGAGCATTGCTGGATTTGGGTGTGGATAAAGATTATTTACTCCAGGAACTGGGAAAGCTCCCAGTCGATTCGGAGTATGAAATGAAAATCAACAAAGCCGTGAAAATGGGAATCACCGGAACCAAAGTGGATGTGATCCTGAAACATCCGGACCATGATCAGCATAGCCATTCGGA
>DNPP01000057.1:5481-9451 GCA_003501365.1 Bacillota bacterium
AAAAAATTGAGCCTGGATATGTTCGAGCGGATTGCCCGGGCCGAGGCCAAGATTCATGGCAAGTCCCTTGAGGAAGTTCATTTTCATGAAGTCGGCGCCATCGATTCGATTGTGGATATGGTGGGGGCGGCGATTGCCATAGATTACCTGAAAGTTGAGCGGATTATGGCTTCACCGGTTCAGGTGGGCGGTGGCTTCGTGAAGTGCGCACACGGTTTGTTTCCTGTACCCGCACCGGCTACTATGGAAATTTTAAAGGATATTCCCATCAAGTCGGGTTTAGTGCCGTTTGAGACTACCACTCCCACGGGAGCGGCGATTTTGGCGGCCAATGTTGAGAAATTTTCGGATAAAATGGAGTTTTCAGTGGAACGGATCGGATATGGAATCGGCAACCGGGATTTGGAGGTCCCCAATGTTTTACGGGTATATTTGGGGACGGCAGCGGATGGCCTGGATGAGATCGATGAACAATATATCCTGGAAACAAATATCGATGATATGAATCCCGAGTTATACAGTTATATTGAAGAGCGGCTTTTCGAAAAGGGCGCTTTGGATGTGTTCCGGACGCCAATCATTATGAAAAAAGCAAGGTCTGCCATTAAACTGAGCATTTTGGTCAATAAAAAGCAGGCTGGGGCAGTCCAGGGAGTCATTTTTCGCGAAACGACCTCGATTGGAATGCGTAAATTTAGGGTTGAAAAAATCATGCTGCAACGGGAATTTTTAGCGTTACCAACGGAGTATGGCGAAATAAAAGTAAAGATTTCCTATTATGAAGGCAAACCGGTAAAATATAAAGCCGAATATGAAGATTGCCGGAATGCGGCTGTAAAAAATCAGGTCCCTATCGTTACCGTGTATCGCACCGTTGATCAAGAGATGGAGAAACGGACTCGTTCTGAGAAATGAAAATAAATGGACAAATTCATTAAGTTTTTGGTTGGGTGAGAGTAAGCAACGAAATACCCGGAAGGGGTTATCGTTGCTTATTTTATCTTCGCTTAGTCATTATTAAAGTTTTGAATGTTAAGATTTAACGGAGTCACATTGCAGGCAAAGAAGTTCGATAATGGATTGGCTGCTTCTGTTGAAATTTAATATATTTAAAAAGGTAAGAGGAGGAAAGTTCGATGAAGAAACCTATATGGATTTGGCTCCACGCAATTGCAGCCTTACTGATCGGAAGGCGGTATTTGCGAAATTAACCACATACCCTCAGCTTTACCCCATCATTTATTGGTTTTTTTGCGTTAACAGTTTACTTTTTTACTCTTAATCAAATATATAACTACCTTTTTATATGTTAACAAAACCAATACAATAAAATTAAAGCATAATACCATTATTTTTTCTTAATTTAAAGGAAGGGTGACCAAGTGAAAAATAATAAAAGCAATCTTGGTAAAATAGTCGAATTTGGGATTTTTGTGTTGCCTGTAATAATCTTTGTTACGATTACCATTTATATTCCGTTTTTGCTTAGTTCTTATTATTCTTTAACAGAGTGGAACGGTGTGTCGAGAGCTTCACATTTTATAGGATTTAAAAATTTTTCAAATATTTTAAATGACAGTGACTTTAAGGCTGCATCCATATTTACTTTAAAATATTGTATTTTGTTTGTTGTATTAACTAATGGTATAGCAATTATTCTAGCTGTTATATTGAATAAAAAGTTAAAAGGTGTCAAAGTACTCCGAGCCGTTTTTATTATACCGTATATTTTCAGTTTAGTTGTTGTCGGGTTTATATGGAAATTTATTTTTTCTCAGGGATTCGCTGTTTTGGCAAAAATTACGGGTTTGGGATTTTTCAATTGGAGTTGGCTTGGAGAACCAAAATTAGGATTTATTTCCATTCTATTGGTGACAATTTGGCAATCCATAGGTTTTTACATCATTATTTATATTGCCGGACTTCAAACCGTCCCGGATGAAATGCTGGAGGCGGCAACGATTGATGGTGCCGGAACTTTTCAGAAATTCAAGAAGGTTACCATGCCGTTTTTAGCTCCGTCTATTACAACATGTGTATTTTATGCGCTTATCAATTCGATCAAAGTATTTGATGTTATTATTTCTTTGACTGCAGGAGGCCCCGGAGGCACAACCTATAGTGTAACGTACGATATATATAGAGAAGCATTTCAAAACAATAATTATGGTTACGGGACAGCCAAAGCTATGTTTTTGTTTGTAGCTGTGCTGATAATCACTGCCGTGCAGCTTAAATATTTCAAAGGAAAGGAGATTGAGGCTTAATGAATCCTAAAAAAAGTCGATTGTTGGTTATTGAGATGATTATGATTGTAGTCGCTTTAGTGTTTATATACCCTATTTTTCTGGTATTCATGAATTCATTTAAAACCTTTTCAGAGGTTATGTCAAATGTAGTGGCACTACCCAAACATATTACCGTAGCTAATTATTATTATGTATGGAAATATATCAATTATCCCAGACTGTTCATTAATAATATCATTATTACTACCCTTGGAGTTACGGGGATTATATTTTTTGGAGCTCTGGCTTCTTATAAACTCTCAAGAACAACCACCCGATACAGTTGGATGCTTTTTATGTTCTGCATCACTCCAATCTTGATTCCATTTCAAACCATTATGATTACAGTTGTAAAAGTTGCTAAAATACTTCATTTGTCCAATAGTGTCCTTGGTCTTGGGATTCAATATTGGGGTTTTGGAGCACCACTCGCTGTATTTATTTATCATGGCTTTATTAAAGGCATACCCAAAGAAATTGAAGAGAGTGCAATGATAGATGGGGCTTCTCCTTTTAAAATCTTCCATTCAATTATTTTTCCGCTCCTGAAACCGGTAACGGCTACAATTATCATTATCAATGTGATGTGGATATGGAATGACTTCTTATTACCTTTACTTATGGTAAATGATTCAAATTTTACAAAAACACTGACATTAGCAGCTTATACATTCGTTGGACAATATACAACGGACTGGCAATATACAATGACAGCAGTAGTCATGGCAGTATTCCCTTCTATAATCTTCTTTATTGTAATGCAAAAAAATATTGTAAAAGGACTTACGGCCGGGTCTGTAAAAGGGTAATAGCAGTTATCTGATGTTGCATTCCGGTCAATTTTTGGTATAGTTTTAGTAACGGCACACAGAAAATATATTTTTCTGGGAATTTATTTATTCCGTTGGAATGGATGAGCATAATAGATATGGTTTATCTGTTAAAAATAATGTTATTCAACACCATAAATAAATTTTCAGAAAGGCTGGTTAATAAACTGATATTCCTATTTGCTTTTATTATTATTACGATAGTTTTGTCATTGACTTTTATTTCATATAAAATTATTCAAAATGATACTGTTAAAAATTTGATTGCAAATGACTTAAATAATCTGGTACTTGTAAATAAAAATTTTGAAAAATATTTTATAGATATTGGCAAATATTCATTTCCATTAACTAATTATGATAATTTTATGAATGCAGTAGTAAATGAATCAGGAGACTACACGCAAAGTATTTATCTTGAAAATTGCTTAAAGAATTTGATTTCGCAACGAAAGGATATAAATAGCGTATTTCTTTACCTTCCCAAGGAAAAAAAATATTATTTTGTAGAATATAACAATTTTGACCTAACAGTAAAGATATTTTATAATCAAGATTTTTCTAAGTTCGCTTGGTATAGAAAATTGAATAGCAGTACAACGAACACATATATCCAACCCCTAGTCACCGATAAGGAAAATGGTTATTCAATAAGCGGTCGTAATTTGTTTATCATGTATCACAGGATTTTACGAAATATTTCCAATAGGGAACCACTTGCTGTGATTTCACTTTGTATCAACTCTGTTGGGAAAAATGAGATCTTAAATGACATTCCTATTAAACATGGCGACCATACGTTGCTTCTCGATGAGGGTAATCGAATTTTTTATACGAATATTCCTAGTTACG
>DNPP01000057.1:9702-18044 GCA_003501365.1 Bacillota bacterium
CCTAGTTACGGCCATATTCTTCGGGGACGGAGTTTTCAGGAGCTACTTAATAACAAGGTTAACCAAGGAAACTTCGACTTTGAAATTAATCATGGTCAATTCCTAGTTGTTTATTCTATCACCAGTATTGACGGCTGGAAGTTAATTAAGTTTATTCCGCACAGTCAAATCAATAAGCTGGCAAGGGTTAATAGTGATATAAGCCTGATGATTGGTGTTGCTTTTTTGATACTATCAATTGGCTTTGTAATGATTACGTCTAACTCCATCACCAAGCCTCTTCAGAGACTCTCAACCAAAATGAGAGCATTAGGAAGGGGAGATTTTGATGCCCAGGCAGAGATTAAGGGAAAAGATGAGGTTGCGCAACTGTCAAGACAATTCAATGAAATGGTCGTGAAAATCAATGAACTTGTGAATGAACAGTATAAAATGAAATTGATTCAGAAGAATGCTATTTTAAAAGCGCTTGAAGCCGAACTAAATCCCCATTTTCTTTATAATGCGCTCCAGGCCATATCTACTAAAGCTCTAAAAAGTGGAGTCAAAGAGATAGTCACAATGGTGGATGCTTTGTCAATGACCTTAAGATTTTGTATAAACGGGGCGGAAATAGTAAAGGTACGAGAAGAAATAAATCATGTTAAGAATTACCTTATCATTCAAAAAGCCAGATATGGAGATAAACTGGTTGTAACTTTCGAACTCGAAAATTCAGTAATGGATTTTGAGATTCCAAAACTCTCAATCCAAAGCCTGGTAGAAAATTCGATCAAGCATGCTTTAGAGGAGAGAACTTCAGTAAGTTTCATTCTCATTCGGGTGGTATCTGATGGAGTCAATGCTAAAATTATTATAAAAGACAATGGACCGGGTATAGAGAAGAATAGGCTGAAGGAAATTATGGCTTCATTAGAGGATGAGTGGTCGGATGGCGAATATCAGAATAAAGGTCTGAAAAACCTGAACACGAGGCTAAAGCTTTTATTTGGACAACGAGTTCAAATGGATATTAAATCAGATGAGAATGGAACGGAGACCAGTATTACGATACCTGGAGGCAGGCTTAATGTATAAAGTGTTGATTGTAGATGATGAAGAACCTGTCCGAGAAGCTGTTAAGATTTTGGGGGAATGGGAAAAACTGAATATACACGAAATAATTGAAGCTGAAAACGGGAAAGACGCAATCAGGATTGTAAGAGAAAAGCAGCCGGAGCTGGTTATTGTCGATATGAAAATGCCTGAGATGAGCGGTTCGGAGTTTCTTAGAATTGTAGAATTGGATTATCCGGACATACAGACAATTGTTGTCAGTGGTTATGACAGTTTTGAATTTACAAGACAAGCCATATTATCAAGGGTTACCGATTATTTACTGAAACCCATAAGCGGTGAGGAACTTAATGCTGCATTAGAAAAATGTATCAGTAAAACCGAAAAAATAACCCAGGGTCTAAACCATAATATACCTTTATCAGTATTAAAAACCAATACTTTGATGTCTATTTTAAAGGGAAGCTTTGAGAGCAACGGAACAAAAATGTATTTAAGAACATTTGGCGATAATTGTAATGAGAAGTATTTTAATATTGCCCTTCTAAGAATCATGAGTATTCAGGAATACACTGTCAATAGTGCAGATAAGAGCCCTGAGTTTTTCTGCTCGGAAATCGTAAGTATGATCAATGAAGCTTGTATGGAAAACATCGAGTGTTTCAGCTTTGTGGATACTCTAAAAAGCAACCAAATTGTGATGTTGATTTCTGATAATGATATTACTAAAAAAGATAATCACATGATATATGTTGAGGCTGTTCGAAAACTATATAAAAAGGTCAGGGAAAAATTCAAAGCCGATGTTATTATCTCTATCGGCAGCAGTTTCCAGGGAATAAAGTCCGTTGGGGGAAGTTATAGGTCTGCTGAAGTCATATTGCTTTCATTAAATGCCATCGATACTAGGGAAGGAATCTATACTGAAGCAGTTAGTTGCACTAGAACAGCTCAAGCATCAATTTTGACCAATATGTTCTTGATTAAAAATGCGGTTGAAAAAGGCAGCTTTCACTATTTAAAAAGCATTATCAGTGATTATCTAATAAAAATTAAAGAAGGAGATTATTTCAGCTTCAAGGATGCGGAAAAAACTACCAGAGAGTTTATAATTCTGATGGAGGATATCGCTGAAGCATTTGGAGTACCGCAAAAGTTGCCTATTAATAGTGATTCGAACTACGTCTTTTCGTCATTCCAAGAATTTGAAAAGCTACTTTATACAATTATTGACGTTTATTATCATGAAATCAGGAAATGCATAAAGGCGAACGAGAACTTTGATATAGTGGAAATAAAGGATTTTATTGATAAAAATTATTTTCAAGATATAAAAATATCTATTTTTACCAATAAATATTATTTAAGCAGGGCATATATTATGAAATTATTTAAGAAAAATTTTGGGTGCGGTATCCATGAATATATTCAGAATGTTAGGATGAGGAAGGCGGGGGAATTGCTGAATGACAAACAACTGAAGATACTTAGTATATCCCAGCTTCTCGGCTACACCGATACGAATTATTTCAGTAAAGCTTTTAAAAATTATTATGGGGTTTCACCAACCGATTATCGTAAACAATAAGGCGATATGAAATTACTATTTTACCCTTGATTAGTCACTTAAGTGCATTTCGTTATTTGAGAGGTAACATTATAATCGTAATTGCAAACCAATAAAACGAAGGGGGAAATGAAATGGTAAAAAAATTACTTGTTATTGTACTTCCGGTTCTTTTGTTAATAACATTGTTTGGAGGGATAACTGCATTCGGCCAAAGCCCGGACAAACCTGCGACAATAAAAATGTTTCTTAATTCGCCGGAGTATACGAATGCTTATAATGCTTTTGTAACAGAATATAAAAAAGTGAAACCCAATGTGACAATTGATTTACAGGTAATGCAGGCAGATTATCCCACGATCTTAAAAACCAAAATAGCATCCGGCGACATACCCGATATTTTTATGACTACAGCTGGAGCGGAAATCAAACAATATGCTGAATATAGTGCTGATCTTACAAAAGAACCTCTTGCAGGAGCTATGATTCCCTCGGTAAGAAATAACGTATCCTATGGCGGAAAAGTGCTTGGAGCTCCAATAGCTTCGAATTTATTTGCTATAATCTATAACAAAGATTTATTTGCAAAGGCTGGAATAACCAAAACTCCGAAAACTTTGACCGAGCTGAAGGCGGATTGTGATAAGCTTCAGTCCAAAGGTATCACTCCTTTTGCCAATGGTTATATGGAATGGTGGGTTTATAAACACATTTTCCAGCATTTCGTGGATGCATCCTCAAACAATATTTCTGATTCCAGTAACTTGGTAAACGCATTTATTTCGGGAAAGACAACCTTTCAGAATCATCCGACACTTACCAAATTTTTTAATTTTATCAATCTGACCGTCACCTATGGAACACCAAAGGCTTTGGAGAAGGATTTTTCAGCGGAGACCAGTGAATTTGCAACAGGAAAAGCGGCAATGATGACCGGCCAAGGTGGATGGGCTGAGGAAGGCATTGTCAAAATTAACCCTAATATTAAAATAGGAATCATGGGCTATCCAATCAATGATGATCCCAATAAATCAGCTATTATCCTTGGCTCAGGAGCCGTATTAAGAGTTAACAAAGATTCCAAGGTCTTAGAGGAAACCAAAGATTTTATTAACTGGCTGTATACTTCAGAGTATGGAAAGGAATGGTTCGCAAAAACCGCCAAGGCGATTCCGCCGATTACCCAAGGTAAATACCCTGATATGCAAATGGTAAATGATATGCGCAATATCATGAAGACTGATAAAATTGGCGATGAAGCAATCATTTATTCCCTGGACAGCTTCCATCAAAAATTCGGTGAAATTATACAGGCTTATATTGGTAAAGGTAAAACCAGAGCTCAGGCTATATCGGATATTCAAAAGGCTTGGACTCAACTGGGGGCTGCCAAATAGTTTTATTTAAAACGCGATGAAAATGTTAGCTGCGGTATTCAAAGTGTAACATAAGTATATTGTAAATATTATCATTATAGGGCTGAGTCTGTATTCAGCCCTATGATTTTCAAGAGATTAAATTAAAATGTAGGGGTCGATAAGTGATGTCATTCATAAAACCGGATTATATTGAAAGAGTATATGCAGGATGGCTGGGTAAGCTTATTGGAGTAAGACACGGGGCTCCTATCGAGGGCTGGACTTATGAAAAAATTAAAGAGGTTTATGGAGAGATTACTGGATATCTAGTAGATTATAAAGATTTTGCGGCAGACGATGACAGTAACGGCCCAATTTTCTTTTTAAGGGCATTGGAAGATTTCCACTGCACGAAGGATATTACTCCCGAACAAATAGGCCTTACTTGGTTGAATTATGCCCCCTTTGAGCATGGTTTTTATTGGTGGGGTGGTTATGGAAAGTCAACTGAACATACAGCATATATGAATTTAAGGAACGGAATCAAAGCTCCATTTTCCGGTTCGATAAACCTTAATGGAGCAACAGTTGCTGAGCAGATTGGCGGACAAATATTCATAGATACCTGGGGTATGATCGCTCCGGGAGATTATCAACTTGCCGCTGAATTTGCAAGAAAGGCAGCTAGTGTAGCCCATGATGTGAATGGGGTATATGGTGGAATGTTTATTGCAGCCTGTATTAGTTCGGCATTTGAGGAAGTGGATATCCAAAAAATAATCCGTAATGGGCTTGCTGTTATTCCTGAAAACTGCGAGTATACCAGAATGGCTAATGACATTATGGACTTTTTTGACAAGCATCCGATAGATTGGAGAAACGCATACAGTTTTGTAAAAGATAAATATGGGTATGATAAATATCCCGGTTCTTGTCATATCATACCGAATGCGGCAATTGTTATATTGGCGCTTTTGTATGGCAAAGGTGATTTTTCAACAGCCATCAATATCTGCGCGATGTGCGGCTGGGATACGGATTGCAATGCCGCCAATGTAGGTTCGGTGATGGGGGTGCGAAACGGTCTTTCAGGTATCGATTATGATAAATGGAGGAAGCCAATTAACGATTTTCTTGCATGCTCAAGTGTGATCGGTAGCCTTAATATTATGGATATTCCAAGTTGTGCCTATTATATCGCGAAACTTGGCTATAAAGTTGCAGGATATGAAGGACCAAAAGAATGGCGCGATATTCTTGATGGAAAAGCGGCAAAGTTTAATTTTAGACTACCTGGTTCTACTCATGGCTTTCGATTTAAACATAATCTCGAAAATGACATTGTTTATGAACTCAGCAACGGAGCGGAGCTTTCCCAAAGCGGGAAAGGTTGCTTAAAACTTACTGTAATGTCGCTAAACGGTAGGAGTATCTTGAAGGTTTATCATAAAACATATTACCGGCCTGAGGATTTTTATGACAGTCGATATGATCCAAGTTTTTCAGCGATTTTATATCCGGGTCAAACGGTATCATGTTCTGTTATCTTACCTGATCATAGTGATTTTAATACAGAAGCAGGTCTCTATGTAAGAGATGGAAATTCCGGCAATTGCATGAAAGGCTCCTCTCAAAAACTCAAACCCGGCGAATGGATGGATTTATCTCTACAGATACCCCATTTAGACGGCGCGTGCCTTGAAGAATTAGGCGTGGAGTTCGTCACTGAAAAAGGTAGTCATGAGCAATTTATGGCTTATTTAGATAATTTCAATATCACAGGAAAACCGGATTACATGATCGATTTTACAAAAGAAAAAATGGATGTCTGGAATCCGATGCATCGCGAAGTAAGCCAGTTTACCTATTTAAAAGGAATCTGGGAACTTGAAGACGGTGAATTGAGTGGAAGTTGTTGCGATTTTGGGGAAGCTTATACCGGTTATTACGATTGGAAAGATTATAGTTTCGAGGGAACGTTGAAACCTTTATTCGGAGAATATCATAATTTGAACTTCCGGGTTCAGGGAGCCATCCGCTCCTATGCGATTGGTCTTGCTTCCAATAATCGGCTGGTTCTTTATAAAAATGAAAATAGTTACCGGGAACTTAAAGCAATTCATTTTCAATGGAAAACAGGTAATGAATATCCATTAAGGATCGATGTAAGAAAGAACACCATTTCTATAAGTGTTAATAATGAAAATCTTATCTATTTTGAAGATGAAAAAGATCCATACCTGAGTGGGCAGATTGGCGCTTCAGTATTTAAGGGAAGTCATTGCCATTATAAAGATTTTATCATCGGGGAATAAAAGATTTATTAAATTTTATTATTTTATGATTATGGTATCGGGCCTTGATCATCCGGAAGAATGCCATGGCACCAAGTACACAGTGACGGCTGGCTTCAGGCCAGCGGTTACGTTGCAAAGATCATCGGGATATAAAAATGAATTTGGCAGTCACCCGGAAACTTGTGAAATACCGGTGAAACATCTCCAGGGTCAGGCGGTTAGTGTAACATGTATCTACCCAGGGGAACATCGTTGTGAATTTGAATGGAACCAGGCCACTGCTCTTTTAATAGTGTCGTTTCCGGAACCGGTCAGTGCCCGACTTTTTGAGTTAAGGCCGTTGTGATTGAATTTCAACATGTTATGAATGCAGATTGAGTCCGCCATCATTCTATCTTTCTCCCCCGGGGAGAAACGAGCCGTGAAGGCGTTGTTTTATAAGTGGTCACTGCAAAATTTGGACTGATCGAAACGTAATTCCCTTTGGGTATGAAGTCTGCCACACCATAGCGGATCGGCAAAGTTCGTGGTTGCGACTAAGCTGATCCGCGTTGGGAGGGCAGAACGTTAGTCAACATAATTTTTCCTCCGATTTAATTTTATCATTGGGTAAAATACCAAGGATGCTATATAATAGAAATGAATGAATAAACGTAAGGAATGATCGAGATGGTACAAGGAATTAATAACATGGAAATCAACAATATTGTAAGTCGGATTATTCAAAATTTCCCAGCTAAAGAAATTTTTCTGTTTGGTTCGTATGCCTATGGAAACCCGCATGCCGACAGTGACATTGATTTGTGTATCATTACCAACCAAGATGGAAGAAAAATTGATCTATTGAAACAGGCTAGAAGAGTTATTTCGCCAGTTGCCAATAAGGCGGTGGATATAGTTATTTATAATGAAAATGAATTTTATACGCGAGCCAATTTAGATACTACCTTTGAGTTTCAAATCAAAAATAAAGGGATCAAACTATATGAAAAATCTTGACATAGCCAATGAATGGTTCAAAATGGCTGAATTAGATTTGGATTCAGCTAAATTTTTAATGATCAATATGCGACCGGCACCCCTTGAAATCATCTGCTATCATTGCCAACAATGTGCGGAAAAGTATTTCAAGGGGTTTATTGCTTTAAACGGGGGTCAAATCATAAAAACTCATGACCTGGTAATATTGAATAAGAACTGTTTAATGTATAGCAGTCAATGTCAAGAAATTGAAAACGACTGTATGGAGTTGACTGACTATGGAGTCCAAATGAGATATCCCTTTCATTTGGACGTTGAAAGAAATCGATGTTAAAAAGTAATTGAAAGTACGGAAAAAATTATTAAGCTAATAAAAACAGAATCGATAAGGTTTGGAAAATCACGTCATCGCAAATATTTTCGGCCGATCAGTCAACTATTCGTGGTTTGGCTGACGTGAGAGTGAGTAACAGCTGCTTGGTTCAGTACGTCAACATAACAACGTATCTCCGCTTCGGGCGCGTACAGTAATAACATAAAGCATACTCAAAGAAGCATTAAGTTAATCCCCAAATTATAACAAACTCTAATGAATCAACGGATATAGTCATTACGGAATGCAAGGAATTAATAATTTGTTGAGGTGTCTTACAAGTATGGATTTGTACATTCGGAGCATATCAATAAATAAAAACTCAAACTTTAGGTTTTCGACCCATGACTCTCACTCGGATTTATATCAATACGTAACCCAATTTTTAAATAATACCGATAAATTTTTGAAGGAATTGTTTGATTAATTGGCCCTCCCTTTTTAATGATGCATGGATTTTAATCTCGTCATGAAAATCATGGAAGAATGGTTTGGAGAACGTAAGAAAGTCACATGAACGGTTTATAAATGGTAAGATCCGTTGATGAGAAAAAGGGGCCGGCTCTTTTGAGCCGGCCCGTCGCTTTTGTTGTGTAAATTTTACTTGGATACCTGCGACAACCACGACACACCGGTCGGATGCGGATAAAAGCCTTTAACTTTAGGCTGATACGCCGTTAAAACAGTAGCATGATTGATAAAGACCCACG
>DNPP01000463.1:0-4787 GCA_003501365.1 Bacillota bacterium
TGGTTTTTAGCCAAAGTCAATGAGGATGGCGCTGAAAAACTTATCGCTATTATTGATCATAATAATAATGGCCGTTTTAACGACAAGGACGATCAATTATTAATTGATTATAACAATGATAGTTCGTTTTCTCCCGATGAGGTTGTGACTCATCCCCAAAAGACCGCTTTGAAAAGCGGCAGTCAAAAATTAGTTTTTTCGTGGGATGTCTATCCGAATACATTACGAATCGGGAGGAAGAACTAATGAGGCTGAAACAGAATATACTCTGGCTGGTTATGGCATTAGTGATGTTACCGGCACCTTATTCCGTAGAAGCAAAACCTCCGGAGACCTTTAAAAAAACTGTTTTGGCCAACGGCTTAACCTTGATGTATAAGGTCATGAAGAATGAGCCGATGATTTCGATGTACGCGGTAATTCCGGTGGGAATGAACCTGGAAAAGCAGAAGGGTATGGCGCATCTTTTGGAACACTTGGTTTTCCGCGGCGGATCCGGCTATACATTTAACGATATCCTGGAAGCAACCAGCCGTCAGGGCGGCCAGTTTAACGGATTTACCTCGTTTTATACTACAGTATTCAATTTTGTAGTGCCAAAAGATAAATTTGACAATGCTTTTGGCATTTTCAACGGCTCGATTTGGCAAACCAACCTTTCGGAGATTAATGTTGCTTTAGAACGAAAAATTGTTATGCATGAGTTGGATATGGATTATGGGATGCGGATTCCGTACTACCCGATTTTTCACTATTTCTATGCCGAGAATTTCTATAGCAAGGATACGGTTGATGCCATGACGGCTCAGGGTATCAAAGATTTTTACCAGACCTATTATCAACCGAGTAATGTAACGTATGTTATTGCCGGCGATTTCGATCCCAAGGCGGTTATCGCGCAATTGGAAACGGTTCAAAACGGTTATGGCAAAAAAGAAGTTCCCAAGTCTGTTTTAAATGAATTTGCTTTGCCTCAGCGCGATGTAGTGGAAGAACGAAATATTTATCCTTTTTCTTATCAGGTTTTACTGGCTTATCAATTTAGCGGATTATCTCCGGAAGATCGTATGGTTTTAAAGATATTTTCTTATCTATACGGTCAGGATTATAAGGTTGATTATCAAAGAAATGAAACCAAAACTTATAATGTGGTCGATCGAACTCTCGGTAATACGGATTATTTCGGTATTTATTATTTGGAGCGTAAAGAGCCGTATTCCGATGCCGCTATTAATGAGGTGAAAGTCAATCTATTGAAATATATCCGGCAATTCAAAAAGATTGATTTAAAGAAAGTGCGAAAAGATTTCGTGCGTTCAGTTGAGTTGGAAAGGGCGAGTAGTAATCAATCGGCTGTTGATGCAGTCGATTATGAAGTCCAGCGGTTAACGGATCCCGACAACATCACTGTGGATTCTTTGGAAGTGCTTAAGAAAATTGACAATCGAGATTTGGAGCGAGTTATTGATCGATATTTGTCAGGGCCTCCGACAACATGGATAGTAGTAAAAGATAATGGGGCAGGAGGTAAATAGAATATGGATAGAATGCGATTAAACATTTGGGCTGTTTTGTTGATTGGAATCATCATGTCGGTAGTATGGACGAATGGTATGGCTGTAGCAGACGGTCCGAAATCAGTCGATCGTTCGACTCGTATCGAACGTACCACAGTTAACGGGATGAATATTCTTTTACAGAAGAATAGTTCCAATATTGTCCAGGTTACGCTCCTTTTGAAGTCCGGCAGCGGGATTGAGCCGGCGGACAAAAAAGGAATCTCCTATATTATGAATAATATCGTATATTGGCTACTAAACGATTCTAAGGTGGGTTCGGTTGATGTGACCACGCAACCGGATTATACTTTGATCAGTTTAACTACTCTGCCGCAGGATCTTAAACTTACGTTGGACCGGATCAAATATTTACTGAGCGAACCGATTTATAGTTATGATTTAGTAGTTGATTTACGGGAATGGCTGGGTACCAATTTAAAGGCGGTGCAAGCGGAGGCCATGGCCTATTCTGATTTTTCCAGAGAGTTTTATGGACCGGGGCATCCCTACGATGATTGGCCGGCTCCCAAGACCGTCACTGCGATTACCGGACCTGATGTTTATAAATGGTATCGCCAAACCTATCAGCCGGGGAATGCCATTTTATCGATATCCGGCGGGGCCGGCCAGAGTATTCCGGTTTTGGAAAAGTTCTTTTCCAATATGAAAAATGAGATAGTGGACCGTCATTTGATCATTCAACCGGTGTTGTTAAGCCAAGATAAAAAGCTTCAGCAGGAGAACCATAACGACCGGGCAACCTCTTTTTGCATGGGTTTCTCCGCTCCGAAAATGCAGGATCCCGATTATCCCGCATTCCGGGTTTTGGCTTATTATCTTGAAGAATACCAGCATTATTTTGAAGAGTTACGCGTTAAAGAAGGGCTATTTTATGCCGCTTCAGTGTATTACAATTATTTGGAGAAACCCAAAGCTCCGAACATCGCTTTTATAACCATGACCGATCCGGATTCTTTGAAAACATTGGAGGATCGGACATTAAAGGTGGTTCACCAGTTGGCTGCCCAGGGAATAGAGCAAAGTGATATCGATAAAGTCATCAAAGCCATAAAGATTGAGAATGAGGCTAAGAAAGCCAGCGGGAAGGGGCTAGCCACACAAAATGCCCTAAGCCAGTTTTTACAGACCCAACTGGTTTACGATGATACTTTACTCCCCAAATTAGAACAGGTAAAAACAGCGGATATTCAACGAGTTGCTGCCAAGTACCTCCAGCATTATGTGGAGATATCTTATGTACCGAAGAAAATTGAGCCACCCTTCTGATTTTTATCAATGAAAATTTTTTGATATTGGCTCAAAACAGTGAGAGAAAAGTAAGTGATTTTTGAGTTCGAGTATTGACATTATTGTTTAACTATATTAATATTTATGTAGGTTTTAGGTTTTTTTAAAAGGAGATATTAATATGGCTTTGGATGTTTTTGAGAAGTCTAGTAAACTCTTTTGTCAGGCTATTATCTATCGGGTGGTAAAACCATCGCTGGAGGGACTGGCGAAAGAACAATTAACCGAGGTTCAATTGTCATGTATTAAATATGCTGCTTTTCACTCCGAACCTTCAGTGGGTGAGATCGCAAATGGTCTGGCTATTAGTAATGCGGCTTCGGCCAAACTAATCGACCGTTTAGTTCGTAAAAAACTATTGACTCGAGAAGAGGACACTCAGGATCGCCGGGTTTTAAAAATAGCCCTGACTTCCAGAGGGCACGAACTGCTTGATGATATCGAAAGTATTGAAAGGGCTCAGTTTAATGCGATTTTAGCGCGGATGTCAAGTGCGGAGATTCAAGCCTTGGAAACCGGCTTAACCGCTTTTTTAAAAGCCGCTTTGGAATCTCCGGAACAGGTTGAGGAAATTTGTCTTCATTGCGGCTGGCGTCATATTATTAATTGCCCTGGAAACTTACGGTTCAAAGAGTTGACGGGGAATGACAAGCAGCCGGTCTAAAATATTTTGATATTCCGATTAACTCTATTTACTAGTAATCAGGCTCAATAATATCGAAAAAGGTGGCAATGATACCTTTTCGAGGATAATATTTTTTCGAAAAGCTGGAATCAAAATCAAGCGGCTCATTGGATGAACGCTTGATTTTTGTTTTGTCAAAAAACGATGGGCGGGAGTATCGTGCTAAAAATTAAATATCAGTTTGGATTTCAGATGCTGTATAATTAGAAAAAGCAAATTCACAACTAAGGATGGGTGGATGATAGATGGGAACGATTATTAATGTGGTTGCGATTTTAATTGGCGGGACAATTGGCTTGTTGTTCCGAAAGCGTTTCCCGGAACGGATTTCGGAAACGGCATTACAAGTAATGGGTTTGTTTACATTAATGATCGGGATTGAAATGGCGCTTCAGGGCAAAGAGATGATCCTGGTCTTAATAAGCCTGGCTTTGGGGGCGATGATTGGCGAGTGGATTAATATTGAAGGCCGATTGGATCAGCTTGGTCTATGGATCGAGAAGCGGCTGAAGGTTAAAGCCGGAAGTCCGGCAAAAGCATTTATTTATGCCAGTTTGGTATTTTGTGTGGGCTCAATGGCCATTGTCGGGAGTATTACCGACGGCGTCAAAGGCGATTATTCCATTCTTTTTACCAAAGCAATGATGGATGGGATTATTTCCATTCCTTTTGCAGCCGGTATGGGGTTCGGGGTACTGGGATCGGCCCTTTCAATTTTATTGTATCAAGGAAGTCTGACACTACTCGCCAGGTTATTACAGCCAATTTTCAATCCGAACGTGGTAAGGGAGTTAACCTCTGTCGGCGGGGTTATTGTAATGGGAATCGGCATTAATATCCTTGGTATCAAGAAAATTCGGGTCGGTAATTTCTTACCGGCATTGATAGTGATTGTGATAATTTTAGCGGTTAAAAGCTCACTTTAGGGCCTTATTTTTGTTTACAATACTTTAACATAAAATTCTTAAATGCAAAAAAATGAGCTTTAAACATACGATTTAAAAAAATGGGCTTGTGCTGGTGCTATATAAGATATTGCATTTGCGCAAGCTTTTTGATACTATAGAATGGGCAAAAAGTTGGAATATTATTTCGTGGGGACGGGGTTTTGGAAAACTTTTTGGTTTCATTTTTATTATTAACTTCCTGGTTTAAAGAGTATTTTTATTTTGGGGTGGTCTTTCTTGACATAGCCCCGCCCGGTTAAACCCATAGGAGGTGAATGGCCGACAAAA
>DNPP01000463.1:5093-5256 GCA_003501365.1 Bacillota bacterium
AATGTCACTTTGCCCGCTACTTTGGGGATCTGCTATTTTAATAAATAAAAGGAAGGAATACAGAAATGTCACATTTAAATCTTCAACCATTTGAATTTTGGTCTTTATGGGTGGTATTTGCAATTTCTCTATTGGGTTTAGCTTATGCTATGTTCCTTCGCGG
>DNPP01000463.1:5592-5935 GCA_003501365.1 Bacillota bacterium
GGCGCTGACGCTTATCTGGGTCGGCAATTGAAGACTATTCTGCCTTTGATCATTGTATTGGCAGCGGTACTCTTCCTTTCAGTTTATGTCGCTCCGCCGAGCGCTGAAGCAGCCGAACGTTTTCCCGGCGCTACTCCTGCTCAATTAAAGTTATATATCGGTATCGGCCGCATGATTGCCTTTATCATGGGCGCTTTCTTCTCCTTGATCGTCGGCCAATTCGGAATGCGGATGGCTGTTCAAGGGAACGTGCGCGTTTCTGCCGCCGCCCGTCACAGCTTCTCTGAAGCGTTAAAAATTGCTTACCGTTCCGGAACAATCACCGGTATGCTTACCGATGGTT